>NZ_QTWZ01000004.1:0-111968 GCF_003461385.1 Ruminococcus sp. AF17-1AC
TTGTCGATCTCTGAAATATACTTTCCAATAGCCTCGATAACATTTGTAGTCACGGCATTTCCTGCTTGCTTGTACAGCTGTGCATCGGACATTCCTGTGGCTTTGACCCTTTCATTTTTCTTGCAAGTTTCAGGTTTCTGCTCACCATTTTGCAGAATTACAGGGGTTATAACTTATTGCTTTTGCCTGATTTGGAGATTAAGTAAAATTTATTGTCCTTTCTACTTGAATTTTATTTTTGGATATGATATAATAATTTAGAAAATTGGTTGGGATAAACTGCCTAACAAATCGAAATTTAGTGGAGGAGTACAAAAATGGAGAAAAGTGAAATTACTAAAAAGGTTGCACCATGTTCTCTAATGTGCCACACTTGTTCGGCATATAATGATGGCATAATTTGTGCGTCGGCTAAAACATTATTAAAATATTTGGAGGGCATAAAAGAATTTTATGAGGTACATATGCCCGATGCCGTAGAAAGCTATAACAACTTTGAGGGAGTACTTAGCATATATGCGGGTGCTTCTTGTTCAGGTTGCCGCAGCACAGAACATAATGGTTGTAGCATTGAAGGGTGTTTTTTACTTGAATGTACAAAGAACCATGGTGTTGATTTTTGTGGAGAGTGCAATGAGTTTCCATGTAAAAAAACGCAGGGATTGTTTGAAGAAATAGTATACCGGCAGTGGCTGGAAGGAAATCAACAAATTAGAGAATACGGTATAGAGGCATATTGGAAAAATAATTCCGAAAATCCGCATTATAAACCGTATAAAAAGTAATTAAAATTCCAGTTTATCGGAATCAAAAATCACAGCACCCATAACAGGTGCTGTGATTTTTTTTCGTAAAACTTGTGCTTGGTAATTTCTCCGCATATAAGGTCGAGATCGGGCAGCTCGTTTGGGTCGATTTTTCTTGCGTCATCATAAAACACCTCACCTTCTGTATCATACAAAATTTCATAGGCTTTCTTTGCATACTTATCGATCTCGCAGTAACCGACGCACTTGAATCCGCCTGCTTTTTCAAACCCTGAGCGAAATCCGCCGATACCTGCAAAGATATCGAAACATTTTATCAGTACGAATCATCTCCTTTCCGATTTTTCAAACAAAAAAAACGGTCAAGCTTTTTTCAAAACTTGACCGTCACATTGATATATTCATTTCTTCATCTTCTGTTTGCTCACTATCTTCACTTACGATATGAAAATCGACCACGCCTGGGATAACTCCGAGCGTTCTGCCGTTATCAAAGATACAATGCACAGTGCCGATATCATCCACGTGATCGACCTTGCCAAACGTTCCCGACTCAACAGGGAACGGGTCATCGTTCATTTGGTCAAGGCAGATACGAGTTCCTTCCGGATATCTCTGTCTCAGCCTTTCAACGTTTTCTTTATTGTAATACATTTCACATTCCTCCTGTCAAATTTATTTTCTCATCTGTTAATACAGCCTCTGCCACATTGGGATCACCATCTCTCTTAAAAAACAAAAAAGCCGATCCTATTGGTTTCTCTGTTTTAAGAGATACCAACAAAATCGGCAGATCCAATAAATTTGTATTGAAAACTTTGTGAAAGTTCTTTTATATACAAATCGGCAGGCTTAGAGCAAAATATACTCAAAGTCTGCCGTTTTGTTTGACGATGTTTAATTGTTGAGGGTTCAGATCCTTTTTTAACGAAAAAGCATCTATGGTTTTACACCTGAAAATTTCGCTCTCAAAACGCAAAAAAAGCTCGTAAATACGAGCTTTTCGAGGTGTGCATCTATTTTATTGCACAATTATGGTGACCCGTACGGGAATTGAACCCATGATTCCGCCGTGAAAGGGCGGCGTCTTAACCTCTTGACCAACGGGCCGATTTTTCGCTATGAGAAATGTGGTAGCGGTAACTGGATTTGAACCGGTGACACCCTGGGTATGAACCAAGTGCTCTAGCCAACTGAGCTATACCGCCATATGCGTTTCTCATAGCGACTTGATTATTATACACTATTTGTGCCCCGTTGTCAACCTTTTTTGCATAAAAAATATTGATATTTTTGATTTTTGCTTTTTTGTACAGTATTTTTGCCTGCAAATTTACGAAAATCTATCATTTTGCATAATTTGATTGTGCCGATGTGGTCAATACTGCATAAAAGAAGAATATTTTACATGAATTTTGCTTAAACCTCTTTAACAGTTCGCCGTTTTGTGATATAATAAATTAAATTTATATAGATGTTTTGATATCATAATAAAAGGAGTATGGCACAATGAAAAACGTGTTTATGAATAGAGAGCTGTCGTGGCTCAAATTTAATGAAAGAGTCCTTGAGGAGGCTGAGCGTGAGTGCGTGCCACTCTGTGAAAGACTTTCTTTTGCTTCTATCTATCAGAGCAATCTGGACGAGTTCTTTATGGTTCGTGTAGGCTCGCTCACTGACCAAATGGAGGTAGACCCTGACAGCAGGGAAAATAAAACAAATATGACCGCTAAGGAACAGCTCAAAGCCGTTATCGCTAGAGTGGGCGAGCTTAACGAGCGTAAAAATAAGATCTACGCTGACCTTATGAAGAAAATAGCCGAGCAGGGCGTTGCTCTTGTTGATTTTTCCAAGCTTACAGCGGAGGAAAATTCTCAGTTGGAACAGTATTTTATTAAACAGATAGCTCCGCTCCTGTCGCCTATGGTGGTGGGCAAAAGACAGCCTTTCCCTTTCCTTAAAAATAAGGATATCTATGCTGCAGTTGTCCTTGAAAGCAAAAATTCCAAGGAGAAGCTGGGTGTTATCTCCTGCGGAAGTGAGGTCTTTCCAAGACTTATAAAAGTCGGTTCAACAGGCAAGTATATGCTTTCTGAAGAGCTTATCCTCCACTATGTCCCGAAAATTTTCAAGGGATATACTGTGAAGTCAAAGTCACTTATAAGAGTTACAAGAAATGCTGATATCGACGCAGACGCACTTTACGACGAAGATCTTGATTACCGTGAGTTCATGGCTGACCTTATCAAGAAAAGAAAGCGTCTTGCACCTGTCAGACTGGAGCTTTCAAGGCAGCTTGATAACAATATCGTTGACCTGCTCTGCAAACAGCTTGAAGTGAATAAAAAATCTGTTTTCAGAAACAGCACTCCTCTTGATCTGTCATTTCTGTTCCAGATACAGGATATACTCAGACAGAAAACCGAGCTTTTCTATAAAAAGAGAGTTCCGCAGAGGTTTACTGCCTTTGACGATAACAAGCCGATCCTGCCGCAGATAAAAAAGAAAGACAGACTGCTTTCTTATCCTTTTGATAGCATAAAGCCTTTTATCAATATGCTTCGTGAGGCGGCTGACGATAAAAATGTTGTGTCTATAAAAATGACATTGTATCGTGTGGCAAAGCACAGTGAGGTGGTCGAAGCCCTTTGTGAAGCCGCAGAGAACGGCAAGGACGTTCTTGTATTGGTGGAGCTTAAGGCGAGATTTGATGAGGAAAATAATATCGAGTGGTCACGCCGACTTGAAAAGGCTGGCTGTACTGTTATCTATGGTCTGGAGGGCTATAAGGTACATTCAAAGCTTTGCCTTATCACAAAGCGTTCAGGCACAAAGACCGAGTATTATACTCAGATAGGCACTGGAAACTACAACGAGAAAACTTCAAGACTTTATACCGACCTGTCTGTTATGACCTGCGATAAGGACATCGCAAAGGACGCTATAGACGTGTTCAATGCTCTTGCTTCTGACGATACTGTAAAGAGCGTTGACAAGCTGTTGGTAGCACCGAATTGTCTGCAAAACAAGGTGCTTGATATGATAGACGAGCAGATAGCCATAGCACAATCAGGGGGAGAGGGCTATATAGGCGTGAAGATAAATTCTCTCACTGATAAGAAGATAATCGACAGATTTATCGAAGCTTCAAGAGCAGGCGTTAAGATAGACCTTGTGGTAAGAGGCATATGCTGTCTTATCCCAGGCGTTGAGGGCGAAACCGACAACATCAGGATAATAAGCATTGTAGGACGTTTTCTTGAACATTCCCGTGTCTATATGTTTGGCAAGGGCGAGGAAAGAAAGATATATATTGCTTCCGCAGACTTTATGACAAGAAACACCCTCAGACGTGTTGAGGTCGCTGCACCTATTCTTGACGAGGATATCAAGTCTCAGATAAGCATGATGTTCGACAAAATGCTTGCAGATAATTGTCAGGCAAGAGAGCTTGATTCTGACGGGGAATATACCCTTGTTTCAGACGGCAAAGAGCCACTCAATTCTCAGGAACTTTTCTATGACCTTGCCTATGAAAGAGCTTCAAAGGCGGAGGTCGAGGATAAATGACAATATTTGCCCTGAAGGGTTCACTTGAAGAAATAACACCGGCACAGCTAAGCGAACAAACTTGCTCGGCTGTGTTTATTACCGACTCTGCTCACGCAGAGGAAACCCTCAGAACGGCGAACATAACCTACGAGGGCGTGATATCCCTGCGTGACGTTGTGTTCTGTAAGATAGAATCACAGCCTTTCTGTCTGGCAGGCACGCTTTCTATCCCCAAGCTTCTTGACATAAAGGGAAGCCGACACAGGATACAGTTTTTTATCGACAACAAAAACATGGTGATAATAGACGATGAGGAGTTTTCGCTCAGGCTAGTCCAACGCATACAGAGAAGCAGGCATAATCAGGGAGAGAGCAGGGAGCATTTTATCTACAATTTTTTCAGCGAATTTATGCTCCGTGACACCGAGCTTCTTGCGGAACATGAGCAAAAGCTTATGGAGCTTGAGGAAAACGTAAACGATGGCAAGACGGACGATTTTCTTGAAACCATAACGCCTATCAGAAAAGAGCTTCTTATTTTGAGAAGCTACTATGATGAAATAATGGATCTGGGCAGAGAGCTTGAAGAGGACGAGAACGGCTTCTTTGAGAAAAAGCAGAAAAAATATTTCGGCACTATCTCAGACCGTGCCGACAGGCTCATGGGCAGAACTGTACATCTTCTTGAATATGCAACGCAGGTGCGAGATGCTTATCAGTCCCATGTCAATGCTCAGCAGAACAAGAATATGGAGTTTCTTACGGTCATATCCACTATATTTTTCCCTCTGACCCTTATCACGGGCTGGTATGGCATGAACTTTCAGAATATGCCCGAACTCAAAGAGGGGTATCCGGGTGTTATAGCTCTTAGTATAATAGTAGTGATAGTGTGTATAATCTTTTTCAAACGAAAGAAAATGCTTTAAGGCGGACTTTGTTCCGCCTTTTTTCGTGCTAAAGGTCAGAAATGGCGGTAAATTCATATTTCACCTCTTGAATTTGGATGATAATTGTGCTATAATAACTTTATGTTTGCGAAAAGAGGTGACTTGTCTGAATAAAGAATTACTGCTATTGCTGTTGAAGCTGGCAGCAGGCTGTGTCGTAATAATGACCTTTATCGTCATTGCCTGCCTTATCACTCCGAAAATAGCACGATTTATTGAAAAACGTCACCCTGAGCTTGCCGAAAAGGACGATCCCGAAAGGGTGGACGGTGAGAATACAGGGAATGATCCTGAGAACTATAAGGTACAGGGCATATTTGATAAGTCCCACATTGACGGCTGGGATCCCAACTATAAGATATATAACGAGGATATCTATGCTCTTAATTTTAAAAAGAAAAAGAAGAATGTCAGCAGTGAAGCTGTTAAAAAAGACGACGGCAACAAGAATAATGACAATGCCTGAATGATATAAGAAAGAGGTTTTATAAATGGCTAAGGATAAGAAAATGGTTGATGCGATAACCTCCATGGACGAGGATTTCGCAAAGTGGTATACTGATATATGTATGAAGGCTGAGCTTGTTTCATACACAAGCGTAAAAGGCTGTATGGTAATAAGACCTTACGGCTACGCAATATGGGAGAATATCCAACATATACTTGACACAAAGTTCAAGGAGCTTGGACATGAAAATGTTTGCATGCCTATGTTTATCCCTGAGAGCCTGCTTCAGAAGGAGAAAGACCACGTTGAGGGCTTTGCACCTGAGGTAGCTTGGGTAACATACGGCGGAAGTGAAAAGCTTGAAGACAGACTTTGCGTAAGACCAACGTCTGAAACGCTTTTCTGCGAGCATTATGCTAATATAGTCCATTCCTACAGAGATCTTCCTAAGCTTTACAATCAGTGGGTATCTGTTGTACGTTGGGAAAAAACAACAAGACCATTTCTTCGTTCAAGAGAGTTCCTGTGGCAGGAGGGTCATACTATCCACGAGACACCTGAGGAGGCTATCGAGGAGACAGAGAGAATGCTCAACGTATACGCTGATTTCTGCGAGCAGCAGCTTGCTATGCCGGTCGTAAAGGGCAGAAAGACAGAGAGCGACAAGTTCGCAGGTGCAGAAGCAACATACGCTATCGAGGCTCTTATGCACGACGGCAAGGCTTTGCAGGCAGGCACTTCGCATTACTTTGGCGATGGCTTTGCAAAGGCTTTCGATATCACTTATACCGGAAGAGATAATAAGCTTGCACACCCATTCCAGACATCATGGGGCGTTACGACAAGGCTTATCGGTGCAGTTATAATGACACACGGCGACGATAACGGACTTGTTCTGCCACCTGCTGTTGCACCTGTTCAGGTAGTTATCGTGCCTATAGCACAGCACAAAGAGGGCGTTCTTGACAAGGCTAACGAGCTTTACAACACACTTAAAAATGCAGGCATAAGAGTTAAGCTCGACGATTCAGAGCAGTCACCTGGCTGGAAGTTTGCACAGTATGAGATGAAGGGCGTTCCTGTAAGACTTGAAATTGGTCCAAAGGATATTGAGAACGATCAGTGTGTGCTTGTTACAAGACACAACAGAGAAAAGGTATTCTGCAAGCTTGGTGAGCTTGTTGAAACAGTAAATGAAAGACTTCAGGCTGTTCATGATGGTCTTTATGCGAAGGCACTTGAAAACAGAGAAAGACGTACCTATGTTTGCAAGACACTTGACGAGATAACAAAGGCTCTTGAGGAAAAGGGCGACGGCTTTGTTAAGGCAATGTGGTGCGGCGATGAAGCTTGCGAGGATAAGGTAAAGGAACTCACAGGAGTAGGTTCAAGATGTATCCCGTTCGAGCAGGAAGAGATAACAGATACCTGCGTATGCTGTGGAAAACCAGCAAAGCATATGGTACTTTGGGGCAAGGCATACTAATTAACTTTTGGATATAAAAATAACGGGCGGCTGTCAACTTAGTGTTGGCAGTCACCCGTTTTGTTTTATCAGCTGTTTGCTTGGACAAGACTCTTTATTATCGGCACGATAAGGCAGAGCATATATACTATAGTGGCAGGGTTTGTAAAGACGTATCTGCGACATTCTTTCGGTGTAAGCACGTTTTCGCTGTCATCAATGATAAGCTTTTTAAGGCTTGTGAAAAGAACCATAAAGCCTGCCAGACCTATGACTATCTCAGCAACGCTCATGAAGGTTTCATAGTGTTCAAGCCCTATCGCATCAGATATGGACGAGAAGTTTGCAAGCAGATTGTTTAGACAGTGTATTATAACTGTTGGCAGTATCGAGCCGCACTTTGCGGCGATAATAGCGTAAACAAGTCCTGTGCCGAATGCCGAAGCCGCCTGAGGGATATTTCCGTGCATAAGTCCGAATGCAAGTGCCGAGAAAAGCACCGCCGCACCCCTTCCGTATGGGCTTAGAGCCGTGAGGATCGCTCCACGGTAGATAAATTCCTCCACGATAGGGGCTATTATCACAACGTATGAGAACTGCACTATTACTGCAAGGGCAGAGGGCTGATGAATGGAAAAATCGCTTGTGGGAACTGTCACTCCGTTTTGACCAAGTATACCCGTGAGGATAGATGTGAGCTGTGACAGCAGAATGTTTATCACAAAGCAGGCTGAAAACCATTTTAACCCTTTTACTGCCGTGCCTTTTTTCGGCTTTATGAAGCTTGATTCTCGTTTTCGGAAAAGTATAGCAAAAACTATCCCAAAAACAAGCACGCTCATAAGAGTGATAAACAAATTTGCCGTCATGGAAAAAGTAGTTGAGCTTATAAAAGCGGTCTGCTTTTTCAGATAGCTGAGAACTGCCGAGTAGCTAAGAGTGATTTTTCCTGAGTGATAAGTGTATGCAACGTAAAAGAATAACACTGCGAATATCCTGTTTAGCAGGTTGTATAAAATGAGCAGAAGTGAAATTTTCACGCAATCTATAGTAAGAAGTTTCTTTTCCTGCTGTTTTTCAGGGGTCAGCAGAGAAACAGACTTTTTGGTAGTCAAATATTATTCCTCCCTTGTTCGGTCTTATCTATATATTATAACACACAACATGGTGCTTTTGCAAATGGTATTTTGTCAGGTATGTGATGAAATATTATGGATTTGTAAATAAATAAGAGAAATTTTGTGATAACTATTGCATTTTATCAACCTTGTTGTATAATATAATTAGCACTCAAATAGATAGAGTGCTAATTATATGGAACAGTATTCAAAGAAAGTAAAATATTATTAAGGAAAGGTCGAGATTTTATGCAGACAAAAGAATTTAAGGCAGAATCAAAAAGACTGCTCGATATGATGATCAATTCGATCTACACTCATAAGGAGATTTTTCTCAGAGAGATAATCTCAAATGCAAGCGACGCTATTGATAAGCTGTATTTCAAGTCCCTGACAGACACTTCTGTGGGAATGAAAAAGAGCGACTTCGCTATCAATATCGCTATCGACAAGGAAAACAGAACGCTTACAGTTTCTGATAACGGCATCGGTATGACCGAGGAGGATCTTGAAAACAACCTTGGTACTATCGCAAACTCAGGCTCGTTCGCTTTCAAGAAAGACAATGACCTTGGGGACGATGTTGATATCATCGGTCAGTTCGGTGTAGGCTTCTATTCTACTTTTATGGTAGCAAAGGAAGTTACCGTTGTAACAAAGGCTTTCGGCAGCGATCAGGCTTATAAGTGGACATCTGACGGCGTTGAGGGCTACACAATAGAAGAGTGTGACAAGCCTGACGGCGTCGGTACAACTATCACACTGAAACTCAAGGACGATACTGATGACGAGAAGTATTCAACATATCTTGATCAGTATCAGATACAGTCACTTGTAAAGAAATATTCTGACTACATCAGATTCCCTATCAGAATGGAAGTCGAGCATACTCATTATAATGAGGAGGGCAAAGAGCCTGAGGTACACAAGGCTATCGAAACTCTTAACAGCATGACCCCTATCTGGAAGAAGAACAAGAGCGAGCTAAAGGACGAGGATTACAACAACTTCTACATGGAGAAGTTCGGCGACTATGAGCCGCCTATTGCACATATCCATTCAAAGAACGAGGGCGTTGCAACATATGACGCACTGCTTTACATACCTGCCCGTGCGCCTTTTGACTATTACTCAAAGGACTATGAAAAGGGACTCCAGCTTTATTCAAGCGGTGTAATGATAATGGAAAAATGTGCAGACCTGCTTCCTGACTGGTTCAGCTTTGTAAAGGGCGTTGTTGACTCTGAGGATCTCTCGCTGAACATCTCCCGTGAGCTTTTACAGCAGGACAGACAGCTCAAGATAATCGCAAAGAACCTTGAAAAGTCCATAAAGAACGAGCTTGCAAAGCTTCTGAAAAACGATCGTGAGAAGTATGAGAAGTTCTACAGCGTATTCGGACTTCAGTTCAAGTTCGGTATCTATCAGTCATATGGTGCTGCAAACGAAACTCTGAAAGACCTTCTTATGTTCCCGTCCTCATTTGACGGCAAGAACGTTACACTCAAAGAGTATGTTTCAAGAATGAAGGAAGATCAGAAAGAGATCTACTATGCTTGCGGCGAAACAAAGGAAAGGATCGAAATGCTCCCTCAGCTTGAAAAGATCAAGGATAAGGGCTATGAAGTTCTTTACTTTACACAGGACGTTGACGAGTTCGCTATCAAGGTGATGATAAACTATGACGGCAAGCCTTTCAAGTCCATAAGCGACGCTGACCTCGACCTTGACACAGAGGAAGAAAAGGAAGAGGCTAAAAAGCTTGACGAAGAGAACAAGGATATGTTCACTTTCATGCAGGAAGCTATCGCTGACAAGGTAAAGACTGTCCGTCTTTCAAAGAAGCTTAAAACTCACCCTGTTTGTCTTTCATCAGACGGCAGCATAACTATCGAAATGGAGAAAGTCCTCAACGCTATGCCTCAGAATGACGGCAACAAGGTAAAGGCTGAAAAGGCTCTGGAGATAAATCCAAACCACCCTATCTTTGAGAAGCTGAAAGATCTCTATGCTAACGATAAGGACAAGCTGAAAGACTATGCAAAGCTTCTTTACGATCAGGCTTTGCTTATCGAGGGTATGTCTATCGACAACCCTGTTGAGTTTGCAAACCTTGTTTGCGAGCTTATGACAAAGTAATAAAGCTATACAGATACTCTCTTAACATACCGAAAGCCGTGGGAACAGCAGTGTTTCCACGGCTTTTTTGTGCTTTTCAGGCTGATGATTGTAGATTTTATACAAAACAAAATGAGTTTATTTGTTAAAAAAACAGATTTGGAAAACAAATTTTATGTACGCTGTTGACAAATAAATGTAGGTGTGTTAATATAATTATAGTGAAATTGATACATAACATCTTTTATTGGAGTGTTACCTTTCATTTATAGACTGGGCATGACCAACTTTGTACGGACATATTGTATGGGTTCGTATTAAGGTTGGTTTTTTTGATTTTATAGGGGGATCTTTAATGAAAATAATCAAGGTGATAAATAATAACACCGTAAGCGTCATTGACGATAAAGGAAAAGAGCAGATAATCTCAGGCAAGGGAATAGGCTTCGGAAAAAAATACGGCGACGAGCCTGACAAGGATAAAATACAGAAAATGTATTTTGTTACAGACTCAGAGCTTAGAAAAAGGCTTATCGAGTGCCTGACCGAGATACCATATGAGCATATAAAGCTTACGGCAGATCTTGTGGACTATATTTCTTCACATATCGACGGAAAGCTCAACGAGTCGCTAATAATAACACTTTCAGACCACATCTCATTTGCCATTGAAAGAAAAAAGCAGGGGCTTGAATTTGAAAACCCTCTTATGGACGCCATAAGCGACTGCTTCCCGAAGGAGCTTGCTCTTGGAAGATATTGCGTGGCGGAGATATATCAGCGTTTGGGAGTTGAGCTAAGTGGCGATGAAGCAGGCTTTATCGCAATGCACATCATAAACGCAAGGCTCGGCACAAAAATGGGACAGATACAGGATATCACCAAAATGGTGAACGGCTGTGCAGAGATCGCGGACGCTTGTTTGTCAGGAAAGATAAACAAAACTTCGGTGGCATATGAAAGATTTCTTGTGCATTTAAAATATCTTGCGAAAAGGCTCTTCAAATCTCAGGAGCTTCCTAATGTTCTCAGCAGGGACGAGGAGTTCGCTGATATCATAAAAAAGAAATTCAAAAAGCAGTATAAATGTGCAAAGCATATGCAGGATCATATTTTGAAGAATTATGCTAAAACTATATCGGAAGATGAAATGATAACTCTTTCGATTCATCTGAAGAAAATAAGCGGATAGGCATTATTGCCACAGCTTATATAATGTATTCGCTGCGGTATTATCATTAACGGTACCATAATGATAATTCGACTGAGATATAATTTTTTGGAGGATATTATTATTATGAAGGATAAAATTTTCGGCGTATTGCAGCGTGTGGGACGCTCTTTCATGCTCCCTATCGCACTGCTGCCGGTGGCGGGTCTGCTTCTTGGAATAGGCAGCTCTTTCACCAACGCCACAACTATCGAAACCTATCATCTTGGCAAATTCATCTATGAGGGCGGTGTGCTTTACACTATCCTCGACATAATGAGCAAAACGGGAAGCGCCGTTTTCGATAACCTTGCGCTTCTGTTTGCAATGGGCGTTGCTATCGGAATGGCAAAGAAGGAAAAAGAAGTCGCAGCCCTTTCGGGTGCTATCGCCTATATCGTAATGAACACCACTATCAGCGCGCTTATCACCGCAAAGGGCGGCGTTGAGGCAATGGCAGAAAACTCCACAACGTCAGTGCTTGGTATCACCACCCTGCAAATGGGCGTTTTCGGCGGTATCCTTGTAGGACTTGGCGTTGCGGCACTGCACAACAAGTTCTATAAAACAGAACTTCCGCAGGTGCTTTCATTCTTTGGCGGAACAAGATTTGTTCCTATCGTTTCAACTGTCACATACCTTATCGTTGGTATCATAATGTTCTATCTGTGGCCTATCGTACAGCTTGGTATCTCAAAGCTTGGCGTGCTCGTTCTCAACTCAGGCTATGCAGGCACATGGATATATGGAATACTTGAACGTGCTCTTATCCCATTCGGACTTCATCACGTTTTCTATATGCCTTTCTGGCAGACAGAGCTTGGCGGCTCGATGATGATAGACGGCAACATGGTAGCAGGCGCACAGAACATCTTCTTTGCAGAGCTTGCTTCAAAGTCAACAGAAGTTTTCTCAGTATCGGCAACAAGATTTATGGCAGGAAAATTCCCGTTCATGATATTTGGTCTTCCTGCTGCAGCATTTGCAATGTACAAAACTGCTCGTCCTGAAAAGAAAAAGGTAGTAGGAAGCTTGCTTCTGTCAGCCGCTCTTACTTCAATGATAACAGGTATCACAGAGCCTTTGGAGTTCACATTTCTGTTTGTTGCTCCTCTTATGTACGCTGTTCATTGCGTATTGGCAGGACTTTCCTATATGCTTATGCACATTCTTAACGTAGGCGTTGGAATGACATTCTCAGGTGGACTTATAGACATGACCCTCTTCGGAATTTTGCAGGGCAACGCAAAGACCCACTGGGTATGGATAGTTGTTGTGGGGCTTATCTATGCAGTTGTTTACTACTTTGTGTTCTACTTTATGATAACAAAGATGAATCTTAAAACACCTGGCAGAGAGTCTGATGACGTTGAACCTAAGCTTTATCGCAGAAGCGACGTGAACGAGGCTAAGGCGGCAAAGGTAAAGAGCACAGACAAGAGAGCTTCAGACGTTGTAAGTGCAATGATACTCAAAGGTCTTGGGGGTAAAGATAACCTTTCAGACGTTGACTGCTGTGCAACAAGACTTAGAGTTACAGTAAATGACGCCTCAAAGGTCATGGACGATATGCTCAAAGCCAGCGGTGCTTCGGGCATTATCCACAAGGGCAACGGCATTCAGGTCATTTACGGACCAAAGGTCTCAGTTATAAAATCAGATCTTGAGGATTTTATAGATTCGCCATACAGCGATGACCCTGACAGCATTATCGGCACTGAGGAAGCTTCTGATAAAATAGAAGAAAAACCGCAGACCGAGGGTGCAGAAAACACAGAAACTAACGGCAAGACAATAACGCTTTACTCTCACATGAACGGCACTGCCGTTAAGCTTGAGGACGTTGAGGACGAGGTGTTCTCACAAAAGATACTGGGCGAGGGCGCAGCCGTTGAGCCGTCAGAGGGCAAGCTTTACGCTCCATGCGATGGAAAGATAGACAGCGTTTTTGACACAAAGCATGCCGTAAATATGGTATCGGACGATGGAGTGGAGATACTTCTCCATATCGGTATCGACACTGTAAAGCTTGGCGGACAGTATTTTGAAACCCATGTCAGTGACGGTCAGGAGGTCAAGAAAGGCGACCTGCTCATAAGCTTTGATATGGATAAGATAAAAGCCGCAGGCTATAAGGTGACAACACCTATCATAATTGGCAACACGGACGATTATGCGTCTGTTGAACCTGTCGCACAAAACAGCGTTTCGGCAGGAGATATGATCTTGAAGATAAAATAATTATTTGGAGGTATTCATCATGAAAACATTTAGCTACACAATCACAGACGAAGTTGGTATCCACGCAAGACCGGCTGGACTTCTTGCAAAGAAAGCAAAGGAGTTCGAGAGCGTTTGCACTATCGAAAAGGGCGGAAAGAGCGTGAACATCACAAAGCTTATGGCTCTTATGGGCCTTGGCGTTAAGCAGGGCGATACTGTTACTGTTACCTGCGAGGGTGCAGACGAGGACAAGGCTTCTGAAGCACTCAAGGCATTTTTTGAGGAAACACTTTAATTATTATCTGTTAGCTGGGCGGTAAAAGCCGTCCAGCCGACGGGACGTTTCTGCGGAGTGTTCGCAGGTGCGTCCCGTCGGCTGGAAACAGCGTGAAAAATAATAAGATCTATGAGAAAAGGGGCGGATATTTATGACTAAGTATACAGGAAAAGGCGTTTACGGTGCAGTAGCAATGGGTAAGATCTCAGTATTCAAAAAGCAGGATACCGCTATAAAACGTATTCACACAGAAGACAGCGAGGGAGAAAAGAAGCGAGTTGCCCAAGCTAAGCAGGCAGCCACAGAACAGCTCCAGAGCATTTATGACAAGGCACTCAGGGAGGTGGGCGAAACAAACGCTCAGATTTTTGAGATACACATGATGATGCTTGAAGATGATGATTATAACGAGTCTATAGAGAATATCATCGACAGCCAGAAGGTCAACGCAGAATATGCAGTGGCAGTGACGGCAGACAACTTTGCGGAGATGTTTGCTTCTATGGACGATCCTTATATGCAGGCAAGAGCCGCAGATGTAAAGGATATTTCCAACAGGATCATCGCAAACCTCACGGGCAATGTCAGCGACGGCTCAGCAGGTGACGACAAGATGATAGTTTGTGCCGATGATCTTGCACCTAGCGAAACTATATCTCTTGATAAAGACAAGGTGCTTGCCTTCGTTACTGCACATGGCTCATCAAATTCACATACAGCTATCCTTGCAAGAAATATGAACATACCTGCGGTAATAGGCGTAGGAAGCAAATTCCTGTCAGAAATAAAGGACGGCGACTTTGCTATCGTTGACGGTTTTACAGGGGAGATATTCGTTGACCCTGATGAAAAGACCACCGCTGAGCTTACCGCAAAGCAGAAAGCAGACGAGGAGAAAAAGCGTCTTTTGCAGACCCTCAAAGGCAAGGAGAATGTCACAAAGGACGGTAAAAAGATAAACATTTATGCAAATATCGGAAGTGTTGACAACATCGGTGCAGTGCTTCTTAATGACGCAGGAGGAATAGGTCTTTTCAGAAGCGAGTTTCTTTATCTTGAAAACTCAGATTTCCCTACAGAGGAACAGCAGTTTCAGGCTTATAAGCGTGTTCTTGAGAGCATGGCAGGGAAAAAGGTCATCATAAGAACGCTGGATATCGGTGCTGACAAGCAGGTGGATTATTTCGGTCTGAAAAAAGAGGAAAACCCAGCTTTGGGATACAGAGCAATAAGAATTTGTCTTACAAGGCCTGAGATATTCAAAACTCAGCTCAGAGCGCTTTTCAGAGCTTCCGTATACGGCAATCTGGGCATAATGTTCCCTATGATAACAAGCGTTTCAGAGGTGGAAAAAGCCCTTGCTATGTGTGGTGAAGTCAAGGCTGAGCTTAAAGAGCAGGGCATAACAATTTCCGACAGCGTTGAGCTTGGCATCATGATAGAGACCCCTGCGGCGGCTATCATAAGCGACAAGCTTGCAAAGCTTGTGGACTTTTTCAGCGTTGGCACTAATGACCTCACTCAGTATACCCTTGCTTGCGACAGACAGAACCCTGATATAGAGCAGTTCTGCGACACTCACCATGAGGCTATACTCAGACTTATTGAAATGTCTGCAGAGAATGCCCACAAGAACGGCGCATGGATAGGTATATGCGGTGAGCTTGCGGCTGACACTACTCTCACAGAAACCTTCCTGAGAATGGGCATTGACGAGCTTTCAGTTTCTCCGACCTATGTTCTTAAGGTAAGGGACGCTGTAAGGAATATTGACCTCTCCAAATAATTTCTCATAGATCTTCACACGAAGAACACATCCTCGTTCATATGGACGGGGGTGTGTTCTTTTATTTGACAGAAGCACTTTAATGTGCTAAAATATCTTATCGGCACAATTGTGTTTGTACATAAGTTTGTTATCAATGCACAAAAAATAAAAGTAAAATTTGTATACTATTTTGCCATAAAATCTCCCGTGCAGAATCGTATATAAGTTATCGAGGGGTGTGAAAGACTTGACCGACACTGAGTTCGATTTCAGGGTGGAGCTGATCCTGAAAAATGACAAAAACGGGCTTAGGGAGATCTATCAATGCTACGGCAAGGTGATATATAACATCATGCTTGACATTGTGAAAAGTCCTCAGGACGCTGAGGACCTCACATCAGATTTTTTCCTAAAGCTATGGGACACCGCAGGTCAGTACCGAAAGGGAACGGGGCATAAGCGATATCTGACTGTAATGGCGAAAAATCTCGCTCTTGACTTTATCAGAAAAAGGCGGCACGAAACGCCGACCCTTGATGATGAAGAAGCAGGGCATAAAGAACAGCAGGACAGTATGCGGGTAGACGACGATGTGATCGGAAAGCTCACCTTCGAGGAGGCTTTGAAGCTGCTTTCAGAGGGCGAAAGGGATATCCTGAACATGAGGCTTGGAATGGATATGACATTTCGTGAGATAAGTCGGGCAGTGGGGAAGCCGCTGGGTACTGTCACATGGAAATACCGTCAGGCTGTTTTCAAACTAAAAAAGACCATAAAGGAGGACAGTATCTATGGCTAAGAACATAAAATTTCTTTACAAAAAGCATATTTCTGATACTGCCCCTGACATGGAAAAGCTCTGGGACAGGATAGAGGGACAGCTTGAAAACAAAACGGACAAAGATCAGACACAGATAAAAGTAAGCCGCAGAAATTACAGAAAATTTGCAGCGGCAGCAGCCTCACTCGTGCTTATTATCGGCGGCGTAAGCCTTTACGCCGATATCCGCTCAGAGTCGGACAGTGTTTCAAAGCATAGCGTAGAAACGGCTGACAAGGCTAGGCTTGAAAACAGAGAAGAAAAGACATACGAACAGCTCAGTTTCAGCCACACAGACACAAAGGCTTATGAGGACAGCTACATTCCAAAGGGCGATGATTATTTCACAGAGGACAGCGTTCTGGAAGATACAGACTTCTTTGCAGATGTGACAGTGCTTTCAGCAAGGCTCGACAGCGACAGCGCACATTACACGCTGAGAATAAACAGCCTTGTATCAAAGACAAGAGAAGAAAGCAAAACAAATATCACCATTGAAAGCTCTACCCCTTATATCATGCAGGAAAACAGAGAATATTTCATACCACTGAGGAAAGAAAACGGCACTTATTCTATGGCCTTTGAAAATGCACCTCAGATAGAAATTTCTCTTGACGGGGATATCGTTTTTCAAAACGGCTGGAAAAGTCTTGACGATGATTCGGGTATTCTTAAAGACTCGCAGAAAAGCAAGAACGATTATTTCTATGACCGAATGAGATATTCCTCGAAAAACGATCTGCAAGACCTGCTTGCTAAGTGGAGGACTATGTAGCTAACAACGCAAGGGCATATCGCCCACGCTATTTTACGGGAGATGACAGCTATGAAAAAGACAACTTCAAACAGCATAAAAAGAAACTTGACCATGACTCTGTCGCTTATGATGACGGCGACAATGCTTGCTTCATGCGGAAGCGGTTATGACGGCTCGGAGAGCAGAAAGAGCGGCAGCTATAACAATGAAAGAACAACTGCGGAAAACTACAGATACAGCAATGTTACAGCCGGAGATACTGACGGCACGGCGAATATAGGAGGGGGTTACAATACCGAGGAATATAACCATCTGACGGAAAACGGCTATAAGCTCGTTTCAGACGAACCGCTTTCCACCTTTTCCACAGACGTTGACACGGCTTCCTACACAAACGTGAGAAGAATGATAAATGATGGCTGGGAGGTCGACCCTGACGCTGTGAGAACAGAGGAGTTCATAAACTATTTCAAGTATGACTATGAAAAGCCTACGGAGGGCGCGGTGTCTATAAATACCGAGCTTTCCGATTGTCCTTGGAACAATGAAGCAAAGCTTATGCTTGTGGGGCTTCAGGCAAGGGAAGCAAAGGTCAAGGACGTTCCTACAAACCTTGTTTTCCTCATAGACGTGAGCGGCTCAATGGAGGACGAGGATAAGCTTCCTCTTGTTCAGCAGGCTTTCTCAATGCTTGCTGAAAACCTTGGGGCTGATGACAGAGTTTCTATCGTCACTTATGCAGGCAGCGACAGCGTTGTTCTTGAGGGCGAAAGTGGCGACAACAGCGAGGAGATAGTTTCAGCACTTAACAGCCTGTCAGCAGGCGGCTCGACAGCAGGTGCGGCAGGAATTACCACAGCTTACAAGCTTGCAGAGGAGTATTTCATAGAGGGCGGCAACAACAGAGTTATCCTTGCAACTGACGGCGATCTGAACGTTGGTCTGTCAAGTGAAGAAGAGCTTACCGACCTTATATCACAAAAGCGTGACTCAGGGGTATATCTCTCAGTGCTTGGCTTCGGCTCAGGAAACTATAAGGATAACAGGCTTGAAGCTCTTGCTGATAACGGCAACGGAAACTATGCTTATATTGACAGCGTTGACGAAGCAAAAAGAGTGCTTGTAACAGAAATGAGCGGAACGCTTTTCACTGTCGCAAAGGACGCAAAGGTGCAGATAGAGTTTAATCCCGAAAATGTTTCAGCATACAGGCTGGTGGGCTATGAAAACAGACTTCTAAATGATGAGGACTTTGAGGACGATACAAAGGACGCAGGCGATATCGGCTCGGGTCAGCAGGTCACGGTTTTGTATGAGATAGTGCCAAATAACGGCAATGAAAAGTCGCTGAAATATCAGGATAACGAGAGCAAGGCTGAAACCAACGAGCTCAGCGGAGAAATGCTCACAGTTTCAGTGAGGTATAAAGACCCGGAGGCGAGCGAAAGCAAGCTTATAGACAAGTCTGTTATGTGTTCTGACTATACAGAGGCTGTGTCACAGAATTTTGCAAAGGCTTGCTCTGCTGCAGAGTTTGCAATGGTGCTTAGAAAAAGCGACTATGCAAGCGGTCTTACCGCTCAGGGCGTTGTGGATTATATGGAACAAAACAATGTTGACAACAGCGAGCTTTTTGAACTCATATACAAATATATGCAAAATGGCACAGGCAGCGAGGCAAGCTACTGGTAAAAAACTAAATCGAGGGGTGCTGCATGGTCAGCACCCCTTTGGACCATAAAATTTACCTCTTGCATAGAAATCTGCACCTGTCAGCCAAAAGGGGTTTACATGAAAAGAAAAATAGATTATAATAAGGCTGTCAGATAAAACAGGGGGTGAAAGCGTGAAGGTCAGGATAGAGATAGACGAGAATATGTCTGAAGACGAGATAGTCATAAGGTGCGCCCAGCCCGATGAACGTGTGCTTAAAATGAAAAGGGCGGCGGAGTCGGCAGAGGGCGATCCTGAGATAGCTTTTTTCAAAGACGCAGTTCAGTTCTATCCTCCCCTTGATTCCATACTGTTTTTTGAAACAGGGGAACATAATCTTAACGCTCATACCTCTGACGACGTTTTTCAGGTGAAAATGAAGCTTTTCGAGCTTGAAGAGATACTTCCGAGAAAATTCGTGAGAGTGTCAAAATCAGCAATCGTGAATGTAAAGCACATCTATTCCGTTGAGCGAAACATAACCTCTGCAAGCCTTATAAGCTTTGCAGGCACTCACAAACAGCTTTACGCCTCACGAAGCTATTACAAGCTTTTGAAGCTCAGACTTGGAGAAAGGAGATTTCTATGAAAAACAAAAATCTTATATGGGGCTTGTTCTTTATCCTTGCAGGCGTTGCGCTTATCCTTGACCGCACAGGTCTGCTTGGAAGTGTAAGCGTGTGGAGCGTTGTGATCTCACTGCTCCTCGTTCCTGTTATCGTAACGAGCGTCAGACACCTTAACTTCTGGGGAATATTCTTCCCTATGGCTATCATGGCGATACTCTTTGACGAAACTCTCGGTATCGAGAAGTTCACACCATGGCCTGTTTTGGGTGCGGCACTGCTTCTCAGCGTGGGATTTTCATTTATTTTCCCTTACCGCTACAGGTTTACCCAAAGCAAGTGGACCACCCACACTACCGATAATCCTGCATGGGATAAGTCCTCAGACAACGGGGAATATGTGCGTATCGACGCAAAATTTTCAGGCTGCACAAAGTATATAACCTCAAAGGTGCTGAAAAGAGTTGACATAAGCTGCCGTTACAGCGGTATGGAGGTGTATTTTGATTCTGCCGATATGGCAGGAAACGAAGTCGAGCTGAATGTTGATGTGCTTTGCGGCGGAGTGGAGCTTTATATCCCGAAGAACTGGGGCATAAATGTGGAAGCCGACTGCGTTCTTGGCGGAATAGACCAGCCTAACGGAGCTTATGATGAAAAAGAAAAGATCCTTATCATAAAGGGCAGAGCAAAGATCGCAGGAATAGATATAACATATGTTTAGTCTTATGTGAAAGAACAAAAGTAAAAGCTGCGGAGTTTTCGCTCCGCAGCTTTTTGTATGTCTGATTATTCTTGAAGTATCATCTTGTCTGAAAGTTCGTCCTCAGCGGTGTCGGAATAAAGCTTCATAAGCTTTTCCACCGTCATGTTTGCTCTCTGCTCGCCCTCGATAGTAAGAAGCAGCTTGCCTTGGCTCATTACGATAGTCTTGTTGCCGTATTCAATGGCATTTGAAATATTGTGTGTTATCATAAGAGTAGTCAGCGCGTTTTCTTTTACTATCTTTTCGGTTATCCTCATGACCTTTTCTGCGGTCTTAGGGTCAAGTGCCGCAGTGTGTTCGTCAAGAAGCAGAAGCTTTGGTGTAACGATAGTCGCCATAAGCAATGTGAGCGCCTGTCGCTGTCCGCCGGAAAGCAAGCCCACAGGCATTTTCATTCTGTCCTCAAGACCTAGGTCAAGTTCTTTGAGCCTTTCTCTGAATACTGAAACGTCCTTTTTCCTGATACCGATAGTCAGCGAACGACGCTTTCCACGACTGTAGGCAAGGCCGAGATTTTCCTCTATGGTCATGTTTGGCGCAGTTCCTCTCAGCGGGTCTTGGAAAAGCCTGCCTATAGTTCTTGCACGTTGATGCTCTTTTAGGTGAGTGATGTTCTTTCCGTCAAGGAATATCTTGCCGGTGTCAGCCTCGTAGCTGCCACTGATAACGTTCATAAGTGTGGATTTTCCTGCACCGTTTGAACCTATTACAGTAACGAAATCTCCGTCAGCCACATCAAGGTCTATGTGCTGGAGCGCCTTACGCTCGTTGGCAGTGTTCTTGTTGAAGGTTATGTTTATATTTTCAAGCTTAAGCATTTTAAACCTCCTATTTGTCACTGCATACACGCTTGTATGCCTTTGTGATATACTTCTTGATAGCAGGCAGAGAGATAGCAAGGGCAACTATGCAGGCTGAGAAAAGTTTTGTGTAGTTGCTGTCCATACCGAGATTCATTGCAAAAGCAAGAACGAATCTGTATGCTATCGCACCGAATATCGCCGCAAGTATTCCGCAGAGGATAGAGTGCTTGCTGAAGAATATCTCACCGATAATGATAGAAGCAAGACCTACCACAAGCATACCTGTACCGCTGTTTGAGTCGCCTGCCGAGGAATACTGAGCGTACATTGCGCCTGAAAGGGATACCAAAGCGTTTGCGATGGCAAAGCCCATTATCTTCATTCTGTCTGAGTTTATTGAAGAAGCCCTTACCATATATTCGTTGTCGCCTGTGGCTCTAAGCGACATTCCTGCCTGAGTTTTAAGAAACCAGAAAAGTAGTGCCGCCGCAATAATAAGCACGATACCTGCCGCCGCAAGCTTGTAATAGTCGCCGAAATATTTCTGAGCCATTGTAAATATAGTATCTTTCTTATAGAGTGAAATATTAGGTCTGTCCATGATTTTCAGGTTTATGGAGTAAAGAGCCGTCATTGTGATTATTCCCGCAAGTATAGGCTGAACGTTGAGTTTTGTGATAAGTATTCCCGTCACGCTTCCTGCGATAGCTCCTGCAACTATTGACAGCAGTATGCCCTTGATAGGGTCGCCGTTGAAAGCCTGCATAACTGATACTGCAACGCCAAGGGTGAAAGTTCCGTCTACCGACAGGTCAGGGATATCAAGTATCCTGAATGAGATGAATATTCCAAGTGCAAGGATAGCAAAAACAAGACCCTTTTCAAATGTTCCCGTAACAACGCTTTCCGTGAGCTGAGTGTTTATTATCACAAGAAGTAAGATCAAAAGCACAGCTTTCGGTATAAGCGAGATAACTGTTTTCTTATTCAGTTTCATATAATTTTCCTTTCAATAAAAAATAGCAGGGAGCGAAAGTCCCGCTCCCTACTATTATACTATGTTTGCTTTGATTTTGCAATAGTTTAATCAAAGTAAACTGTCTTTTCTCCGTTTGCAATATCGTCAGGAATAGTGATACCGATCGTGTCAGCAGTTGTCTTGTTGATATAAGTGCTGAGGTCTTCGTTGAATACCTTTATTGGTATCTCGGAAGCCTTCTTTTCACCGCTGAGAATCTGAGCTGCCATGTTTGCAGTTTCCTTACCAAGGTCGGAATACTCGATACCAACAGTGCCAAGACCACCGTCCATTACCATTGAGTCAGCGCCAACGAACATTGGAACCTTAGCCTTGTTCATAACTTCTGTAACTGTACCCATAGCGCCTGCGATAGTGTTGTCGTTAGGTGAGAATACAGCGTCGCACTTTGCGGCAAGGTTCTGAGCAGCTTCCTGAACCTCAGATGTGTTTGAAGCAGCGCCTTCGATAACAGTGATGCCCTTTTCCTCACAGTAAGCCTTTACTTCTTTAAGGGTAGAAACTGAGTTGTCCTCGCCTGTGTTGTAAAGATAACCGAGAGTTTTTATTTCAGGCTTCATTTCAAGCGCAAAGTCAAGTATCTTTGTGATAGCGAGCTTGTCAGATGTGCCTGTGATGTTTGCCCCTGTGCTTTCAAGCGAGTCGCAAAGACCTGCACCGATAGGGTCTGTTACTGCGGAGAATACTACTGGTATCTCCTCAGAGTATGGAGCTGCGAGCTGTGCGCATGGTGTTGTGATAGCGATGATGATATCGTCACCGTCAGCCTTGAACTGGTCGAGTATCTGCTGAACAGTTGTTGACTCATTGTTAGCCTGCTGAGCGTCGATAGTGCAGTTTTTGCCGTCAACATAGCCAAGCTCTGCAAGTCTGTCGATAACAGCGTCTCTGATAGTGTTGAGAGATGTATGCTCCATTATCTGCACAATGCCTATCTTATAGTGTTTTTCTGATGAGCCGCCTGCCTTTGAATCGTTTGAGGAGTCCTCCTTAACGCCGCATGACGCAAGAGCAGCCACAGCCATTACCGCTGCAGCGGCAAGTGCCAGAACTTTTCTTAACTTCATATATGTACCATTCCTTTCGTATTTACGGGGATTTTACCCTACTACTCTATTAAAGCACAGCCGTAAAAGTTTGTCAAGTAAAAGTTAAAAGGATTGTAGAAATAGTAAAAGCCACAGAGAAAATCCCCATGGATTTTGTATGTTTTGCAGTTGGTTGACAGAAATGTGAAAAAAGGCTATAATGATATTTGTAATATTGCAGAGCGGGAGGTTTCGTATTGGGACTGAAAAGGGTTTCCGTGATAGGGCTTTGTCTTGCGGCGGTGGCAGCGGTTGTAATGCTTGCTGCGGTGATAATAAGACCGCCGAAAATATATATAAGCGAGATATGCCCTTCAAACAGTGAAACATCTGAGAAAACAGCTATGCAGGACAAAAACGGAGAACCAAGCGATTGGATAGAGATATATAATCCCACGAATAAAGATATGTCTCTTACGGGATTTTCGCTTTCAAAAAATGGCGGTGGAGATCAGCCTTTGGGCGGATATGTCATTAAAGCCCATGACTATATAATAGTATACTGCTCGTCAGCAGGCTTTGAAAATGCTGATTTTCCTCACGCTGATTTCAGCATAGGCAAGGTCAGCGAAGCGGAGATAATATTGAAATATGACTCGCTTCAGTGTGAGAGCATAAAATTGCCTAAGCTTAACAAGGGCGTGAGCTATTCTAAAAATGCCAAGGGTGAAATGTACGTTTCAGAGCCTACACCTCTTGCGGCGAATGCAGAGAAAACTATCGGCGATACACCTGCGTTTTCTCAGGCGGCAGGCAGCTATGAAAAGGCTTTTGACCTTGAGATAACCGCAGGAGAGAGTCAGACGGTGTATTATACCACCGACGGCACCGACCCTGCCACGTCGGACACAAGAAAGGTCTATGAAAATGCCCTGAGAATTGACGACAGGTCAGATGATGAAAATGTCCTTTCGGCTTATGACCCTATGAAGATACAACTTGATTATCGTGACATCATAAAACTGCCTGACAAAAGCGCAGTTGATAAAGGCACTGTCATTAGAGCCTGCGCAGAGGGTACAAGCGGAAAGTGCGGAAAAACTGTTACTGCCACTTATTTTGTGGACGTTTCAAGTGCAGATCATAACGATCTGCCTATAGTATCCATTACCACCGATCCTGACGGGCTTTTCAACGAAAAAACGGGCATTTACTGTCTTGGGGACGTATACAAAGAATATGACGAAGAAAACCCCGACCACCCTTGGAACGGCTCTATCCCTGCAAACTATAATCAGCGTGGCAGAGAGTGGGAAAAAGAATGTTATGTTGAGTATTTCGACAGCGAGGGCAACAGCCTTATTTCTCAGGATTGCGGCATAAGGATACAAGGCGGCTGGTCCAGGGCGGATTATCAAAAGTCGTTCAGGCTTTATGCTCGAAACGATTACGGCAAAAGCTCTTTTGATACAGCTTTCTGGGATAGCTTTACAGATGTAAACGGCGAGGCTATCACTTCATGCAAGACCTTTGTGCTTAGAAACGGCGGAAATGACGCCAATTATTCAAAGTTCAAGGACATGATGATACAAAATATGGTGTCAGGCAGAGGTGTTGAAACTCAGCAGGGGACAGCCTGCGTGCTGTTTATAGACGGTGAATACTGGGGACTTTATACCTTGCAGTCGGATTACAGCGACAGATATTTTGCGGATAGATACAATGTTGCAAAAAGCAACGTTGTCATGTATAAAAATGATGAGCTGAGCGAGGGTGAGGCTGAGGACGAAAAGCTTTTCAATGATATGTATAAGTTTATCACAGAAAACGATATGTCCATTGAGGAGAATTATCGCAAAGCCTGCGCAATGATAGATATGGATACCCTTGTGGAGTATGCCGCCACAGAAATGTATATCTTCAATGACGATTGGCCGCAGAACAACTATGCTTGCTGGCGCACAAGAACCATAGAGCAGGGCAATAGCTATGCAGATGGCAGATGGCGCTTTGTGCTTTTCGATACGGAATCGTCATGCTCGCATTATAACGAGAAGGATCTGGAAACAAATATGTTCTCGTATCTTAGAAGCCAAAGCTATACAAAGTTTGGCGGAATACTTTGCAGCCTTATAGATAACGAAGAATTCGATTTGAAGCTCACCTCGGCAATGTGTCAGCTTGGAAGCGTGAACTTTACTGCGGAGCGGTTCGGGGAGTATCTCGAATATTATAAGAATATCTATTACGGCGAGCTTGATAATTATTTCGACCGTTTTCCAACATGGGCAAACCTTGCGAAAGCTACAGACCCTATGATAATACGTTGGCAGAATTTTATTGAGGGAAGATATGATAAAGTGCTTGGCTATCTTGAAAGAGAGTTTGACTATTATGAGCGCAGAACAGTGAAGATATCAGCGGATAACGAGCAGGGAAGCGTTCTGATAGGGGGCGTTGAAATAGAAAGTGATTATAGCGGCACATATTTTGACGGCTGTGAGATAAAATTGAACGCACAAGCAAAATCAGGCTGGCATTTTGACCATTGGGAGGGCGTAAAGGGCGATAATAGTCAATCGGAGATAAAAGCTAAGGTGAATGGTGATATGAATATCAAAGCCGTTTTTGAAAAAGATATTGTTTAGCATAAAAAAGGTCTGTCACCAAAATCAAGTGACAGACCTTTTACTATATAACTTAACCTGCAAAATCAATATCTACAGAGCATATCTCAGCGTCAGTTCCTACCCTCATGAAAGTGCCGTATACACCAACACCAGAGGTGACAATGGAGTACATATTATCTTTCTTTATCATGCCACATGGGTTTTCCCAGAAAAGACCTATTGTCAGATTGCCTGGGAAAAGCTGCCCGTCATGTGTGTGACCTGAGAAATCTATGTCCGCACCTGCGTCAGCGGTCTTTTGAAGCTCATCAGGCTCGTGGGAAAGCACAAATATCGGCTTGGTTTTGTCAAGATCTTTAGTAAGCTCTGATATCTCAGTACGAGTGCCGTCCTCAGTGCCGGGCTTGTCAGTGTCACGCCTGCCCACAAGATAAAATTCATCGTTTATCAAAACAGACTCATCATTGATAAGCTTTATGTCACACTCTTTTATAAAGTTTGTCATTTTTTCACTATTAAGCTGCTTGCCGCCCCAATCGAATGTGAAGCCCATTAGTATCTTTTCATCAATGTCATGATTGCCATAGACAGCATAAACGCCGTATTTGCTCTTTATGGACTTGAGCTGTGCCTTTATACCTTCGGGATCGTCCATGCCGTCATAGCTGTTGTCAAAAATATCTCCTGCTATTATAACAATGTCAGCGTCCTGCTGGTTTATTTTCTCAACCATATTTGTGATGTGGTCTACACCGATAGCGTAACCCATGTGCAGGTCAGCCACAAGCACAGCCTTTAAATGCTTGTCACTGCCGCAGGACTTGTTGACAGTTACGCTGTATTCATTCACCTTGATGTTTCGTGCATTGAAAATGCCGTAAAGACAGGTCGCCACCGCACAAGCCACAACCACCGAACCTATGGAAATAACGCTTCCACGAGAAAAAAGCAGCGTGTTTTTGAGCTTCGTGTGCTTTGCGATAAGTCTTAGCAGGTCAAAAAGCACCACATACAAGAGCGAGTAGAGCATAATGCCTATCCAGTATGTAGAAATTCGCCTTATGACGATAGCAACGGCGGATTTTGGAAGCAGAAAAGCTATAACAGGCGAAAGCGCCATGAAAAGGTAGACCACTGCAAAAGGCACTTTGAAACGCAGCCAGTTAAATCTGTGGTTGCAGTGCTTCATCCAGTAGAAAAATCGGAACATCATGTATGATGATACGCCCAGATAAAAGGGCAGAAGAAATAGAAATATCATTATTATGCCACCTTATAGATAAGTGAGGAATGAGGAATTAAGGTATCGCCTGCGGCGATGATTTTTTGTAGGGGCGACCTTTGGTCGCCTGTTTCGCCGCTTGTGGCTGATGAGTTTTTATTCCTCTTTGAATCTCTCCAAAAAGCCGTGTCTGCCCTCGTCATCTTTGTATGCAATGACCTGATTGAGCATAACATTCTCCACACTCTTGAAAATGTTGTATTCCACCTGCGGATTAACAAGCTTTAGCTTTGCAATAAGCTGTTTTATCTCCATACGCTTTGATACTGTCCTGCTGTCAGGTGCGCAGGTGGTGCAGGTGTCGGTGAACTTGCAGGCACACTGTATGAAACGCAGCCCATTATAGTCACGCCACCTTTTTATGTCGTCCTCTCTTACCATATAGAGCGGTCTTATAAGCTGCATGCCCTCAAAATTCGTGCTGTTGAGCTTCGGCATCATGGTCTGTATCTGTCCGCCGTAAAGCATCGACATCAGTATAGTTTCGATAACATCATCATAGTGATGTCCAAGTGCTATCTTGTTACAGCCAAGCTCCTGTGCTTTGCTGTATAAATGACCTCTTCTCATTCGTGCGCACAGATAGCATGGATTTTTCTCCACATTGTATACAGAGTCGAAAATATCAGACTCAAACACTGTTATGGGTATTCCAAGCCGCTTTGCGTTGCGCTCGATTATCTCACGGTTTGCAGGGCTGTAGCCCGGATCCATAACAAGATATTTTACCTCGAAAGGGAACTTGCTGTGGCGGTGAAGCATTTGTATGAGCTTTGCCATGAGCATTGAATCCTTGCCGCCCGATATGCACACCGCTATCCTGTCATTAGGCTTTATAAGCTCATATTCGTTCACAGATTGTGTGAATCTGTTCCATATCTCCTTGCGGAATTTCTTTTGTATGCTCCGCTCAGCGTCCTGTGAGATATCCTCTACGACCTCTTTGGAAAGCTTTTCTCTCAGCCAGCCATAGTAGCCACCCTCTAGGTTTTCGGCGTCATAGCCAAGCTCTCGAAGCTTTTCGGCCTCAGTGTCGCTTATAAGTCCGCTTTTACAGCAGATAAGAAGCTTTTTGTCCTTTGGCAGGTCGCTTTTATCAAGCTTTTCGGCAGGGATGTTCACTGCTCCGTCAATGTGACCATACTCAAAAGAAAGCTCGTCCCTTATATCTATTATCAGCGTGTTGCCGCTTGCATTTATCATTTGTCAGTTGACCTCCGCAAAATTAATCACTATTCTTTATGATAGCATAAAAATCAACTTTTTTCAAGCTTTACGCAAAAATAAAAAGGCAAAGCCTGATACTTTGCCCTTTGTTTTATGTCTTGTGTCTGTTTCTTATATAGAATATTATGGATATTGCCGCTACGATAAATTCCGTGACAGGATAAGCAAGCCATACGCCGGTTAATCCTGCTGCCTTGGACATAATGAAAGCCATTGGCACGATAAGAGCAAAGCCCCTTAATACGGTGATGGTCTGGGCTGGTATGATCTTTTCAGAAGCCGCAAAAAATGCAGATATTATTATATTGAAGCCTGAGAAAAACAATCCGGTAAAGTATATTTTCATGCCGTCCTCTGCCATGCGCTGAAGAGAGTCAATATGCTCGCTGTTGAATATAGCGGCGATAGGCGTTGTGAAAAATGCAATAGCAAGGTAAACCATAAGCGCTATTACAAGCTGTGATATAATAGAATATCTCAGCACTGCTCTAAGACGGTCTTTGTTGCCAATGCCGTGAGCAGCACTGATAAGCGGCTGACCGCCTTGTGCGATACCGGTGAATATGGATACCGCCACAATGGAGGTATTCGCTATCACCGCATAAGCTGCAACGCCTGTGTTGCCTGCAAGACCAAGTATTATTATATTGAACGCAAGCACTACGATGCCTGATGAAAGCTCAGTTATAAGCGACTGCACGCCTATGGATAATATGCCGCCAAAAGTTCTCCCTTCGTGCCTTGCCTTGATGATATGGAAGCTGTTCTTTTTGCGGAATTTGTATATGCTCAGTATGCAAAGGCTTATAACAGGCGAAAGCCCTGTTGCAAGGATAGCTCCGAAAATGCCCATATCCAGCGGGAAAATGAACACATAGTCAAGGATTATATTTGAAAAGCTTCCCGTGAGCATTGCTGCCATTGAAAGCTTTGGGTTTCCGTCATTTCTTATAAAGCAGTTGAAAGTGTCGTTAAGCAAAAAGAACGGTCCGAACATCATAAGCACTTTTAGGTAGGTATTAGTCATGCCCACAACGCTGCCCTTTGCACCAAGAAGCTTTGCAAGTGGCATTGAGAAAAACGCTCCGCCCAAAAAGTATATCGCTCCAAGCACCAGAGCCATAAGCAGTGCACAGGTGAAAACTCTGCTTCCTGCTTCGTCACGTTCCTGACTTTTGTATATTGCAAACTTTGTCGCTCCGCCCATGCCGATCATAAGTCCGGTGCCGTGGATAAGGCTGTATATCGGAATGGCGATATTCAGTGCAGTAACACCGTCTGCACCCATGCCCTTTGCGACAAAGAACGTGTCCGCAAGGATATAGCACGATACACCTATCATTCCGAGAACGTTCAGAGAAGCATATCTGGCAAAGTCCCTAAGATGTGAATTTCTATTCATTTTTATCCTCCGTTTATCCCACAAAAAAACGCCGAACACCGCTGTCTTTTAAAGCCTAACGACAGCAGGTCCGACGCAAAACTTCTACCCGGCGGCAGAAGTAAGCATTAAACATATAAGATTATAACAGAGTATATCGGCATTGTCAAGAGGTAAATGCCTTCGCTTTATGTTAAATAAATGTTAAAAAACGCTCTCTGCGGTTGACAAGTTTTTAACAAAGCTTTATAATGAAATTGACAGAAAGCATATATAATATTATATGACAGCCTTATTATTTTATATACCGATAACAAAGAAGGGGAAACTATGAATTTAACTCATCTCAGATATATGGTAGAGGTCGAAAGACTTGGGTCTATCACAAAAGCAGCTTCAGCACTTTATATGGGTCAGCCTAACCTTTCAAAAGCCATAAAGGAAATGGAAAGAGAAGTTGGCATACCGATTTTTAAAAGAAGCGCAAAGGGTGTTGTTGCCACAGAAAAGGGCAAACAGTTCCTGCAGTATGCCAAGGCCATACTTGTGCAAATGGATAAAATGGAGAGCCTTTATAAGGATAATGGTGAAAACGCTGTGAACTTCTCTCTGCTTTTGCCAAGGGCAAGCTATATAACCCACGCTTTCACTTGCTTTGTGAACAAGTTAGGCACGAATGTGGAGCTTGACGCAAAAATAAGGGAAACAAACTCCATGGAAGCCATAAACGCAGTGGTGGAATGCGAATATAACATGGGTATAATCCGTTATCCTGTGGCATATGAGAGCTTTTTCATGTCTATGATAGAAGAGAAAAATCTGAAATATCATAACGTGTGGGAGTTCGATTATGTACTTATCACAAGCGAAAACAGCCAGCTTGCTAAAGAAAAAGAGATAAACGAAACTGTTTTGGATAAATACATAGAGGTATTGCACGGCGATAATATCGTGCCGAACATCTCAGCGACTTACCAGAAGAAAAACGCTGAGCTGAATAATCACAGCAGACATATTTACGTTTATGAGAGAGGAAGTCAGTTCGATATCCTCTCGGCTTGTCCGGACTCATTCATGTGGGTAAGTCCTCTGCCAAAGGAGATATTGAAGCGTTATGGCCTTGTGCAAAGAGTTTGTCATAGCTTCAAAAAGACCAATAAGGACGTTCTTATCTATCAGAGCAATTACCGCCTTAGCCATGCGGATCAGATGTTCCTTGATGAGCTTGAAAGGGTAAGAAAAGAGATATCAGAATAATTTTTAGCATAAAAATGCGGGCGAACATGAAAAGTGTTCGTCCGCTTTTTGTTTAAGGCAACACCGCACAAAGCCTGCCTGACGGCTTTGCACGCCATCTGCTTGCAGATTTTCCGTCATATCACACAAAAATCCCTTGACATACGACAGTATGCCTGCGGAATTTTTATGCAATCTGACAAAAAATCTGACTACGCATCTGACGCACAATCTTTGTGCGGTATTGCCTTAACAAGATCTAAGTCCTGAGCATATTATAGGTCAACGTGACTACAGAATATGCCACCGTCCTTTGTAATGTCAATATAGGCATAGCTTGCAGGCTTGCCGTCTCTCGGCTGACCTGCACTGCCGGGGTTTAAAATGTGGATACCCTCCTCATAGGCATAGTAGCGGCAGTGTGTGTGTCCGAAAAGTGCTATCTGTGCGCCTATTTCCTTGGCTTTGTAAAAAAGTCTGTCGGTAGAGTATTTCACGCCCCACTTGTGGCCATGGGTGAAAAATATCTTTATACCGTCATCGGTCATGTATATGTCATTTTCGGGAGTGAGCGAAGCAAAGTCGCAGTTTCCTGATACGTTTACTATCTTTTTGTCAAGATACTGCACTCTCAGGCTGTCAAGGTCACGTTCGCCGTCACCAAGAAAAATAAACAGGTCAGCGTCGCCGTTTCTCTTGAATATTTTGTGCATTGCAGAATAATTTCCATGAGTATCCGAAAAAACGATTATTCTCATAGTTACACCCCTTTACCAGTTATAACAAGCAATATTATAACATAAATATTTATAAATACTATAGAAAAAAGGAGAATTTTTTATGAGCGCAAAAAACAGCTTCAATTCCATGGATCCAAAAGCCATGCAGGCACTTCTTGCAGTGGCTTCCAAAAAGCTAGGCACCACCCCTGATGTGCTGAAAGGTCAGCTTGAAAGCGGAGTTTATGACAGGGCACTTCAGGGTATGCCGCAAAACGAGGCTATGATGCTTCAAAAGGCTTTGTCAGATCCGAAAACTGCCGAGAAAATATTGTCCTCACCGCAGGCAAGGGCGATATTCAAAAAGCTTCAGGGAAAATAGTATTTTGCAGGGCAAAAGCTTGAACAGGCGGTGAAATAATTGGACGATCTGATGAACAAAATACAGAATGTGCTTAATGACGAGGAAAGCATGAAGCAGATAAAGGAGCTTGCGGATATGCTCACGGCGGATAACGGCGGACAGGGAGAGCAGGGCGGTAAAAGTGAAGCACCAACCCAAAGTCCACAGAACATGGACTTTTCTCAGCTTCTTCAAAGCCTGGGGGGCATTTCTCCGCCTGCGGAAAGCAAGCCTGCGCAAGCGACACAGGCAGGGGGTCTTGATATTGCAAAGCTTATGAAGATACAAAGCATTATGCAGTCGGCTTCAAAGCCCGATAAAAATATCCAGCTTCTTCTTGCTCTGCGACCTCTGCTGAAAGAAGAAAATCAGGCGAAAATAGACAGGCTCATAAAAATATTCAAGCTTTTTGCGGTGTATCCCGCACTGAAAGAAAGCGGACTTCTGGGAGGTGATCTGCTTGGCTTATTCTGATGACAATAATTTTACCACCATGCAGGAGGAAGCCATTCGCCGTGTGAGAGAAATGCAAAGGCGTTCACGAAGCATTGTGGGCGCAAGCCCTAATAGCGAGCCTGCACCACCTAAAGCAGAGGAAACCCCTCGCACTCAGAATGCTCATAGCCCACAAAAAGCCCCTCAGAGCAGCTCGCTTTTGAGCGGTCTGCTTGGGGGGAATTTAGGCGATATAAAGATAGACGAGGAAAAAGCCCTTATCGGTCTGCTTATTTACATATTATACAAGCAGGGCGCAGACATAAAGCTTCTTCTGGCGCTTGGTTACCTTCTTCTCTAAAGCGTCCATTCAAGAAGTGCAAGCATAGAAATATCAGAGAAAATATCTGAAAGATAGCTGTCGTCATATATCCTGTCCATGTTGTCACCTGAGTATTCTATCTCCTTGCAAAGCTCCTTGACGGTTTCAAAGCGTGCGGGAGCGTCCTGCTCACGACTGAGGTTTATTACCTCTGCGGCAAAAACGAACACTATCATAGCCTTTATTTTTGACAGCAGGTCGAAATCTCTCACAGCTTTAAGAAAATATCTGTATACAAAATATACCGCAAGCTTTTCGTACTCACCGCTCGTCTGAGCCTTTAAGGGTGCGGAAAGCTTTTTCACAAAGCGGCTTGCGTCTTTTATCTGCTGTGGGAGAATGTCGCCTATAAAGTCAAGACGTTCAAGATACAAAAGCATTTTTTCGGCATTTTCCAAAGGCTTTTCAGGCAAAGCCTTTTTCAAACTCTCCACACGCTCTGCAATTATCTCAGGGTGGGAAAGCTCCTGGGCAATGGCTTTTATCTCCTCTGTATCCTCTTCGTCAAGAGCATATTGTATCTCCGCTGACGCTGAAAGAACGTTCACAAGCCTGTCATGGAGAGAATATTCCCTGTTTTGAAGCAGGTCAATGAAAGCCGTCCGTGCAAAAAGCATGGTTTCAAGAAGCTTGGGATCGAACTCAAGGTCGTCAGGCTCTTCATCTATCTCTTTGGTAAAAAATCTCACAGGCTCATCATCAGAAAGATACATTCTCACAGCTTCTTCGCAGGCAAGTCCCACGCCTGCCTCCTTGTAATCTCCAAACCACTCGTAAAACCTTGGGTGTTCACGGCATATGTCTGAGATGTTTTCCTCACCGTAAGCAAGCTGAACAGAGCAAAGCCCCTTTTCGTTGAGCATAGGGCATTTGCCGTCGCAGTGGACAAGATATTTCACGCCCTCGTCTTCCGTAACTGAGTTCACAAACTTCCTGCCTATGTCATTGTCAAGCTTTTTGTAAAAGCCGTAGGTGTCCTCGTCTATCTCGATATCCCAATCGGTCATACAGCAGTTGTCAGAACACTGCGAGCCTGTGCAGACAAATTCATCAAATATCTCAGGGTAAAAAAGCTTCATATAAATATCTCCTTATGAGGTGTTGACCTTATTATAATACTAATGATTTTATCTGTCAACTTTCAGAATAAAAAAAGGCAGACACCTTGTCCGCCTTTTGTCACTCTTGTGTGAAAACTATCCATTTTATGTTTTTGGGGCTTATCTCGTCAAGATACTCTGACGGCACTGTGACAGTTATCTGCCGCTTTGAAGTCGCCCCTGCTTTGTTCTCGGGTATCTCTTTAGCCACATATATGAAAAGGGAATCCTTGTCTTTGACCGCCCTTACTACTTCATAGTCGATATGCTCATATCCAGAAAGCTCTCCTTTTAGAAAAATAACATGGTTGTTGAAGCCGCCCTCTTTTTCAAAAGCTTCCATATCCTTTTTCATTTCCTGAATTTGCAGCTCACTATTGTATTTCAAATAATATTCACTGAAATCATCATAATTTGAGAACATTTTTTGATAGGGAAATGTCATGTTGGCTTCACTGCTGCACTTGTATATCTTTTGCTCAAAAGGAACGTCTGTAAGCTCACTTGTTACATTCTCTGTCTGATAAAGCTTGTTGCTTCCTGCGTAATATACCGTCAAGCCGTTTTCACAAACGCTGTAAAGGCTGTCGGCAGAAAGCTTTTTTGAGAAAAGCTTCATGCTGCCCTCAGAAAAGTCCTCAGATTCTATGGTAAGAACACCGCTGTCCCCCTCCAAAGAGCTTTCAGCATGTATCACCTGCGTGCTTGTGCATACTGTTATCTCAGCCTCAGTGCCGCTTTTTACGCACTCACAGAACTCAGCCCAGCGCATATCGCTTTCTTCTGAAGAGTCCATGAAAAGCATACCATGCTCTCTAGCCGTGTCAGCGGTTATCTCACTGCCGTTCCATGCTGAGAAAAATATCTTTGCAGGGCTGTCAACGACTTCCTCTTGTTCGATAAACGAGGAGTTTTCAGTATTGACCACGCTCTCTTCAAATCGACCGCAGGCTGAAAAAAGGGTCAGGAACATTGCAGCAGACAATGCACCGCAGATGATTTTTTTATGCAATTTCCTGCCCCCTTGCTTTTATACTGTAGGGGCAACGCCTCCCAAGGCACGCCCTTAAAATTCATTATATCACATTTTGCTGATTCTGTTAATATGTATTTTAATCAAATTAGCAAACTCCTATTTGGCTATAATGTCAAAATATCAGCGTGAATATGGCAAATATCTCAAGAAGAGGGTTTGAAGGGTGAAATGTGACAATATTGTAATTAAACTGTCATTGACATTGATGAATAAAAATATTATAATATATTTATGTACCTGTGCTTTGTTTGCGGGTGGGCAGGTGTATTCCTGCAAAAGGAGGCGAAATGCGGCGGCTTGTGCCGTGCAATATATGGATAATAACAAGAATAATGTTTCCCACAAGGCTTCGGGAAATACGGCGAGCGTTGTCGCAATAATCGTCGTGGGCATATTTGTGCTGTGCGTGATACTTCTGCTTGCCAAGGGGCTTTTTGCAAGCAATAGTTCAGAAGTGCCAAAGGGTATAAATACTGCTACTATAAATACAAACGAGTCTGTGGCTGAACCGGTGAACAGCGCCGCCCCTGCGGATACGTCCGTTACTGATAACAGCAGTGTGGACGAAAGCGGTGCGGTAACAGATGTGTCCAGCGACGAGTCTAGTCAGACAGATGTGCTTGAAGTAATGTATGTCACAGAGTATGCTTATCTTCATGTGGCACCTGATAATGACGCTGAGAATATCGTTTGTATGTCACCGGGCGTTCAGGTAAACGTTCTTGAATATGAGGATAACGGATATGTGAAGATAAATTTCATGAACATAGACGGTCCACTCACAGGATATATTTATAAGGATTATCTTACAACAGACAGCTCTATAGCAGTACAGTGGTAAAAAATACAGCGCCGCACAAAAGAATGTGCGGCGTTTTTGGATATGGGGGCTTTGAAGTGCCGAAATATAATACTTTTATCGAGGATAAAAACGGAGAGCGCATAGACTTTATCCTTGACGTTGCCAAAAGAAGTCGCCTTAATATGGGTATGCGTGACGGCACTTTGACAGTGCGTGTGCCTTACGGCTGTTCAAAGCAGCAGCTTGAAAGCTTTATTAATAACAATCTGGGCTGGATAAAGGAGCAAAAAGACAAGGCGGCGGTGGGTCTGCCGAAAGATTTCTGCCATGGCGAAAGGCTCAGACTTTTGGGGAACGAGCTTACCCTGACCCTTGTTCAAGCTGATAAGTATTTTTCTCCTAAGATAGAGGACGGCAAGCTTCTCATTGCCGTGAACAAGACCAGCGACCAGACCTATGTAAAAGAGCAGACCACCAAGTTCATAAACGATCTCACAGTGGCGGAGATAACAAAAAGTATGCAGAAAATGTCTGCCTCCACAGGACTTGTGCCTGAAAAGGTCACAATAAAACCGCTGACAGCAAGCTGGGGAAGATGTATCTCAAACAGGCATATTTCCATAAACTCAAAGCTTATCGTTTTCCGCAGAGAGTGCATTGATTATGTCTGCCTCCACGAGCTTTGCCACTTGGTCTTTATGGATCACAGCAAGGATTTCTGGGCTTTGGTGGGAAAGTTCTGTCCCGATTGGCGAGGCATAAGAGAAGAAATGAAAGGCTGACCATGCAGGCATACCCTACAAAATATACTCATGTGCTTTGTAGGTATTAACTATTGACAAGTACAAGATATTGTGGTATCCTTTTATTGTGGCAACAATATGTATAACAAAGAAAAATGGAGGTAATGTAAAATGGTAAATGTGAACGTAACAGGCGGGGAGATGTCCCAGGCAGAGATAAATTCATATATCGACAGGGCGCAGAAGCTTTACCCTGAAAAGACTATCCAGACTATCGACCTAAAAATAGACGGCGACTTTGTTGACGTTGATTATCACTTTGCAGACGTGCCTTTTCAGCGTATAAGAAGAATAACAGGCTATCTTGTTGGAACTCTCGACAGATTTAACGACGCAAAGAGAGCGGAGGTCCGTGACCGAGTAAAGCATGGTCTTGCAAGCCCCAGCGTATCAGAACAGTAAAAATGAAACACGGCATATGTCACCGAAAAAGTGGCATATGCCGTATTTTTTATGGAAGTGTATTGGTGTAGCTTTTTAGACCTTGTTTCCGCAAACGCTGCAAAATTTGGCTCCGCTCTTCAGCTCTGAGCCACAATGAGGACACTTTTCAGGTGCGGTCTGCTCGACAGGCTGTTCAGCCGTTTCAGTAGGTGGTTCTATAGGCTCTGTCTGTTGTGGCATCTCAGGCTCAACTACGCTCTGTGACATAACAGGCTCGGCATTGTCGGGCTTTCTGAACTGTGACATATCAGGCTGAGCAAAACTCTGTTCTTGCGGTGTAGTCATTGGGATAGGCGCAGGGGCATTGTCAGGCGTCTTTGCGGCAACAGGTATCTCAACGGCGAAATCTTCGCCCATAAGTCTGCCTGCAATAACAAGTCCACCGATAAAAAGCAGGAAAGCCGCAATAAATGGCAGAACGTCATCAGCAAGTGAAAGGGCTACCCTGAACTTGTCATTGTCATAGCCCATTGTTATAGCGTTTGAGAAGTGACCTTTTACCGTAACATAGTATATCATTATGCCCTTTGTTATCATCACAACAAGCGGGAAAAGGATAAGAAAGCCTGCGAATGCACCATCAAGCTTTTTCTTGCCCTTTGCTCTTGCAGATGTGAAAAACGCCACAAGGCTGAATATGGCGAGTGCGCATGAAAGACCATAGGTGTTCACATAAGCGAAAATGTCAGGGGTGAACAAAAAGTCTATCTTGTTTGTGAAAACGTTGTTGTAAACGAGCTTTCCCACAGGGTCAGCCAAAGCGCCTGCTGCCGAGAGAATAAATGCGAAAAAACTCAGCAGACACAGGGACATTCCTGCATATGTAAGCTTCTTTGTGTAGATCTTTTTTGCCATTTTGATTAGTCCTTTCATTTGTGAAGTCTTTATCCGCTGTCCGAAAAAATAGGGGCGGATAGAATTTCCGTCCCTATTATAATACTATTTTATAAAAGCCTTGTCAATAGATTTTTTTCGCAGCTTTCGTCGCTATTTATCGTTTTTGCCGCTATCCTCGTCCTCACCGAGAATATTTTTCATCATCTCGTTTATGTGCCGAAGCTTTTCGTCATCATCATTGTCAGGGCGGTATATCCTCAGCGGCTCGTCCGTTGTATCAGTTGTGTCATTTATCACAGGGGTTGTGGCTTTCTCACTGCTCTCAGCCGTAAAGTTAGCTTTTGCAAGCACCTTTTTCATGACTTTTCCACGCTTATATTCAAACAGGAATATAAGCACCAGCAGGGCAACACCAAAGCCCGTTATGATAAGAGATACCTTCCAATAGTCAGGGGAGAACTTCATTGTTATCTTGTTTTCACCCTGCTCCAAAGGGATAGTTATAAGGCTGTCAAGAGTTTTTTCAGCCGTCACCTTTTTGCCGTTCACAGTAATAGTCCAGCCGTTTTCGTATGGTATGGTCGTGAACAGTACAGAGCCGTCATTTTCAGCATTAACAGTGCCCTCAAGATAAGTGTCCTTAAAGCTTGTGACCTCAAGCACATTTTTCTGCATATCAGCGCAGGTCTGTGCAAAGCTGTCATAATCAAAGGTGTAGAAAAGCTGGTCTTTCCAGTAAGCTTCGTTATCGTCATTTGCCACCGTTATGCGTATGCGAAGCTCCTGCCCCTCATAGAATTTGCCAAGATTCATAATGGAATAATTGTCGCCCACAAAGAACTGACCTGCATATTCCATAGGCTCAGAGCCGTCCATATAATCGTCCTCGTCCTGTATCCACACGTTGCAGGAACGCTCATATTTGGTTGGAAGATACATATAAAGATATGAGTCCTTATCCATTTTCACAACATAGTCAATGTGACATTCTGCAATGGAAGTGTCTGTAGGGAAGTATTTCGTGTGTCCGTCAGTGAGCTGAGATGTAGAAACGTTCTCCATTTCGCTGTTTATAACAGGTATCTTTGTGAAATATTCCTTTGTTGTGCCTGCGAGGGCGTTGAATACCATGTTCTGATTTTCAAAAGGATTATCTTCAGAAAGTGACACGTCCTCAATACTCGGTGACGATACCATGCCAAGACCAAGAGCGTTAGGGTTGTTGTAGAATTTATATGTTGCGTCGCCCTCAGTGTATTCTGTAGTGAGCTTGTATTCCTCAGGGACTTTAACTCTTGTGCCTACAAAAGAGGTGTTGCCCGTTTTGTCCATAAGATATTTTATGTCAAACAGAGCGTCGGTTATGAAAGTTGTGCCGTCATATTTTGTGTAGTGTCCGCCGTAAGCATAGCCAAGCTTGTGGAGCATCATAAGGGCAGGTGCGTTCATCGTTGAGCTTGAATGTGAAATGCCCTTGTAGCCTGTTCCGATAGGGTCGTTCACGGTTCTGTGGAAAGTTGCCTCCATGCGGTAAAAGAGCGACGGGTCATATTCCTTCATCATTGACACAGCGTTTCTCGTCTGCGTCATGTAAGGTTCATAAGAGGTGTATTTGCTGTATGCAACGTCAGTGTCTATCTTGTCGATAGTGTCAGCGCTGTTTGCAAAAAGCTCGACCGCAAGAACGCCTACCATTACGATACAAACAGCCTTTGATTTTGGATATTTCTTGATAAGATAGATAAGTGCGAAATATGCCGCCAGCGCTATCATGGATACCCATATGCCTTGTATAACGTTTGTGGTGTCGCCTGTTTCACTTGTCTTTGTTTCAAAAAGCTGGAAGTGAGAGTAGTTCTCACGCTCACACCAAAAGAGGAATACCATAAGTCCGAAGAAAATTCCGCCGATGTTCTTTGCAGTTATGCCCTCGAGGTTCTCAAACGCCCTGAATGCCATTACTATCATCAGGAATGAAAATATGAAAGAATATCTGTAAGGCAGCCAGTTCGGCACTTGGAAGCCGTGCATCGCCATGTCCGCAGGCTTTATATACATTAGTAAAACAAGCAGGAAAGTGAGCAGACCTGTGGAGGTCTTTTCTTTCATTGTTATCCTGTCGTTCATAAAGAATAGCGGAACAAGTATCAATACAGCCGTTCCGCAGTATATCATAGGCATACCCTCAGGGTAAACAGTGTCATATGACATTGGGAAAAGCTTTGTTATGAACGTAAGGAAATCAAATTGCGTTGCAAGTGAGAAATCAGGGTCAGTGAACTCAAATTTGCCAAGCTTCAAAGAATTGTAAACGGTTATAAGAACGAACGCCGCACACATAAGCGCAACAAGCGTGCCGATACCGAAAGCCACACAGCGTGAGAAGAACTTTTTTGGCAATATCCTGCCCTCTCTTGAAAGACAGTACCAGCAGAAGTAGAAAAACGTGAAAATTCCCACCATATAGCCGATGTAGAAATGTGCAATGAACATAAGCGCCAGCGGCACTATATAAGGCACAAGCTTGCCCTCATCAACGAGCCTGTGAACGCCCCAGCATATAAGCGGCAGATAGATAAGTCCGTCAAGCCACATAGGATCCATAAGCTGTACCACCATGTATGACATAAGAGCATACATGGTAGGGAATATGATAAGTGAGATAGTTTTAGGCTTCTGCACTGATATCTTTTTTAAGAAGAACATGAACGTCACAGCCGCCGTGCCTATCTTTGCAAGCTGTAAAATAAGGATAGAGGTCGCCATCATCGTTCTCGGCAGCAGCACAAGTATCAGCATAAAAGGGCTTGCAAGATAATATGCAAACACACCGAACATTTCTCCGCTGAGGTTTCGTGACCAGTTGTAGATAAAACTGCCATTGCCATGGAAAGCGTCACGGAACTGCTCGTAGTAGTAAACATACTGACCGTTCAAATCAAGTACAAGCACCGAGCTGTCACCGATAGGGTGTATCTTGAAAAACGCATAGGCTGAAAACATTATTGCCACAGGCAGAAAAAACACCAAAAAGTACAGCCGCTTATCATAGCACCATTTTTTTATAAATGAAAGGGGAGATGTCTTAGTCTTTTCCATTCTTTTTCTCCTCGTCGTCTTTTCTTATAATATCACGGATTATGTATCTAGGTCGCTGTTTTATCTCCTCGTATATCTTTGAGAGATAAAAGCCTATTATTCCAAGACTGAACATTATTATACTCGATGTGAGAAGCTGTAGGATTATGACAGTTGAAAAGCCTGCCGCCGACGCACCGATAAGCTTTTTGATAAGGGTGTGAAGTCCCAGTATGACAGAGAAAATAAACGTTATAACACCGCATACTGTCACTATCTGCAAAGGCGCAGAGGTAAAAGAGGTTATGCTGTTTATGGCGAATTTGAAAAGCCCCTTTACAGACCACTTTGATTCGCCTATCTCTCTGTCAGCAACGTCAAAATATACACGCTCCGTCTTGTAACCTACCCAGCTTGACATTGCTCTGAAAAACGTCAGTCTTTCAGGCATTGCATTCAGTGAATCTACCACAGCCCTGTCAAGAAGCTTGAAATCGGAAGCCGCTTCCATGTCGAGTCCGCTTGACTTGTTTATCATCTTGTAAAACCACAGAGAGAAAAATTTGTATACAGGGTTTTCCTTTCCACGGGAATTTTTTCTGCCCTCAACAATGTCAACGTCATTGTTTTTCCAGATGTTGTACATCTCGATTATGACCTCAGGCGGGAACTGCAAATCACAGTCCAGCAGAACGCAAGCGTCGCCCTTTGCAGTTTCAAGTCCTGCGAAAATTGCACTTTCCTTGCCGAAGTTTCTTGAAAAGTTCACGCCCACGATATGCTCGTCATTGCGTGCAAGGTTTGAGATTATATCCCATGTTCTGTCCTTTGAGCCGTCGTTTACAAAAACAAGCTCATAGTCTATACCGTTTTCGCTGAGAAGCTTTGAAACAACAGAAGCACATTTTGCAACGTTGCCTTCCTCGTTATAGCTTGGTATTATTATTGATAGCATTTTTCGTTCTCCTATTCTTTGTTGCCTTTATACACAAAACAGAACGCCATTTGTGAACATGACGTTCTTGAAATATCCTTATTTGTTTTCTCTTTCACGGCGTTTTTCATAATCTGTCCTCAGCTTGTTGAAGTTGTAAAGCATGATGAGCAGGAAAATATACACAAGTATCTTTGCTATTGCCGCAATAACGCCTGCAAAGGTGGTGACGAACTCTATTGGTATTAGCCTGTTAAGCAGGTCGCCCCCAAAGTAAATAAACGTCATGAGAGCAAGCTTGTTGAAACTGCCCTGAAGCCTTACAATGTTTGAAACGTCTTCCACAAGCTCTCTGTGGCTGTCAAGCGCCACAAGGAACATTCTCATAAGGTTCAGTGACATATAGACAGTTGCCGCCGACAGCAAAATGCTTATAACGTTCGCCGCCATTGCCGCAGGGGAGAGAAGCTTCAATAGAAGCTGACATACCACCGCAAGAGCGCACATAGCGGAAGAAGTGTAAGCAGGCTTTTTAAGATGTGCGAAAGCGTCAGTGCGTTCTTCAGCCTCAGCCGTTCCCACTGCGAAAAATAAAAAGCCTACAAGCTTTATAACGTAATTAGAAGTCCAGCCTGCGTTGAGCATGAAAAGCATGAAAAACGAGCCGACCATAAAGAAATTCATTGTTTAAGACCCTTTCGTAGCTAATTATACCTATTTATTATATCTCATTTATATACCCTTGTCAACCGAAAACGCCTTGTTTTCACCTTTTGTACACAAAGCGTCAGCCCTGTATTCCGTAGGTGACACACCCTTTGTCTTGTGGAATATCCTTGAAAAATAAAGGCTGTCATTATAGCCTACCGACCTTGCCACGGCCGACACAGGAAGCTCAGTTTCTTCCAGCAAACGGCAGGCGGCGTTCACACGGAAATCAGTTATATACTGTGCAGGAGAAAGCCCCTCGTATTCCATGAAAGCTCGATATAGCGTGGCACGGCTCACGCCAACGAAATCGGTGGCATTCTCGACCCCTATCCCAAGGGTGTAGTTGTGTGCAATGTAGTTTTTCGCCTTTGTGACATATCCCTTTGCGGTGCTCCCCGAACGGCTTTGACTTCCCGAGCGTTCCATAAGAATGCCCAGCGTGATGTAAAGCTGACCTGTCATTTTCACAAGGTCTGAGCTTCTGTTTCCACTAAGACGATAAATGCGTTCAAGACTGTCTTTAAGCTCGCTTCCAAAGTCTGCGGAGATAACGGGACACTCTCTTGTGAAGCCTGCACGATCAAGGATAAATTCAGCGTCAGAGCCGTTGAAGCCTGCCCAGTAGTATTCCCATGGGTCGTTCTTGTCGGCAGTGTATGTTATAACAGTGTAGGGGTAAATGAGAAAAGTGTCCCCTGCGCTAAGGTGATACTCTCCCTGCGGTGTTTTGTATACGCCCTTGCCACTTATGATGTGGTGGATAAGATAATGGTCACGAACGCCGCTTCCCCAACTGTGAAGCCCCTGACATTTTTCATAGCCCACGTTGTATACCGACAGCGAAAGTGCGTCCGTCTGGTCTGATTTAAAGGAATGGCGGTCTGTATTCATTCTGTGTGTTCCTTTCTGTGAGATGGTCTGTTATAGATATGATAGCATATTTTTATTCTCTTTGCAACAAAAATCCATGTGTTTGAAACAAAAATGGTATTGCAAAAACGTGAAAATATGGTATAATGTAAGTGTAAGAAAAAACCTGACATATTTGGGAGGTAAAGAATATGGCAAAAATACTCGTTACAGGCGGAGCAGGATTTATCGGAAGCCACACCTGCGTTGAGCTTCTTGAAGCAGGCTATGAAGTAGTTATAGTTGATAACTTTTCAAACTCAAAGCCGGAGGCTCTTAACAGAATAAAGAAGATAACAGGCAAGGACTTTGCTTTTTATGAGGCGGATCTTCTTGACCTTGCAGCGCTCGAAAAGATATTTGAAGAAAACAAGATAGACGCTGTTATACATTTTGCAGGTCTTAAAGCGGTTGGCGAATCTGTTCAGAAGCCTGTTGAATATTACCATAACAACATTACAGGCACTCTCATGCTTATCAAGGCAATGAGAAAATACGGCTGTAAGAAGATAGTTTTCTCATCTTCCGCAACAGTTTACGGCCCTGTGAACAAAGCTCCATATACGGAGGATATGCCTACATCTGCAACAAACCCTTATGGCTATACAAAGGTAATGATAGAGCAGATACTGAGAGATGTTTATGTTTCAGACAACGATTGGTCAGTTTCACTTCTGAGATACTTCAACCCTATCGGCGCACATAAGAGCGGACTTATCGGCGAAGACCCTAACGGTATACCAAACAATCTGCTTCCTTACATCTGTCAGGTAGCAGTAGGAAAGCTTGAAAAGCTCGGTGTGTTCGGCGACGATTACGATACTCCTGACGGAACAGGTGTAAGAGATTATATCCACGTTGTTGACCTTGCTAAGGGTCACCTTTGCGCAGTCAAGTATGTAATGGAAAACAAGGGTGTTGAAGCCGTAAACCTCGGCACAGGAAAAGGCTCAAGCGTTTATGACGTTCTTCACAGCTTTGAAAAAGCCTGCGGAAAGAAGCTTCCATATGTGGTAAAACCAAGACGTGCAGGCGACATTGCAACCTGCTATGCTGATACAGCAAAGGCAAAGAAGGTCTTTGGCTGGGAAGCACAATATGGCCTTGATGAAATGACAGCAGATAGCTGGAACTTCATTAAGAACAATCCTAACGGACTTTAATACATAAGCATAGAACATAATAATTTTCCTAGGCAGGGACACACTAATGTGTGTTCCTGTTTTTTTATGCCCTTTTTCCATTCATGCAATAATGCGACAAAAAAATCCCACTGTAAGTGATAATATATTTTCAGCGGATAAAACGAAAAGATGAAAGGAATGATAAAGCATGAATGTGGAGATAAAAAACTATCCGTCAGCCAGAACTCTTGTGGCAGAGATATGCGGCGATATCGACCACCATACAGCAAAATATTTCAGGGGAGAGATAGATAAAGCCATTAGAAGCCATAACCCTCTTACCCTTATCCTCGACTATTCTCAGGTGACCTTTATGGATAGCTCAGGCATCGGACTTGTTATGGGCAGATACAGGATAATGTCAGAAATGGGTGGCGAGGTGATAGTGGCGTCGCCTCCTGCTTATATCCGAAAGGTCTTGCAGCTTGCAGGTATGCACAGACTCACAAAGATAGTTATGGATATGACCCCGTATATACAAGAGAAGAAAGCAGCTCAGGAACAGAATGAAAGCCCCGATGACAAAACAAAGGAGAGTGATAAAATTGAAACGAAAACCCCTTAATGAAATGAAAGTCAGTTTTCCCAGCTATTCTGAAAATGAGCGCTTTGCTAGAGTTGCAGTCAGCGGTTTCCTTACTCAGCTTGACCCTCAGATCGACGAGCTTGCAGATGTCAAGACCGCAGTGTCAGAGGGAGTCACAAACGCCATTGTCCACGGATACCGAAACACCCTAGGGGAGATATTCATGCAGATAAGGATATTCGAGAACAGACACGTCTACATAAAAATAAGGGATAAGGGCTGCGGTATCGCTGATATCGAGCAGGCTATGCAGCCGCTTTTCACCACTGCACCTGAGGAGGAAAGAGCAGGTCTTGGCTTTGCGGTCATGGAAAGCTTTATGGATAAAGTGAAGGTGCGCAGCAAGCTTGGAGAAGGAACTACCCTTATCCTTGAAAAAAACTTGAAAGAAAGAGTATAAAATGAGCAGCATAGTCGAGACCCCTCTTGCAGAAGAAAATCTGGGGCTTGTTCACCTGTGCGCAAACCGCTTCCGCAACCGTGGCATAGAGTATGACGACCTCTACGGCGCAGGCTGTGTAGGTCTTGTAAAAGCTGCGAAGGCCTTTGACAGCGGCCGTGGTGTGAAATTTTCCACCTATGCAGTGCCTGTGATACTAGGGGAGATAAAAAGGCTTTTCCGTGACGGTGGCACGATAAAAGTGTCACGGAGCATAAAAGAGCTTTCCATGCGCCTTGTAAGAGAGCGTGAGAGATTTTCAATACAGCAGGGGAGAGAACCTACAGTAAGCGAGCTTTGTGAGCTGTCAGGAGAAAGCGAAGAAGCCGTTACTCTAGCCATGAACGTCGCCCTGCCCCCTGTTAGTCTTACTGAAAGCTCAGATGAAGACGACCGCCACGGACAAATAGATATCCCTGTTGATGCTCCTGACATAGAAATTGCTGATAGGCTCTCTCTCCGTCAAGTCATATCTTCCCTTGAAGCGGAGGATAGAAAGCTTATATACCTGAGATATTTTCAGAATAAAACTCAGATGGAAACGGCAAAACAACTTGGTATGTCGCAGGTGCAGGTGTCAAGGCGAGAAAAAAAGCTGCTCACTTTAATGCGTGAACAGCTTAAATAATATCATTACAGTGGGCGGCTTTTGGTCGCCCATTTTTTACAAATAAGACCTGAGTATCTCGATAGTTTCTTCATGTGAGCAAACAGCGTCAGAATCTATAAAGTGCTGAAAATAATCCCAGAAAGCCTGAACAAGGCTCGTTTCGCTTATCTTCAAATAAGAAAAATCAGAGAAGCAGTTGTTTCTGGCAACGATGTTAAGACTTGTGTTGTCAGAAATGTTGATACAAAGATTTTTCGACACTGCAAAATAGTCGTCCTTTATTATCCTGTAGTCTGCCATGCCGTTTTCACAAAGCGATATCATTATCTGTAGCATTATCTTGCGTTCTGCAAGAGTGGGAAAAGTATATGAATTTCTCGGAAGCTCAAAGATCTCTCCCGTCGTCATAAACTCTGCAAGACCCTTTTCACTGAACAGATTTACAAATTTGTGTTCAGAAAGAGCCTTTTTGCCCATGGTGAGCTTTGCTTTTACAAATTTCTTTGCGTCAGCTGGCAAAAGTGCATGGGCGTTGTATATATCCTCTGTAAGACAAAGCATGGTGCATGGCTGAAAATCCACGCCGATGAAATTTGCGTTGTCATCGTACCAAAAGTAAACATATTCCAGAATATTCACAGCGTGGTCGAGAAGCTTTGCACATTTTGTCTTGAACTTTTCAAACTGCCGCATATAAAATTCTACCATAGGTTTAGATCTGTATATAACGCCCTCGCAATAATCGCTGTCTGTTCTGATCAGAAAATTATTCGTTATCATTATGTTTGGCATGATGTTCGTGGAGTTGAAATATGCCGACGCACCCTCATAATAATAAAAAGCCTCATATTTTTCATGCTTTTGCGCAAGGTGACATATGAACGGAAAAATATCCAGATTGTATTTTGCGGTGTTTTTTTCGTATGAGGTGTTGTCAAAGAAGAACAGATGGTTTATGGTAGACTCGCTGCCTTCTGCGGCAATGGACAGCAGATTGGTAAGAAACTCTGTTGGCTGAGCGATGACCTGAATGTCAGAACCATTATGAACATCGCTGCATATAAGCACCTGCAGGTTTTTTCTAAGCTCACGTTTGTCGGTGTAGATTGATATCTCAGGCACAGTGTCAATATCAACTTCTGTCTTGAAAGTCAGAGCGTCAGGCTCTTCCATGTTTGTGTTTGCCATATCGTGTATTATCTTTGACACCTGCTTACGGCGATTGTAGACATCTTCCCCCATTTCAGAAATGTTATAAAGCTCCATGAGCCTGCTTTTATCCTCTGTGGAAAGCATGAGCTGCAAGCTTATATTTTCTACAAAATCTACGCTTGGCACTTTCCTTTCCCCTTTGAGTATCTTATGAAGATATGTTCTGTCGATACCACATTTTTCGGCAAGGGCTTTTATAGTAATATCTTTTTTCTTTATGTATTCTTTGAGAAGTTCCGAAAATTGTGACATTGGCATCATATCCTTTCTGTAGAAAACAGGCATTTAAAGTATATTTAAAGTATATTTTTACATACCGATACCTATATTATATCCTATTTACGCACAATTGTCAACCTTTGATAATTTTATCTTATTAAGGCAAAAACCGTATATTTTTATAAACAGCTGCAAAAAATACAAGCGTAAAATGAAATACTTTAAAATTTGGAGGAGTTTTTATGAAAATAATATTCTATGACGCAAAGCAGTATGATATAGATTCATTTGAAAAGCAGCGAAAAAACTATCCCGATATAGAAAGCGTTTACCTTGAAGCCGATTTGACGGAAGACACAGCAAGGCTTGCCGAGGGCTGTGATGGAGTGTGCGCCTTTGTAAGCTCAACGATAACAGGCTCAGTGCTTAGACGGCTCCATGAACACGGTGTAAAGCTTCTTCTTATGAGATGTGCAGGCTATAATAATGTTGATATAAAAGCCGCCGATAAATACGGCATAACAGTGCTTAGAGTGCCTGGGTATTCTCCGGAAGCCGTGGCAGAACACGCCATGGCGCTTGCGCTTGCAGTAACAAGAAGAATACACAAGGGCTATATAAAGGTAAGAGAGAACAATTTCAGCCTGAATGGTCTTATGGGACTTGATTTCCATGGCAAGACTGCTGGTATAATAGGCACAGGCAGGATAGGTGCGGCAATGTGCAGGATATGCCACGGCTTTGGTATGCGTGTTATAGCTTATGACGTTTATCAGAACCCTGACCTTGACTTCGTGAAGTATTATCCCCTTAGCGAAGTCCTGAGAGAAAGCGACCTTATCTCGCTCCATTGCCCCCTGACAGAATCAAGCTATCATCTTATCAATACTGAAACTATCTCCCTTATGAAAGAGAATGTTGTTTTCGTAAATACCTCCCGAGGTGCGCTTGTGAATACCGAAGACCTTATAAAAGGTATCAGAAGCAGAAAATTCCACGGAGTGGGTCTTGATGTTTATGAGGAAGAAACAGAGAACGTCTTTGAAAACCGACAGGAGGATATCCTAGAAAGCTCCGTGACCGCAAGGCTTCTGTCTTTTCCTAACGTTATCGTCACCTCTCATCAGGGCTTTTTCACCGAAGAAGCCCTAGCCGCCATAAGCCGCACAACGCTTGAGAATGCTTGTGCTTTTGAGCGTGGCAGGATAATAAAAGAAAATCAGGTGAAATAGACCCGCGGGAACATTCCATGCGTCTTTGAAATATAACAAAAAAACGGACGGCATAAAAACCGTCCGTTTTGTATATAGCTTTGATATTACGCTCTTATTAGTAAGCGATACCCTGCCACTTCATAGCGTCAGCGACCTTCAGGAAGCCTGCGATGTTAGCACCTGCAACGAGGTTGCCTTCAAGACCGTACTCCTTAGCTGCATTGTATGAGTTGTGGAAGATGTTTGTCATGATGTTCTTGAGCTTAGCGTCAACTTCCTCGAATGTCCAAGAAAGTCTCTCGCTGTTCTGTGACATCTCAAGAGCTGATGTAGCAACACCGCCTGCGTTAGCAGCCTTTGCTGGTCCAAAGAGAACGCCTGCATTCTGGAATACAGCGATAGCCTCTGGAGTTGAAGGCATATTAGCACCCTCAGCAACAGCAAATACACCGTTAGCTACGAGAGCCTTAGCTGACTCTTCGTTGATCTCGTTCTGTGTAGCGCATGGGAGAGCGATGTCGCACTTGATAGTCCAAATGCCGCTGCAGCCCTCGTGGTACTCAGCACCCTGTACTCTGTTTACATACTCCTTGATTCTGCCTCTCTCAACTTCCTTGATCTGCTTAACAACATCGAGATTGATGCCGTTTGGATCGTATACATAACCGTTAGAGTCAGAAAGTGCAACTACCTTGCCACCCAGCTCTGTAGCCTTCTGTGTAGCGTAGATAGCAACGTTACCAGAACCGGAGATAACAACTGTCTTGCCTGCAAATGTTTCGTTCTTCATGCACTTGATCATCTCAGATGTGTAGTAGCAAAGACCATAACCAGTAGCCTCTGTTCTTGCAAGTGATCCGCCGTATGAAAGACCCTTACCTGTAAGAACGCCTGTGAACTCGTTTCTGATTCTCTTGTACTGACCGAACATATAGCCGATCTCTCTTGCACCTGTACCGATATCGCCGGCAGGAACGTCTGTGTCAGCACCGATATGCTTGCAAAGCTCTGTCATGAAGCTCTGGCAGAATCTCATAACTTCTCCGTCAGACTTGCCCTTAGGATCGAAGTCTGAACCACCCTTACCGCCGCCGATAGGAAGACCTGTAAGGCTGTTCTTGAAGATCTGCTCGAAGCCGAGGAACTTGATTACTGATGCACATACTGAAGGGTGAAGTCTGATACCGCCCTTGTATGGTCCTATAGCAGAGTTGAACTGAACTCTGAAACCTCTGTTTACCTGTACCTTGCCATTGTCATCTACCCAAGGAACACGGAAAATGATCTGTCTTTCTGGCTCAACTATTCTGTCGATTATACCTGCCTCAACAAGGTCAGGTCTTTTTTCTACAACAGGAATGAGGCTTTCCAGTACCTCATATACTGCCTGGAGGAATTCCTTTTCGCCGGGATTTCTCTTCTCAACCTTCTCATAAACGCTTTCAAGATACGCATTGTTCAAAGCCATTATTAAAACTCCCATCTTATAAATTATAATTTGTGCACGGCTTTTTTACTCATTCCGCACATCACCTACTTATTATAGCACACTATTTTGCAATTTGCAAGTAGTAAAATGCAAAATTTCATAATTTTATTGAAATTGTATAAAAATCATAGGCTTTTTTTGAAATGTGAAGTAAAATCACGATTATAAATTCATAATTCGTGTAAAATTTCCGTGAAATGTCGACAAATCATTGCACTGTGACCAAAGCTGTTTCAGCCCGCAAAAATGACAAAACGCATTTTTATGCCGGTATAACGCACAAACCCACTGGAATATCGTCCCTGATATGAAATTTTGGTTGACGAATCCTGCAAAAAAGTGTACAATATAAAGTAATAAAGCACTTATAAACAAAGGAGCAGTACCGATGACAAAGAAAGAACGTGCACAAATGATAGTGGAAAGGCTGGAGCAGGTCTACCCCGAGGGTATATGCTCCCTTGACTATAAAAAGCCCCACGAGCTTATGATAGCAGGCAGGCTTTCTGCACAGTGTACAGACGCAAGGGTGAATATCGTCACGAAAGAGCTTTTTGCAAAATATAAGACCATTGAGGATTTTGCTAACGCAGATGTTGCTGATATCGAGGAGATAATACGCCCCTGCGGTCTGTATAAAACAAAAGCTCGCTCTATCGTAGCAATGTGCAGACAGATAATGGATAACTTTGGCGGTGAGATACCTGATACCATAGAAAAGCTCACTACCCTTGCAGGCATAGGCAGAAAGACGGCAAATCTTGTTATGGGAGATGTTTTTCATAAGCCTGCGGTGGTAACTGATACCCACTGTATAAGGATATGCGGCAGACTTGGGCTTACAAAAAATAAAGAGCCTGCAAAGGTGGAAGAGGATCTGAGAAAGATACTTCCCCCTGAGAGATCCTCTGATTTCTGTCACCGCCTTGTGCTGTTCGGACGTGAATACTGCAAGGCAAGGGGAGAACGCTGTAGCGAGTGTCCCCTGCTTGATATCTGCGGCAGCAGAAAATGACCGCAGGCTGTTGAAATAATAAAGCAAAAGTAGTATAATAAGGTCACAAGATGAAATGCAGAGGAGATGAGCGTTTTGATAAAGGCATGGGAGCATTTCAAGACCATTACAAGACATCGCCACGGAGTGATAAAAAACTGCTATAAGGCAGGCATTTTGTGGCAGGGTCTGAGGCATGACCTTTCAAAATATTCCCCGGAGGAGTTTCTCAAGGGCTGTAAATATTATCAAGGCACACGTTCGCCCCATGAAGCAGAGCGTGAAGAATACGGATTTTCTTACGGCTGGATGCACCACAAGGGAAGAAATAAGCATCACTTTGAATATTGGACGGACTATGACCTGCGGACTAAGTTGATGACCCCTGTGAAAATGCCCCTTAAATATGTGAAAGAAATGTTCTGCGACAGAGTTGCCGCAAGCAAGATATATATGAAAGACAAATACGACGACGGTGCACCCCTTGCGTACTTTTTAAGAGCAAAAAAGACAAGAGCCATCCACCCTGAAACATCAGATCTTTTGGAGAAGCTGCTCACAATGCTTCGTGATAAAGGCGAGGACTACACTTTCGCTTATATAAGACGTTTGAAAAAATATTAGGGGGAATTTCCGTGGGAATTTTCAAAAAGAAAACTGTCAAGCCCGTCCCTGAGGAGTGCAGGGGAATGGAGATAAAAATAATGTCAAGCACCTGCACAGGCGAGAAAACTATCGGCTTTTATAACCGCAACACTCGTGAGATAATGTATCCCGAGCTTGTGAAAAGCGACAGCGATGTTGAGGCTTTTTATGAAAAATACGGATTGAAAAAATGAATTATGTTGCATGAGAGAATATATAAAAGAATGTAAATATTTAATGAACTTTAAAATGAAATATATGTAAGAATATTTTGTGGGTGATTTTTACAGAGCACGAAAAATAGGCGTTTATAAAAAAATAATGACGCTGACCGAAAGTTAATTATGGCTAAATTATAAATACTATTTCCAACGTGTGAATAAGTACAAAAATCAAGCGGTGACTATGCCTCTTTTTTATGTAAAGCTACAAAGATTGCAAGAAAGCACGCAAAATCGGGCAAATTAATTGACAATAGGGGTCAAATACGTTATAATAACAGCATAAAAACAATGTAAAAAATTATAACGGAGGTAGATTCAAAATGACAAAAAATGATCTGATATCCGCAATAGCAGAAAAGGGCGGCTATTCTAAAAAGGAAGCAGAGCAGGCACTTGCGGCTGTAACAGAAACTATCACAGAGGCACTTGTAAAGGGCGAAAAGGTATCTATCGTAGGTTTTGGTGCATTTGAGGTAAGAGATCGTGCAGCTAAGGATTCTATCAATCCTGCAACAAAGAAGCCTATCCATGTTCCTGCAAAGAAAGTTCCTGCATTCAAGGCAGGCAAGGCTCTTAAAGAGGCTGTGGATAAGTAATTAGTAACACTTTTAAAGGAGAGGTTTTACAATGGCTGAAAAGAAGATCACCGCTGACAAGAAGGCAGAAGAAGCTGTAAAGGAAGTCAAGGCTGAGGTAAAGTCTGCCGCTGAAAAGACAGGCGCAGCAGTAAAGGAAACAGCAAAGAAAGCTGTCAAGACGGCAGAAAAGGCAGTAAAGACCGCAGCAAAGGCAACAAAGGCAAAGAAGGAAACTGTAAAGAAAGCAGTTGAGGCTGAGATAAAGGACGAGGTATTCGTTCAGTTCGCAGGCGTAGAGATAAATGTTGAAGCTGTAGTGGCTGCTGCAAAGGCTGACTACAAGGCAAAGGGTCACAGAACACCAAAGACAGTTTCAGTATACATCAAGCCTGAAGAGGGCGTTGCTTACTACACTGTAAAGGGTGTAGGCTCAGAGGACTATAAGGTAGAACTCTAATTGTAACATTTGTGTGTAGGGGCGAACAGCGTTCGCCCGCTATTTAACACGTTCTATCTGTATGATAAGCTACATCAAGCGGAGGACAACACCTCCGCTTTTTTTGCATATATAAACAGAAAGTGCAGCATATTTCCATGCTGCACTTTCTGCGTTATTTAAGAAATCGTAAAACACATTACTGTGGTGGTGTCGAGAAGAATGTCTGCCATGCGTAGCCCTTTGTGCCATTATATTCAACATAATACCAGCCGTTTTCGTTGCGGTAGTATTTGCAGGTCGCACCCGATGGGATAGTGAGAAGATTTTCACTGCTCGATGTAGGCTGTGGGTGGAGATAAACTGCACTTATGCACTGGATATCACCAACAGCGTCACCGTTGTCATCCTTATCACCGTCATATGGATCTTCGTCAGGCTCAGTGGTCTTTTTGGACTTTTTAGATGTTTCCTGTGGCTTTTCTGAAGTTGTGGTGGTCTTTGGCGGAATGTATTCCGTAGAAGTTATCGTACCGGTCTTTTTCGGAGTGGTGTTGGTGTTCACAAAAAGAGTTTTTGCAAATATCATTATTACTATGGCTACCACAAGTACAGTCAGCAGTATCGCTATTATTCCCTTTACAGTAGGAGTGAGCCAAGTGGAGCTTTCCTGCTGCTGAGGTCTGTTCTGACCCTGCGGTCTGCGATTCTGTTCAGGACGATAGTAGCCTTTATTGTTTCTGTTGTCAGGCATTATTTATATTCTTCCTTTCGGTTCATTGACTAAAGTTCGACACATTTCGTGTCCACATCTTTAATTATACAGAATATAAGCTGTTCTGTCAATTAAAATTCGGTTACGATTTACATTTACTTTATAACAATATGGTGTAAAACGGGAGGCGTTTTTATGTAACAGATGTGAAAATTATCAAAGTGGATAGATATAACGTTTTCTTGAAGGCTTGTTTTGTTACAAAGGGAAAAAATATGTTAATAAATTTTCATAACCCTTTTATTTGTATATATAATATGCTATAATAATAACAAATATGAGAATTTTAATATTCTCAGTATGCTGTAAGGAGATTGATGATAATGAATATTGCCGTTGCACAATCAGGAGGACCTACCTGCGCTATCAACGCTTCATTGGTGGGAGTTTTCAAACAGGCTGTGAAAACACCACAGATAGACGCCGTTTTCGGTTCGCTCAATGGTATCGAGGGTATCATAAACGACCAGCTCATAGATCTTAAGCTTGTTATAAAAACAAACGAGGATATGGAGCTTCTAAGACAGACCCCGTCAACAGTTCTCGGCTCATGCCGTTATAAACTTCCTGATGTTGAGGAGGGCGGTGAAACATATGAGCGTATCTTGAATTGCCTTGAAAAGCATAGGATAGAAGCTTTCTTTTATATCGGAGGAAACGATTCTATGGATACCGTGGCAAAGCTTTCCGATTATCTTGCGGCAAGAAATTCAAAGATAAGAGTTATAGGCATACCAAAGACCATAGATAACGACCTGCCTGTAACAGACCATACACCAGGCTTCGGCTCTGCCGCAAAGTATGTTGCCGCAACGGTTCAGGAGATAATCCGTGACAGCTCGGTTTATTCTATCGAGTCCGTCACTATCGTTGAGATAATGGGCAGACACGCTGGCTGGCTCACAGCTTCCACCTGCGTTCTCAGAGCAAATGACGAGATAGCCCCTCACCTTATCTATCTCCCTGAAAATAACTTCACCGCCGAAAAGTTCCTGGAGGACGTAAGAAATCAAATGGCAAAGCATAAAGCCGTTATCATCGCTGTTTCAGAGGGCGTAAAGCTTAAGGGTGAGGAAAATAAGCCGAGAGTTGTGGATAATTTCGGCCATGAGTATCTCTCAGGCATAGGAAAGACCCTTGAACAGCTCGTTAAAGAGAATATCGGCTGTAAAGTCCGTTCTATCGAGCTTAATGTTATGCAGAGATGTTCTTCTCATATCTGTTCAAAGACGGATATAGACGAAGCCGAGGAGATAGGCTCAGCAGGCGTAAGAGCGGCTCTTGCAGGTAAAACAGGTAAAATGATGATATTCAAGCGTATCAGCGACGTGCCTTATGTTGTGACCGTTGACAGCGTTGACGCCCATGATGCTGCAAATAAAGAAAAATTCTTCCCTGCCCAGTGGTTAAGCGAGGACGGCAATGACGTAAAACCGGAAGCCGTAAGATACTTCCTGCCCCTTATCCAAGGCGAGGTAAAAATAGCAATGAAAAACGGTATGCCCGTTCATTTCAAGCTGTAAGCGTAAATTCGTTTTTATGCAAGTTGTAGGGGACGGCGTCCTCGACGTCCCGCTTGTTTAAGTCTTTTTCAACACTCTCAGCAGAGCAGTTTCAAGCTGTTCTGCTTTTTTCGTTCCATACCGTCATCAGCCCTTGACAATTCGGTGCAAAAGTGAGATAATATTATAATAGGTGCAGTAATGCCATATCATGCGGAAAGGAAAGAATATAATGTGTGATCTCAAATTCAGCTTTCAAATGAAATTCACAGTTCCGTTTCGCAGACAGCCTAAGACACGAGTCTGACGGCAAAAAGGCAATACCTCTTGGTCTTGCCACGATACTGTGATAGAAAAATATTTGCGAAAGGAATTGTTTTATAATGAAAAAAGAGCTTTCAAAGCTTTATGAGCCTAATAAGGTAGAAGATAAGATCTACAAATATTGGCTTGACGGCGGATTTTTCCACGCTGAGCCTGATTCCAAGAAAGAGCCATACTGTATAGTTATCCCACCACCGAACATCACAGGACAGCTCCATATGGGTCATGCCCTTGATGAAACTTTGCAGGATATACTTATCCGCTGGAAGAGAATGAGCGGATATGCCGCAGAGTGGATACCTGGTACAGACCACGCTTCTATCGCAACAGAAGCAAAGATAGTTGAAGCTATGCGTAAAGAGGGTCTTACAAAGGACGATATCGGCAGAGACGGTTTCCTTGAAAGAGCATGGGATTGGAAAAAGAAATACGGCGGCAGAATAGTTGAGCAGCTCAAAAAGCTTGGCTCTTCCTGCGATTGGGACAGAGAGCGTTTCACAATGGACGAGGGCTGTTCAAAGGCTGTAAAGGAAGTTTTCATAAACTACTATAATAAAGGGCTTATCTATAGAGGCGAAAGAATAATCAACTGGTGCCCGCATTGCCGTACATCTATCTCAAACGCAGAGGTTGAGTATGAAGATCAGGCTGGTCACTTCTGGCATCTGAAATATCCTCTTACAGACGGAAGCGGATATGTAGAGCTTGCTACAACACGTCCTGAAACGCTCCTGGGCGATACAGCCGTTGCAGTAAATCCAAAGGACGAAAGATATAAGGATATCGTAGGTAAGACACTCACACTGCCGCTTGTTGGCAGAGAGATACCTGTTGTTGCCGACAGCTATGTTGATATGGAGTTCGGTACAGGCGTCGTAAAGATAACCCCAGCCCATGACCCTAACGACTTTGAAGTCGGTAAAAGACATAACCTGCCTGTTATCAACGTTCTTACTGAGGACGCAAAGATAGTTGACGATTATCCTGAGTATGCAGGCATGGATAGATACGAGGCAAGAAAGAAGATAGTTGAAGATCTTGAAAAGGGCGGCTTCCTTGCTTATGTTGAAGACCACGAGCATAACGTAGGTACTTGCTACCGCTGCGGAACAACTGTCGAGCCAAGAGTATCACTTCAGTGGTTCGTTAAAATGGACGAGCTTGCAAAGCCTGCAATAAAGGCTGTTGAGGACGGCTCTATCAAGTTTGTTCCTGAAAGATTTGAGAAGAACTACCTTAACTGGATGAACGATATCAGAGATTGGTGTATCTCACGTCAGCTTTGGTGGGGTCATCAGATACCGGCATTTTATTGCGACGACTGCGGTGAAACTGTGGTAACAAAGGAAGACCATGCTTGCTGTCCTAAGTGCGGCAAGGAAATGCGTCAGGACCCTGATACCCTCGATACATGGTTCTCATCAGCACTGTGGCCGTTCTCAACTCTCGGCTGGCCTGACAAGACAGAGGAGCTTGAGTATTTTTATCCAACAAACACTCTCGTAACAGGCTATGATATCATTCCTTTCTGGGTATCGAGAATGATAGTCGCAGGCATGGAGAACATGAAGCAGAAGCCTTTTGATACTGTTCTTATCCATGGTCTTGTCAGAGATTCACAGGGCAGAAAGATGTCAAAATCTCTCGGCAACGGTATCGACCCGCTTGTTATCATCGACCAGTACGGCGCAGATGCCCTGAGATTTATGCTCGCAACAGGCAACGCACCTGGAAACGATATGAGATTTATCGAGGATAAGGTAAAATCCTCAAGAAACTTTGCCAATAAGATATGGAACGCCGCAAGATTTATCATGATGAATCTTCCTGACGATTTCAAGGCTGATAAGCTCCCTGAAAACCTTAATGTTGAGGATAAGTGGGTAATATCAAAGTTCAATACTCTTGCAAAGGAAGTAAACGATAATCTTGATAAGTTCGAGCTTGGCGTAGCAGTTTCAAAGCTTTATGACTTTATCTGGGATATCTATTGCGATTGGTATATCGAGCTTACAAAGCCAAGAATAGCCGCAGGCGGTGAAACAGAGGCTACCGCACAGGCAGTTCTCGTGTGGGTAATGAAAGGAATGCTGAAAATGCTCCACCCATTCATGCCTTATATCACCGAGGAGATCTGGCAGGCTCTCGTAAATGACGGCACAGCTATCATGGTTCAGGATTACCCTGTATATGACGAAAAGCTTGAATTTGCCGATGAAGAAGCAACATTTGAGAAGATAATCGCAGGCATAAAGAGCATAAGAAACTGCCGTGGTGAAATGAACGTTCCGCCGTCTGTAAAGGCAAAGCTTTATATTGAAACTGCACAGCCAGAAGTATTCTCACAGGGCGTAATGTTCTTTGAAAGACTTGCTTCTGCATCTGAGGTCATCATCACAGATAAGTGTGAGGAAAAGGATTGCGCCGCCGCTGTTACAGACAGTGCAAGATTTTTCATTCCGCTTGCGGATATCATAGACGTTGACAAGGAGCTTGCACGTCTTGATAAAGACAGAAAGAATGCACAGAAGGATATAGACTTCCTTAGCAAGAAGCTCAGCAATCAGGGCTTCCTTGCAAAAGCCCCTGAACAGCTTATCGAAGCCGAAAAGGCAAAGCTTGCAAAGGCAGAGGAGAAGATGTCAAAGATAATGGAATCTATCTCCGCTCTGGAAGCAAGAAAGTAATATAAAAAAACCAATGGCGAGGTCTTTCACCTCGCCATTTTTTGTGTTTTATATAGGGAGAGCTGTGCATGGCTTATAACCCAAAACAAAAAAATCAGGACAGCCCGAAAGCTGTCCTGCTTGATTTTTTATATCTCAGAATTAGTTCTTCTTTACGCCGATAGATACCTTTTCGCCGTTGATATCCCAATCCTTTTCGTTGCCGACATTTTCGCCAAGAACGATATCGTCTGCAAGAACGTCATGAGAAATAGCCTCTCTGTTCTTGTCAACAACAGCCATAACCTTTTCGCTGCCGCTTACAGAAACAGTGATGTGATCCATTACCTCAAAGCCTGAATCCTTTCTCATTGTCTGAACCTTGCTGATAACTTCTCTTACAAAGCCCTCTTCAATAAGCTCAGGAGTGAGAACAGTGTTGATAGCTACAGTTACGCCGTTTTCAGAAAGGGTGTAGAAGCCCTCTTTCTGCTCAGACTCGATAAGAACATCATCCTTGTCAAGTGATATCTCACCACTTGAAAGCGTGAGTTTCAGGCTGCCGGTTTCGTTCAGTTCGCCCATAGCCTTGTGTCCGTCAAGCTGTGAAAGCTGAGTTCTTATCTCACCAAGCTGCTTGCCGTACTTTGGTCCAAGTGTCTTGAGCTGTGGCTTGAACTTGTAGTCGATATATGCAGATACATCATTTGAGAACTGAACGTCCTTGAGGTTAAGCTCATCTCTGATGATGTCGATATAGTAGCTGTCAAGTGGGTGGTCTGCTGCAACGTACATCACGCTCAAAGGCTGACGGTTTTTAAGGCTTGCACCGTTTCTTGCAGAACGTCCCAGAACAACTATCTCCAGAACTTCCTCCATGTCAGCTTCAAGCTTTTCGTCTATCATGTTCTCGTCGCAAACAGGATAATCGCAAAGGTGGATACTCTCAGGAGCGTTCTTGTCAACGCTTCTAACAAGATTCTGATATATTTCCTCAGTGATGAAAGGCACCATAGGTGCTGCACACTTGCAGAGCGTAACGATAGCAGTGTAAAGAGTCATGTAAGCGTTTATCTTGTCCTGTGACATTCCCTGTGCCCAGTATCTTTCTCTGCCTCTTCTTACATACCAGTTGGAAAGATCATCAACAAACTCCTGCATAGCCTTTGCAGCCTCAGGTATCCTGTAGTTGTTAAGGTTATCGTCAGCAGCCTTTATCATAGAGTTCATCTTTGAAAGCAGCCACTTGTCCATTACAGAAAGCTTGTCATATTCTATCTTGTGCTTTGTAGGGTCGAACTGGTCTATCTCAGCATAAAGCACATAGAACGCATATGTGTTCCAAAGCGTGCCCATGAACTTTCTCTGACCCTCTGTTACGCCCTTGTCATGGAACTTGTTAGGCAGCCATGGAGCAGAGTTGGTGTAGAAATACCACCTGATAGCGTCTGCACCGTATTTAGCCAGTGCCTCGAATGGGTCAACAGCGTTGCCCTTTGACTTTGACATCTTCTGACCGTTCTCGTCCTGAACAAGTCCAAGTACGATAACGTTCTTGTATGGAGCTTTGTCAAAAATAAGCGTCGAGATAGCAAGGAGTGAATAGAACCAACCTCTTGTCTGGTCAACAGCTTCTGAAATAAAGTCAGCAGGGAACTGTGACTCGAAAAGCTCCTTGTTCTCAAATGGATAATGATGCTGAGCGAAAGGCATAGAACCTGAATCGAACCAGCAGTCTATTACCTCTGATACACGGTGCATCTGTTTTCCGCACTCAGGGCATTTGATAGTTACATTGTCAATGTATGGTCTGTGAAGCTCGATATCATCAGGGCAGTTGTCTGACATTGACTTCAGCTCCTCGATAGAGCCGATAGAATGTCTGTGACCGCACTCGCACTCCCAAATGTTCAGCGGAGTACCCCAATATCTGTTCCTTGAAATGCCCCAATCCTGAACGTTTTTCAGCCAGTCGCCGAAACGTCCCTTACCAATGCTCTCAGGGATCCAGTTGATAGTGTCATTGTTTGCGATAAGTCTGTCCTTGACATCTGTCATTTTGATGAACCAAGTATCTCTTGCATAGTAGATAAGAGGTGAGCCGCATCTCCAGCAGTGCGGATAATCATGCTCGAACTTAGGAGCGGCAAAAAGCTTGCCTGACTTGTCAAGGTCTTTGAGTACCTCAGGGTCAGCGTCCTTTACGAACATTCCGGCATATGGAGTTTCAGCAGTCATGTCGCCCTTGCCGTCAACGAACTGAACGAAAGGCAGATCATACTTTTTTCCGACTTTAGAGTCGTCCTCACCGAAAGCAGGCGCAATATGAACGATACCTGTACCGTCTGACATAGTTACATAGCTGTCACAGGTAACAAAGTGACCCTTTTTGCCCTGCTTCTTTGCGCTTTCGCCTGCGCACTCATAAAGCGGCTCGTATTCAATATATTCAAGATCCTTGCCCTTGTAAGTTTCAAGTACCTTGTATGCAGGCTTGTCCTCAGTTGCAAGCTTGCCGAGAACAGTGTCAAGAAGCGCCTCCGCAAGAATATAAGTGTAGCCGTCAGCGGCCTCTACCTTGCAGTAAGTTTCATCTGGGTTTACGCAAAGGGCAACGTTTGAAGGGAGCGTCCAAGGAGTTGTTGTCCATGCAAGGAAGTATTCGTCCTTGCCAACAAGCTTGAAACGAACGATAGCAGAACGCTCTTTAACTGTCTTGTAGCCCTGAGCAACTTCGTGAGAAGAAAGCGGTGTGCCGCAGCGTGGACAGTAAGGAACTATCTTGAAGCCCTTGTAAAGCAAGCCCTTTTCGTATATCTGTTTCAAAGCCCACCATTCAGACTCGATAAAGTTGTTGTCATAGGTAACATAAGGGTGTTCCATGTCAGCCCAGAAGCCAACAGTGCCTGAGAAGTCCTCCCACATACCCTTGTATTTCCATACAGACTCTTTACACTTCTTGATAAACGGCTCAAGACCATATTCCTCGATCTGCTCCTTGCCGTCAAGCCCCAGCATTTTCTCTACTTCAAGCTCAACAGGCAGACCATGTGTGTCCCAGCCAGCCTTACGAGGAACCTGATAGCCTTTCATAGCACGGTATCTTGGTATCATATCCTTGATAGCACGAGTGAGAACGTGACCGATATGCGGCTTGCCGTTAGCCGTTGGAGGTCCGTCATAGAAAACATAGGACTCGCCCTTTTTACGGCTGTCAATACTTTTTTCAAAGATATTGTTATCGTCCCAGAACTTTTCCACTTCTTTTTCTCTCTGAACGAAGTTCAGATTGGTGTCAACCTTTTTGTACACGAAGATCAATCCTTTCTGATTTTGTAATAAACGATCAGTTACGCATAAAGATAAAATGCAATAAAAAAGGCTTCCGCCCTGAAACAGGACGAAAGCCGTAAAGCCATTCGCAAACCACCTTTTCAGCATACTGACATATGCGTTCCCTTTAACGCAGGAAAAGCGGCGAAGCTTACTTATCATACTGATTTTCAGCCTGCAACTCGGAAGTGATATTCAGCCTGAAGCTAATCATACCGCCCTCTCACTGTCGGCGGCTCGCTGAGATTTTCGCATAAAGCCTACTGTCTTCGTCAACGCTTTTTACATATGAAATCAGTATATCACCATGCTGATGTTTTGTCAATGGTTATTTTGTTAATTTTCATGTATCCGACTTTTTTATTTTTGATATAAAGTCATTGAGCCTGTGTCCACGTTGCTCCTCACGCTGTTTGTCACGATATTTTTTCAAATGCTCGCCAAGCCTTGCACCTGAGCCCATGGAAAGCATAAATCTGTATTTCTCTTTTCTCTCCTCTGAACTTTCCCTGATGTGCCGTTTGAACTCCTCGTATCTGATGACCATATCGTTCTCTTCCGCAAACGTTTTTATCTTCTCTGCCAGCTTCAGGGAATAGAACAGATCGATAGCAAAAACGCCATAGAAAAATCCAATAAAGAACGAGAACGCCAAATTATTTGCAAGCCAGTTGAGTGCGTCAAGAATGTATGGGTGTATAAAAAAATAATAGACCGCACCCAGTGCCGCCCATATGAGCGAATACAACGGACATATTATGCCTTTATAGTTGAATTTGTTTCCAGTGTAGTCCCACAGCTTGACGTGCATTTTCACAATGAATATCTCGCCTGCAATAAGCTCTATCACTGTCATTGCAATAGCCATAAGCAAAAAAAGTATAAACTTCTGCAAAGCCGTGTTGTCAGTGTGTATAAATTTTTCAAGTCCTGCCAGCAGATAAAGGGTGCAAAGCCCAAAGCCGTATAAAGGCAGATAAGGACCAATAAGAAAGCCGGGGTTTATCCATTTTCTTGCTTTGTTGCTAGGCTCAAATCGTCTGAAAATAACTTCTATCCCCCAGCCTATCAGACACCCTGCAAAGAACAGGAATGCCAGAATAAGTATATTGCTCATATAAAATATCCTTTCAAGGTTTATAAAAGCATTGTATCATATTTGCCGTTATTTTTCAATACTTTCAGGTGAAAAAGTTTGACTTTAATCAAAAAAACATCAGCCTGCCACCACCTGTAGGGGACGACGTCCTGCTTCTTTCGTTTATCATCTGTGCTATTTTCCACTTCATTCCTCGCAAATAAAAAAGGCAGGAAACCGAAGCCTCCTGCCTTATATGATTTGAATAAGACGCTATTACATATAGCTCTTGAATTCGTTGTTTTCTTTTCTAATGCCTTCGATCTCAGCGTTTACCTGGCTGATCTGAATATCAACCTGCTCCTTCTCGGCGTTGAGTGCCTTAGCCTTTTCCTGAAGCTTAACGATCTCCTCGTAGATATCGCTTGCCTGCTTACCGAGATCCAAAGACTTTGCCTCAGTTTCAGCAATGCTTGCCTTAAGCTCGTCGATCTTCTTGTTGTTCAGCTCGATCTGCTCCTGCGCAAACATACGCATTTTTTCCATTGGACTCATACCCATATTCTCGCCCTCCTCATTATTATTTGTATTTTCAGCTTCCGCAGCTTTCTTTTCAGCTATCTCGTCTTCTATAGACGGCATAGTAGACTCAGGGGCAGGTGAAACCACCATTGTGTCATCAAGGCTTATAGGCTCGATTGACGGCATCTCGACCTCGTCCATTGTAGGAACTTCCTCAGCCACAGCAGCTTCAGCCTTTGCATTTTCCTCTGCCTTAGCTTTTTCCTCAGCCTCTTTGAGAGCCTCAGGAGTAACAAGGTGAACGCTATTGTCCTCAGGAGGAACAGGAGCGGAAGCAGGTTCAGCCTTTGCAGGTGTTTCGATGCCTGTTGCATACATATTGCTCTTTCTCTTGGCAATACCGCTTGCAAGGCTTGCCGCCAGCGGATCAGTTATGTTCTGAGCAGGCTCTTCCTTAAGCTCAGACGCAGGCTCTACCTTTGGACCCTTGTATGTATTCATTCTTTTGAAATGCTCGTCCATGCAGCCCTGAACAGCCTTGATATCCTCAGGATCTTTATTAAAGAATCCTGCGATATCGTTTACGCTTCTGCCTTTCTGAAGCATTGAGGCGATAGCCGCAACACTGTGATCAACAAATCCGTCATCGTCCATAGCCAGATTTACAGTTACCTTTGCAGGCTCAACATTCTCCTGCTTTTTGTTCTTCTTTCCGAAAAGCTCGCTTACAGACATATTGAAAACGCTCTTTTTTCCGTTGCCATTTTCATCAGCACCCTCTCTTACAGGCTGTTCAAAGCTTGCATAGTCAGGGAAGTGCTTTTCAAGTATTCTCGGAACATTATCCTTAGGCATCTCCATTTCTTTTGCTATCTCAGGAATAGAGTAGCCCTCCTTATACAAACGAACGATCTTGTCGCTTATGCTTTCATTCTTCTTTGCCAAAGCAATCAATCCTTTCAATCAATTTCCCGATACCGTGACCTTTTGTAAATAAATACATTCCCACAATAAACGTTTAAGTAATTATGAACTGTCACGGCGGCACTATATATATTATACAACACAAAGCAGGTTGTGTCAATATAAAATATGCAATTTTTCTTTAAAAGAGCAAAAAAAAATGAATATGGTTAAATGACTTATTATTTACATATAAATTAACAAATCACGTTCCACGAGAGCAGTTTTCAGGCAGTATAAACTCCCGACCCTTGAGATCTATCAGCCCCTCACGGTGCATTTTTCCAAGCTCTGTTGACAGCGCACTGCGGTCAACGCAGAGGAAATCTGCAAGCTGTTGACGGTCGAAATTTGTCGTGACAATGTGCGATCCGCTTTTCTTTGCAAGCGAAGAAAGATAAGCCATAACACGCTCTCTGATAGTCCTGGGGGTTATCACTTGTATCTTTTCGTTGAGTCTGAGATTTTTCATAGCCGTTATCTTTAGAAGCCTAGCCGTCAGCGTCGAACTTTCCTTTATAATAGACTCAGGGGATAAAAACAGCACTGTGCATTGCTCCTTTGCACATACGCTCACCCCAAGCGGTTCACCTGTGCAGGCATAGACCTCTCCGAAAAGCTGTCCTGCCTCTAAAGGAGCTATTATGCTCCTGCCGCCCCAAAGCTCGTCACGTTCGATAAGCGCCTTGCCCTCCAGAAGTATGCCGAAATAAGCGGTCTTGTCTCCTGCGTGAAAAATATAGCTTTCCTTGCGAAAGCTTTTTATGCCACTGCCGTCAGGTCTGAGAAACTGAGCTATCTCCTCGTCGCTCATGCCTTGGAAAAGGGGAGTGCCTTTTATTATCTTGATGTATTTATTATCCATTTTATCTTCCTCATTTTTACGAAATAATTTTATGCTTTTGTTGTAATTACAACAGACTTTGTGATAAGATTATATTATAATCATAGCATAAAGTCAAGAGCTTTATGCCGAAACGAAAGATATCAATAAAAATACGGAGGTAACCATATGATAAGACGAGTAATACAAATAGACGAGGAAAAGTGCAACGGCTGCGGAGCTTGTGCTAAAGCCTGCCACGAAGGCGCAATAGGCATGGTGGACGGCAAAGCAAAGCTTATGCGTGACGATTATTGCGATGGCCTTGGAGATTGTCTTCCAGCCTGCCCAACGAACGCCATATCCTTTGTTGAGCGTGAAGCTGCCGCCTATGACGAAAAGGCAGTGGAAGAAAACAAAAAACGCCTTGGCAAGCCTGTTTTCCATGGCTGTCCAGGCTCAATGATGAAAACCTTTGCCAAAAAGCCGGCTCCGGTAGATACCCCGTCAGCAAAAACTCCGTCACAGCTTATGCAGTGGCCTGTGCAAATAAAGCTTGTACCTGTGAACGCACCATACTTTGACGGCGCAGACCTGCTTGTCGCTGCGGATTGCACAGCCTATGCCTGCGGAAGCTTCCATTCTGACTTTATGACAGGCAAAATAACCGTCATAGGCTGTCCGAAGCTTGACGCCACAGACTATTCCGAAAAGCTTGGCGAGATAGTGAAAAGAAACAATATTCGCAGCATAACAGTAGCCCGAATGGAAGTTCCATGCTGTGGCGGAATAGAACACGCAGTAAGAAAAGCAGTCACCGACAGCGGCAAAAATATCCCCGTGGCAGTAAGAATAATCACCACAGACGGCAATGTGATATAACACAAAAGGCAGGACAAAACATCCTGCCTTTTTTCATATCTGTAGGGGCGACCTCTGGTCGCCCGCATTTTTTTTGCCTGATTTATCTGACTGAGCGAAATTTATTCACCCTTAGCCATGACCTCAGCAAGATCGTCCAAAGCCTTTTCCGAAGCCTCATTAAGCGTAGAGCGTATAGTCACAACAGGCTCAGCAATGGTAACATTCTTGAAGTTTTCCACATAGCCCTTCATAACTCTTGCCGCAGTCGGAGCCCATGAACCGTTCTCTACAAGACCTATCTTTCTGTTCTGATAGTTCTTTGACTTAAGGTGCATAAGGAAGTCCTCCATAACAGGGAACACACCGCCGTCATAACTGCTTGCCATAAGTACGATCCTGTCATATCTGAAAGCGTCCTCGATATTTTCTGCCATGTCGCTTCTTGAAAGATCGCTGATAACTACCTTCTCAGCACCCTTTTCTTTCAGCATCTCACCAAGCTTCTCAGCCGCCTTTGCAGTGTTTCCGTGTATTGAAGCATACGCTACGAATACGCCCTTGCTTTCAGGCTGATAGCTTGACCATGTGTTGTAAAGTCCAAGATAGTAACCAAGATCTTCTTTGAGTATAGGACCATGTAAAGGAAGTATCATCTTTATGTCCAGTGCCGACGCCTTTTTCAGCAGTGCCTGCACCTGTGCACCGTATTTGCCCACAATGTTGAAATAGTATCTTCTAGCCTCGCAAGCCCAGTCCTCCTCAACATCAAGTGCGCCGAACTTTCCGAAACCGTCAGCAGAGAACAAAAGCTTTTCGCTCTGCTCGTATGTCACCATTACCTCAGGCCAGTGTACCATAGGCGCCATTACGAACTGAAGTGTGTGGTTTCCAAGTGAAAGCGTGTCCCCCTCTTTTACCACAACAGACCTATCGTCAAGTCCGTCAATGGTGAAAAACTGCTTCATCATAGGGAACGTCTTTGCGTTTCCTACTATCTTCATTTCAGGATATTTCTCAGCAAGCTTTTTGATGTTTCCTGCATGGTCAGGCTCCATGTGCTGAACAACAAGATAATCAGGCTTTCTGCCGCCCAAAGCCTTTTCAAGATTGTCAAACCAAACGTCAGTTACCCTAGGGTCAGCAGTGTCCATTACCGCTATCTTCTCGTCAATGATAACATAAGAGTTGTACGAAACGCCGTTTGGCACAACATATTGGCTCTCAAAAAGGTCAATGTCATGATCGTCTGCACCAATATAAATAACTGAGTCTGAAATTTTTGTGTCTGCCATTTTTATTACCTCCGTTGTATTTTTTTCTAAATATACTATTTTAATATACTTTGATTTTATCACAAGCTCAGCATTTTGTCAATAACTGAAACAATGTTTATGAGAATTTTACCTCCTCAAAGAAAAGGTCTTTCCCCATGACCTCTTTCACAGGCATTTCCTCCTGATTGTAAGCAAGCAGAAGCTTCATATAAGCCGCCACCGCTGAGGTGGTGTATATTGGTATGCTGCCTGCCTTTATTATCTCCGCCACAGTGGAGTATATAGGCACTTTTCTTTTCAGACCGCAAATATACACCATGATGTTCTTTGTTATGCACCGCTTGATAAATTCCGTCAGTGCATAGCTTTTCCCTTCTGAAACGTCAGTGCAAGCCGTCGCACTGTGATAAGGTGAGTAAAGCACCGCCGCTGTGTCCTCGTTTGGCACAAAGCACCCGAAGTCCATTGCAGGATAACCCTCTATAAAAAGAACGCGCTTCCCAAATTTGACATCATTATGGAAGATCCGTTCCCTAGGGCGTGACAGCATATTCTCGCTCACTCCGCTGAAAACCGAAAAATCATTGAAGCCGTCATAACCGTATACCCCGAACCTGTCCCGACAGGTGTCTGCAGGTATCACTCTAGTAGGAAGCATGACCCTCTCGTACAGCGTGAAAACGCCCTTGTATTTTCCCTCTTTTATAAGACCCACCGCCGAGGTGAAGTTGAAAAGCCCGTTCGAACCTTTCTCGCCAATGGGCTTGTTGCTTGCGATAATAAAAAGGGGTATATCAAAATGCCTGAAATACATTCCAAGCAGAGCAGAAGTGTAAGCAAGGGTGTCGCTTCCGTGGGTGAGGATAACTCCCGAGTATAAAGCCGTGTCAATGCTGTTTATCTCGTGTATCATTTTCTCCCACCCCGAAAACCCCATGTTTTCGCTGAGTATATTAAGTACCTGTCGACATTCAAATTCCACATCATCGCCGTATGCACTTTTGTAAGCCTCCACAACAGCGTATTTTCCCTCACGCTCAACATCTATTATGCCGTCAGTAGTAATGCTCCCGATAGTTCCGCCTGTGAAAAGCACAAGTATCTTCTTCATATTTTTATCCCTGCCTTTACCAAAAATCAACTCTTGACATTTGTTATAAATATAATATCATTTCACGATTGATTTGTCAATAGTTGTACAAAATGCACAAAAGTGTGGATTATATTAATGAAAAATGAGTATTGAGAAATATGCCAAAGTTTGATATAATAATAAGGCAACACCGCACAAGGCACGCCTGTCGGCTTTGCACGCAATCTGCTTGCAGATTTTCCGTCATATCGCACTAAAGCTCCTTGAAATACGTTAGTATTCCTGCGTCGCTTTAGCACAATCTGACGAAAAATCTGACGGCGCATCTTACGCACAATCCTTGTGCGGTGTTGCCTTTTGTTGTATTTTGTACAGTTTAACTATAGTTTTGCAGATATCTCATAAAATATAAATAAGCTGAGAAATTTAAGGACTAGAAACGTCATGCCACCCCTGTAGGGGCGAACATCGTTCGCCAGCCCTTTTTCGGCAGATCTATATTACCTGCGAACAACATTTTCTATTAGTATCAGAAAGGAAGATAATATTATGTGGGCATACGAAAGTGTATTTTATCAGATCTATCCTCTTGGATTCTGCGGTGCGCCATTTGAGAATGACGGCAAAGAGGAAAGCAGGATATTAAAGGTAATAGATTGGATACCTCATATCAAAAAGCTTGGTGCCAACGCTATCTATTTTTCACCGGTGTTCGATTCCGACACTCACGGCTACAATACCAGAGATTACCGCAAGATAGATTGCCGCCTTGGCACAAATGAGGACTTTGCAAAGGTCTGCAAAGAGCTTCACGAAAACGGCATAAAGGTAGTTTTGGACGGCGTTTTCAATCACGTCGGCAGAGGCTTCTGGGCTTTTCAGGACGTTCTGAAAAACCGTGAGAACTCACCATATAAAGATTGGTTCCATATCAATTTCGGTGGCAACAGCAACTATAATGACGGACTTTGGTATGAGGGCTGGGAGGGTCACTTTGACCTTGTTAAGCTAAACCTTAACAATCCGCAGGTAGTGGATCATATCTTGGAATGCATAACAAATTGGGTCAAGGAGTTTGATATAGACGGACTCCGCCTTGACGTTGCATATTGCCTTGATAAGAACTTCTTGAAACGCCTCAGACAGCATTGCGATTGGCTCAAGCAGGATTTCGTTCTTATCGGCGAGCTTCTACATGGTGATTACGCTCAGTGGGTAAATCCTGAAATGCTCCATTCCTGCACGAACTACGAGTGCTATAAGGGACTTTATTCAAGCTTCAATTGCATGAATATGTTTGAGATATGCCACTCTCTGAAAAATCAGTTCGGACCTGAGAACTGGTGCAGATACAGAGGAATGCACCTGCTGTGCTTTGTTGATAACCATGACGTTTCAAGAATAGCAAGCCAGCTCACAAATGAGCGTCATTTGCCACTTATCTATGGAATGCTCTTTGGTATGCCTGGTATTCCATGCGTTTATTACGGCTCAGAGTGGGGAACAAAGGCAAACAAGAGCGAGGGCGACCCTGCTCTCCGTGTAAGCTTTGGAAAGCCTGAGTGGAACGACCTCACAGAGCTTATCTCAAAAATGGCAGAGGCACACAAAAACAGCAAGGCTCTCTGCTATGGCTCTATCAAAATACCTGTTCTTACTAATAAGCAGTGTATAATCGAGCGTGAGTTCGAGGGTGAGCGTGTCCTTGTTGCAATAAACGCCGACGATCAGCCTTTCACAGCTCACTTTGACGCAGGCTGCGGTCAGGCAGAGGAGCTTCTCACAGGCACTATCCATGATTTTGGTGGCGGCAGCGAGCTTAAGCCATACTCTGTAGAGTTCTGGAAAATGGAAAGATAGACCTATATGAATATAGAAAAAGGACAGCTTTTTTTTCCAAAGTGCTGTCCTTTTTTGTGTAGCAATAAAAAATGTAGGGGCGAACATTGTTCGCTCGTTTGGTTTACCTCAATTGTGTAGCGTACCAGTCATGTATCGTAGTGGCGACTGATATATGGCGAAATTACACAAGTTTTTTGCAATCTTACAAATGGTAACGTTCCGAAATCGGGTCGTCGTATTTCTGCAAAGCAGAAATTGCGCCGCTCCCCTACAATGCTTGAACTATCGTAGGGGCGACCTTTGGTCGCCCGCATATCACCTATCGCTTGCTTATTTTATATCATATGTTTCTGTATCCAGCCTACCTAACAATAACCATAACCGCCTGCGAAAAAGCCCCATAAGAAGTCTTTCCGTTTACAGTTTTGTAAGCCCTTACCTTTACCATTCTAAGTGAGTAAGGCTCAAATCCTGATACGATAGCACTCTTTTTAGAGCCACCCACCTTTGCCGACTTCACATAATCACTGCCATTTGAAGAGGAGTATATCTCATATCCGCTTGCACCCCCAACAGCTTTCCATGATACCTCAATGCTGCCGCTGCCTGCTGATTTAGCCGTGCATGAAGCCTTTGCAGGCTTTGTGACAGCCTCTACAGCCTTTGAGTAGCTAGCCGAAATGTATTCTTTTCCGCCAGTTTTTTTCACAGCCTTTACCTTGTAGCTGTACCCCTTTGCACGAGCAAGTCCGCTGTCAGTGAAGCTCACAGCCTTTACAGTTTTTATTCTATGCCATTTCTTGCTTGTGTTGTCATATCTGTATATAGCGTAGCTGTCAGCACCTGTAATCTTTTTCCAAGAAAGCTTAACGCTCTTTTCACCGGTGGAAGAAACTTTTAGCTTCGTCACTGTGGCAGGACGAATGTTGAAGTTCACAGTTTTTGTGCCTTTGTATAAACCCTTGCCTGTTATTTTTACGCTTGCCTGACCTATGGCTGTGTTCTTTGAGTAGCTCACAGTGTAGTCAGTATTCTTTACAAGCTTTTTGCCACCATATGTCACTGCAGGCACAGGAGAAACCGCCTTCCCTGTGTAGCTTTGCGTCTTTATAGCCGAAATACTGCTGTCACTGATTTTACCCTTTACAGTGACGGTACATTTAACATTTTTTCCTCCTGTTGTGTATGCCGTGATAGTTGCTCTGCCAACCCCTTTTGCAGTGACCTTTCCGTCTGACACAGAAGCAATTTTGCTGTTAGAAGACTTCCAGGAAACAAAGTCCGTCAGACCGCTTCCACCACCCATTTTTGCAGAAATAACACTGCTTTTGCCCTTGTCAAGAGTCAGTGAAGCCTTATCCAATGTTACCGAAGCCGCAGGCTTTATGCTAGCCTTTATAGTTTTTGCTGAGCTGTTTCCGTATTTGTCATAAGCCGTTATCTTAACGGTAAATTCACCGCTTTTTACTGAATAGTCCTCAGCAGAAACATAAGCCGAAGCCTTGCCACCCGAAAGCTTTCCGCTTGCGTATTTCTTTGCACTTTCACCATTTTTTGTAGGGTAAGCAGGGAAGACTACCTTTGAAACTCCGCTCTTGTCGCTCACATTGCAAGAAACATCAAAGCCCTTTGCTGTGATGTTCTCCACCTTTGCCCCCGATATGGTCGGCGCAGTTGTGTCAACATAAGTCTTTATGACCTGCTCAGAGCTGTTCCCAGCCTCGTCAGTAGCCGTTATAGTTGTAATATAATATCCGTCCTTGCCCCCAAGGTCAGCTACCTTTACTGAGTGTGAAAGCGAGTTCACCGCCGATGTGTAAACACGGCTTATAGTCTTTGTCTTGTTGCCCTCAAAATAAGTGGATACCTTTACCGAAGCCACAGCCCTGTTGTCAGAAATATCCGCTTTAACAGTGTAGCCTTTTCCCGTGATGTTCTCACAGCCTGCGTTTGCGATAACAGGTCTTGTTGTGTCGATGTCAAGGCTTTGCGCAATGCCGTTTATGTAAAGTCTGTAGAAATAGTGATTGTTAGTAAGTACCTTTCTGTTTTTCACAGTGTAAACAGTGTCGTTCCAAGTCCATTTGTAGTTCTGCTCGATAAGAGTAGCCGTCGTTCCCTGACAGTCCTTTACAATGGCAACATGAGAGTAATCCTTGTCCTGCATTATATCCCCTGCCTGCGGAGTTTTCACTTCACGAAGCTCCGCCCTTTTGCCGTAGCAGTACACGCTAGGCTTGTCGTCCACCATGTTTATGTTGTATACTGTAACGCCGAACTTTTCTTCATAAAAACGTGAAACATATCCTGCACAGCAATAATAACCGGTGTCGGAATAGCCGAGAACGTATTTAGCGTCAACGCCCTCAAAAGAGTCTATGACCTGATAATCATAGTCCACAGTGACGGTCTGTTCGCTGTAGCTCACCGCATTTGTCACCTGACAAAGCATGATCATCATAACAGCACAAAATACTGCGCCCATAGCCGAAAAAACTTTTTTCAGCCCCTTTTCCATTCCAAACGCCCCCTAACTGACAGAATTATCTTATACGTTTTCGTATATCAACTTCATAATATCATAAAGGTTACAATTTGGCAACAGATTTTATCGCTTTTTGCCGAAATGACTAAAATATTTGTTTGTTTTCACAGGGAACACAAGTTCTATATTCAGATATATCCCCGAAATATAGACTGTTATATGCCATACGAACAAATGTCGGAGCAAAAATTACAATTTGTAACTTTTATACTTAACACGCTATCAAAAACGTTTAAATTTACATATATCCCAGCAAAAAACTGTAGGGGCGAACATCGTTCTCCCGTCAAAGCTACTATCCCACTTAGATATCCGTATCAATTGATCGCTTTACCCAAACGCAAAGATCGTAAAGTGAAATTTGTTTTTCATTTGCACAAAAATTCACCGATCCTGCACGAGAAGATATTGAAAAGCCATCTGAAATAGATTATAATGTCTGTATAATATAAACGGAGGTCACAATATGAAGTACATAAATCCGGTCATATCAGGCTTTTATCCTGACCCTAGCATCTGTAAGGCTGAGGGCAAATATTATCTTGTTTGCAGCTCTTTTCAGTTTTTTCCGGGCGTTCCTCTATATGAAAGCGACGACCTTGTGAACTGGAAGCAGATAGGTCATGTTCTCACAAGAAAAAGTCAGCTCCCATTGGAGGGCGCAGGCTCTTGGGGCGGCATCTATGCCCCAACTATCAGATACAATAACGGCAGATTTTACATGGTAACGACTAACGTCACAAATGGCGGAAACTTCTATGTCTATACTGACGATATCCACGGTGAATGGTCTGAGCCTGTTTATGTTCAGCAGGGCGGTATCGACCCGTCACTGTATTTTGAGAATGGCAAAGCCTACTTTATGTCCAATGGTGAAGACGATGAGGGCAACCATGGCGTTACACAGTGCGAAATAGATATCGAAACAGGCAAAAAGCTCACGCCAAGCAAGACCATATGGACAGGTGCAGGCGGACGTTTCCTTGAAAGCCCACACCTCTACAAAATAAAGGGCGAATACTACCTTATGGCGGCTGAGGGCGGTACGGAATACGGTCATATGATAGTCTACGCCAAGGGCAAGACCCCTTACGGTCCTTTTGAGAATTATCCTCACAACCCAGTTCTAACAAACAGAAATCTTGGTGGATACGAGATACAAGGGTGCGGTCATGGTGACCTTGTGGAGGACGAAAACGGCAACTTCTGGTGCGTCCACCTTGCGTTCAGAATGATAAATATGTGGGTGATGCACCACATTACAGGCAGAGAAGTCTATCTCGTACCAGTGACTTTCGACGAGAACGGCTGGTTCACAATGGGCGATAATGGCACAACTCGCAAGGAAGTTGAAACCGACAGACTCGGGGATATCAGGCAGGAGTTTTGGAAAGAATACACTTTCGAGAATACCAAAGTCGGACGTGAGTGGTGCTTTATGCAAAACCCCGATATGAACCTTTATAAGCTCGATAAAAAACGCTTTGAGCTTACGCCAAACGAGCATACGATCTTTGAGGCAGACGGCTCGCCTGCTTTTATCTGCATAAGACAGAAAGAAATGAATTTATACGTGGAGTGCAAAGTCGAGATAACAGAGGGCGAAGCAGGATTGGTGTTCTACATGACCCCAGATCAGCATTATGAGATAGCGTTAAGACGCACAGATAAAGGCGTCGAGCTGTTCCGGAGACTTTGCATAGGCGATATTCGCCATGAGGATCATGTCATAGCATTGCCACAGGGAGAAAACTCGGCTGTGCTTTGCTGTAATGCTTCCAACTTTACATACAATTTCTCGGCGAAAACGCTTTCGGGAGATATAGACTTGGGCGGAGCACAAACGAAGTTTTTGTCTACTGAGCTTGCAGGTAATTTCACGGGAGTTGTTATTGGTCTTTACGCTCAGAAATATGAGGATAAAGGCAATAAAGCGGTGTTTACGGATTTCAGATGCGAAAATAAGGAAAAGTATGATAGCTAAAAGATAAAAAACAAAAGGTCCGTGGGCGTATCCATGGACCTTTTACTTTGTTATGCTTTTTCATCACAGCCGCAATTTATACCATTTTTAACATCATCAAATGCCTTCAGCATTTCCTCGGACGGCTTCTTTGTGCAAAGGCTCACAATAATGATAAGTATAAGACTTACCGCAAAACCTACTACCAATGAGTAAAGCCCGGTCTTGTCACCTAAAGTCTGTCCACCTGCAAGAGGTATGTAATCCCATATTATTACCGATAACGCACCGCTGGCAACGCCTGCCGCCGCACCTGCGAGGTTTGTTCTCCTCCAATAAAGGGACATAAGTATTATCGGACCAAACGAAGCTCCAAGACCTGCCCATGCGTTTGAAACAAGACCCATTATACTGCTGTTAGGGTCAAGAGCGATTATGTATGCGATAACAGCAACAACAAGTACCGTGATACGGCTGACAAGCAGAACTTTCTTGCTGTCTGCCTTTGGTGCGATGCAGGAATGGTAAATATCCTCAGATACCGATGAAGCCGTTACAAGAAGCTGAGAATCAGCCGTTGACATTATGGCGGCCAGTATTCCGCAAAGGAAGATTCCGCCGACGAATGGAAGACCAATATCGGAGTTGAATACCTTCTGTATCATTTCGATGAAAACATTCTCAGACTTGTTGTTTGCAAGTGCAGGCACAAGATAAGCCCTGCCCACGATAGCTATAAAGCAAGCAAAGCAAAGTGATATAGCACACCATACACAGCCTATAACTCTTGACTTTTTTACCTCTTTTTCAGAGCTTATAGCCATAAATCTTACCAGAATGTGTGGCATACCAAAATAACCAAGCGCCCAGCCGAGCTGAGAGATTATGTCGATGGCTGAAAGGGTCTGACCCTTTTCATCATTGAATATGTTAAGATAGTGATGTGCCTCAACACCGCTTGCAGTGATGTTGTCCATAACGTTTCCTGCTCCAACAAGGAAAAACGCAATGATAGGTATAGTCACAACTCCTGCCAGCATGAGCAGACCCTGAACAAAGTCCGTTACACATACTGCCATAAATCCACCCATGAAAGTGTATCCCAAAATTACTACCGCACCGATAGTAAGACATATCTTGTAGTCGATACCGAATATAGAGTTGAAAAGCTTTCCGCCTGCCGAAAGAGCAGACGCTGTGTAAACAAGGAAGAATATGACGATTGCCACCGACGATACAAGAAGCATTATCTTGTGCTTGTCCTCAAATCTGTTTTCAAGATACTTAGGAAGCGTCATTGAGTTGTTCGCTCTTATAGTGTATCTTCTCAGTCTGCCCGAAACTATCGCCCAGTTAAGTATAGTGCCGATAAGCAGACCTACAGCTATCCATATCTGCCCCGTTCCGAATGCGTAAACAGCGCCAGGCAGACCCATGAGCATCCAGCCCGACATATCAGAAGCCTGAGCAGAAAGTGCCGCTACCCAGCCGTTAAGTCCTCTGCCACCAAGGAAAAAGTCCTCGGAGCTTTTTGTTTTCTTCATATATGCAGCACCTATGAGAAGCATTCCTGCCAAATAGAATGCAAATGCCACAAGCGTCCAGATCATATCTGATTTCATCTATTACCTCTTTCCCGAAGCGGATTTTATCCTGTCCGCCCCATATTTTATAAACGGCAATGCCGCACAAGAGAAACTCCCCCTGTGCGGTATCGCATAAAACGTCTGTATAAAACACATTGACAGCAAAAACCAACGGGCGAACGAAAATTGTTGTTTGGCAAGGCTCACAACAGTTTTCGCCCATACCTTAATTTGTAGGGGACGGCGCCCTCGACGTCCCGTCTGTTGCCACAAACGTCGTTTTTACGCACCTTTCGATGTTTTGCTACCAATTACTTCGCCTTAGTCTTTATCTCCTCATCAAGCTTAGCGATAAGCTCGTCAACAGGCATTGCAGGAAGTTCTCCCTCTTTTCTTGAACGAACAGTAACCGTGTTGCTGTTTACCTCGTTGTCGCCAATGATGAGCATATAAGGAATCCTCTCAAGTCTTGCAGCCTTGATCTTAGTACCAATGTTCTCATCTCTGTTGTCAACAGTTACTCTCATGCCCATAGCAGTCATTCTGTCAGCTATCTTCTGAGCGTATTCAGCATGGCTCTCCTTGATAGGAAGAAGTCTTACCTGCTCAGGAGCGAGCCACAGAGGAAGAACGCCGTTGAAATGCTCAAGCATATAAGCAAGTGTTCTTTCAAAGCAGCCAAGTGAAGTTCTGTGAATGATGTAAGGAAGCTTCTTCTGACCGTCCTTGTCAACATAGTACATACCAAATCTTTCAGCCAAAAGCATATCTATCTGGATAGTAACGAGCGTGTCTTCCTTGCCGTAAACGTTCTTGTACTGAATGTCAAGCTTTGGACCATAGAACGCAGCCTCGTCGATACCGATATCGTAATCAACGCCAAGGTCGTCAAGAATAGTCTTCATTGCAGCCTGTGCGTGCTCCCACTGCTCAGCCGTACCTTCGTACTTGTTCTTAGGGTTAGCAGGATCCCACTGTGAGAATCTGAATGTGCAGTCATCAAGCAGACCAACAGTGTCAAGGAAATACTTGGCAAGCTCCAAACAGCCCTTGAACTCCTCTTCAAGCTGGTCAGGTCTGAGAATGTAGTGACCCTCAGAGATAGTGAACTGTCTTACTCTGATAAGACCGTGCATCTCACCGCTGTCCTCGTTTCTGAACAGCGTAGAAGTCTCTGTCAATCTCATTGGAAGCTCTCTGTATGAACGCTGTCTGTTAAGAAATACCTGATACTGGAATGGACAAGTCATAGGACGAAGTGCGAAGCACTCTTTTTCCTCATCATAAGGGTCGCCAAGAATGAACATTCCGTCAAGATAGTGATCCCAGTGACCTGATATCTTATAAAGATCTCTCTTGGCGAAAAGCGGAGTCTTTGTAAGCAGACAGCCCTTTGCCTGCTCGACATCTTCTACCCAACGCTGAAGAAGCTGGATAACTCTTGCGCCCTTTGGAAGCATAACAGGAAGTCCCTGACCGATACAGTCAACAGTTGTGAAATATTCAAGCTCTCTGCCTATCTTGTTGTGGTCACGAAGCTTAGCTTCCTCCTGCTGTTTAAGGAACTCATCGAGCATTGAAGCCTTAGGGAATGCAGTTCCGTAAATTCTTGAAAGCTGCTTGCCGTCCTCTGCCTTGCCCCAGTATGCACCTGTGCATGAAAGAAGCTTAACAGCCTTGATAGGTGCAACGCTCATTATGTGCGGACCTGCACAAAGGTCAACGAAATCACCCTGCTTGTAGAATGAAAGCTTTTCGCCCTTATCATCATGCTTGTGGATAAGCTCTACCTTGTAATCTTCGTGTCTTTCCTCCATGAGCTTTATAGCCTCGTCAGCAGAAAGCTCAAAACGCTCCAAAGCATAGCCCTCTTTTGCAAGCTTCTTCATTTCAGCCTGTATCTTTTCAAGGTCAGCAGGCGTAAAAGGCTTTTCCACCTCAAAATCATAGTAGAAGCCTGTGTCTGTAGCAGGACCTCTTGCAAGCTTTGCCTCAGGATAAAGACTTTTTACAGCCTGCGCCATAAGGTGAGAAGCTGTGTGCCAGAAAGTTTCCTTACCAGCCTTTGAGTCAAAAGTCATGACCTCAAAATGGCAATCATGGTCAACGACAGTTCTCATATCGAAAACTTCGCCGTCCAGCTTTACGCAGCAGGCAGCCTTGTAAAGTCCCATGCCGATATCCTTGATTATCTCGCTTGCAGGCATTGCCTTTTCGATCTCACGGACAGAGCCGTCTTTTAATTTCAGCTTGATCATTTTTGATTCCTCCGATTTATATAATATTGTAATTCTTTATTATAACGTGCATAAACACGTTGTTTCTTTTTGTAATGCGTCACATATCACACGTTTTTTTGTGGGCGACCTCAGGCCGCTCCTACAGTCATATTATTTGAAGTTCAGCAGTTCAGTATACTGTGAAACATACACATATATCCAGAAGCAAAGAAGCACTACGCTCAGCACCGTTGAAATGTCGCTCAAAACGTGCCTTGCCCTTTTTTTGATAGCCCATTGCCTGGAGCCGTCTTTTTTCACCCTGCAAACAAGCTGAGAGAAAAATGTGTTGAACCAGTATGATACTATCCATATGGGCAGAAAGGTGAGAAACCCTTGCTTGTCGGATATAGTCCCATTCCATGATAACCAGCAAACATATCCTGCTGCACCATAAGCGCAAAACCCAATGGTATAGCAAATGATCGCAAGGATACGCCTTGTTTTCATGGCTTTCCTGTCTTTCATAGTATCATCACCCTCTTACATAACAAAAAAGTCCCATAGGATACAAATATCCTATGGGACGATGATATCGTGGTTCCACCCAACTTCATGCGCAGTTTCCTGCACAACTCATTAGCCGCTCCTTTAACGCTGAGCCTGCGGCGTGTATTAAACGCGCTCAGGGGCGGTATCCTCACTCTGCATAGTCCTGCGCCGCTCACAGCCCGTATAAAAACGTGCGGCACTCTCTGAAAAGACCTTTCGCCGAGGGGCTTCCCCGTCAAAGCTTTCAAGTATAACTGCAAAAGACTTTATCTTTTGCTTCGACTAACATTTTAACACCTCTTCACCCGCTTGTCAAGGGGTTTGTTAGAAAATATATAATTTTGTGGATTTAACTAAAAAAATTCTTGACAACAGAGAAGTTTTATTATACAATAATATTATGCATTATAATTTTTATATAACTGAAAGATGAAGTATAGTTTTTTGTATTATTCTGATGTTTTTTATAAAATAAATTTTGCAATTTTGTATCTTTACAATTTAATATCAGGTGGATATCTTTTTTCATGCGTTTTTTACGCACAAAATATGGATATCCATACTTTCTAAGAAGGAGGAAAGCTATACATGGAACCAGGTATTGCTATTCTACTATGTGTAGTTGCTCTTGTTCTTGGTGCCGGTGTGAGCGGATTTATCTGCTTCAAACAGGGTATAAGCTATCGCAAAAAAACAGCCGAAGCTGCTGTAGGCTCTGCGGAAAAGGAAGCGGAGCGTATCGTTGACGACGCAAAGAAAAACGCTGAAACTCTGAAAAAAGAGGCATTGATCGAGGCGAAAGACGAGATCCACAAGTCACGCCAGGAAACGGAAAAAGAGCTTAAAGAGAGAAGGATCGAAGTTTCCAGACAGGAAAGACGTGTTCAGCAGAAAGAGGAGTCTATCGACAGAAAGCTCGATAATTTGGAGAAAAAGGAAGAAACTCTCCAGAACAAGTTGAAAAATGCTGACGAAAAGGTAGCTGAGGCTGACAGGATCAAGAAGTCACAGCTGGATATGCTTGAAAAGATATCTCAGTTCACTGTTGATCAGGCTAAGGATTATCTGCTTTCAAAGCTGGACGAAGATCTGGTGCATGAAAAGGCTGTGAGGGTCACAAACTTTGAAAATCAGGTGAAGGATGACTGTGAGGCTAAGGCCAGACAGTATATCTCGCTTGCTATCTCAAGGTGTGCCGCTGATCAGGTGTCTGAATCAGCAGTGTCAGTCGTTGCATTGCCTAATGATGAGATGAAGGGCAGGATAATCGGACGTGAGGGAAGAAATATCAGAACTATCGAAACTCTCACAGGCGTTGATCTTATCATTGACGATACCCCTGAGGCTATCACCATCTCGTGCTTTGATCAGGTGAGAAGAGAGGTCGCAAGGATCGCACTTGAAAAGCTTATCCAGGACGGACGTATACACCCTACACGCATTGAGGAAATGGTAGAAAAGGCTAAGCGTGAAGTCGAGCTGAAGATCAAGCAGGAGGGCGAGAGAGCTATTCTCGAAACCAATGTTCACGGCGTGAACCACGAACTTGTTAAGCTTCTTGGCCGTCTGCGCTATAGAACGAGCTATAGACAGAACGTGCTTAACCACTCTATTGAAGTCGCTCACCTTGCAGGAATGATGGCGTCAGAGCTTGGCGTTGACGCAAATCTGGCAAGAAGAGCAGGACTGCTCCACGATATAGGAAAGGCTCTCAGCTATGAGATAGAAGGCTCGCACGTTCAGATAGGTGTTGACGTATGTAAGAAGTACAAGGAAAGCCCTGAAGTTATTCATGCTATCGAGGCTCACCATGGCGACGTTGAAACAAGAACTGTTGTTGCGGCACTTGTTCAGGCGGCAGATGCAATAAGCGCCGCTAGACCGGGAGCAAGAAGCGAGAACTATGAGAACTATATCAAGAGGCTCCAGAAGCTTGAGGAGATCTGCACGTCCTACGAGGGCGTTGAGAAATCCTTTGCTATACAGGCAGGCCGTGAGGTTCGTATCATGGTACAGCCTGAGAAGATCAACGATGAAAAAATGGTGCTCGTTGCTCGTGAGATCGCTAAGAGGATCGAAACTGAAATGGATTATCCGGGACAGATCAAGGTCAATCTTATCCGTGAGAGCAGAGCTATCGAATACGCAAAGTAAATTGTGTAAACAGCGGGCAGACTTTAGGGTTTGCCTGCTTTTTTTATTTCCCGCTCTGTTTTTAATGAGGAATGAGGAATTAAGGTATCGCCTGCGGCGATGTATTTTTAATTTTCAATCATAAAATAATAAAATATCTATGCTTTTTGGGGGATTTTTTATGTCAAAAGCAAAAGAGAAAAAAGAGGTTACTACCAATCAAGGTAAAAAGCACCTTTTCGGCAGTTCGGAAAAGTCGGATTTTATTCTGAATATGTCTGCCGAGTCTGCACAAAAGCTGTGCGGAGTTTACAGCATTATTGCTGTGCTTGTTCTGTGCGTTATCACAATTCCGTATTATTTCACACAGAATATCAAATACGGTATGGACGAAAGCGTCAACCGTACTCTTTATCTGAACGAAAAATTTATATTCTTTATATCTGCCGCTGTGCTTGCGGTCGGCTTTGTGGGATTTATCATTTTCCTTATTGCCAACATGAAAAAGCAGGTGGAGCTTAAAGACAACAAGAGCCTTATCGTACCACTTGCGGTGGTGCTTCTGTCGGTGATATCTTGCTTGCTTTCAGCGGATATCTTCACATCTTTCTACGGCTATCTCGACCGCTCCGAGGGTATGCTCACCATACTTGGCTATTGGGGACTTTTTGCCGCAGGAATGACAGTTACGGCTGACGACCGCAGGATAAAGCTTTCAGACTTTATCGTAGGAATAGGCGCATTTGAAGCTATCGTGGGAATTTTGCAGGCTATACCTGCCACCGCAAAAATAGTTCCAAACTATTTCAAAGAGATATTCTCGGGCTTCTCATCAGGCGGTATGACCTATACAAAAGAATATATCGCAACAGGCTTTTTGTGTACGCCTTTTGCATTGGCGGCAGTGCTTACAGTGATATCTGCCTTTGCACTTAATGGTATGCTCTATGATGATAAAAAGGCAAGAAAGATATTCTATGCTATCTCCCTTGCCCTTATGACAGCGGCTGATATCCTTGCCTGCGTTGTCCCTGCTATCTTGGGACTTGGTGCGGTTTATGTTATATCTCTTATTATTGCCGCTGTAAAGTCGGGCTTTGCAAAGGATAAGAAGCCTTTTATAGCCTGCCTTGTGGCTTTTATAGTCGCAGGAGGGATCTTTGCCGGACTTTTCGCCTCAAACGAGTTCAGACTTATGGACGAGAAAATAATCTTCCATGACAGTTTCGACAGACTTTCTATCACAGGCACAGGCAGAGGCGATGATACCGAACAGTGGATATATCCTTATCTGTGGGACGACGGAATGTATACTGCCGAGCAAAACCTTATCTGGGGAACCGGTCCAGACAACTGGGGAACGATATTCGAGTCGGGCGCTATAATAGACCGCTCTTATAATGAGTATATCGACCTTTTGCAGTCAAGAGGACTCATCATTTTCGCACTTACAATAGTATTCCTTATTATGACTATAGTAAAAATGTGCAAGCTCGTAGCAGGCTTTATGAAAGACAAAAACAGCTGGACGGGCTGTGCAGTATCAGCGGCAGTTCTTTGCTATCTGATACAGGCATTTTTCAACATAAGTTCTGTTACATCATCACCATACTTCTGGATCGCGGCTGGACTTGTGTGGAGTTTCACAGCGGTAAAATCCGGTGCAAAGAAAAAGAGTTAATAAACCTATCTGTAGGGGCGACCTTGGGTCGCCCGCTCTTTCATCAATACATTATAAAAAATTCGGACGCAGTAAAATGAGTCCGATTTTTTTTATGCCTTTTTGCAGACAATGATATAAACATATTAACTTTTACATATATTGAAATATGGCTATAGACCTGTGCCGAATTTTTTCACCCATAAATAACGAGCGGATTTGAACGAACGAGAATAGGTGAGATCGCAAGAGATACAGCGAGCTAAATCAAAAAATCTGTTCACTGTTGACTTCCGCTGACTTCCCCGAACTTTGTCGGACTTTGCTAATTTGTAAGGCTTATGATATAATCATATTAAACCAAAGGACAGAAAGCCTTTGGTTAGACGGCAAGTCGAAAGGCTTTGTTTTATATGAAAGGAAAAAATCATGAGCAAAGAAAAGGTCATTGACATTTCAACAAGAAAAACAGGAAAGATCGTTGGCATTTGTGCGGCGGCAGTTGCGGCTATAATAGTGGTCGTATCCTCCGTGTCCATAGTTCCGGCAGGCTGTACGGGAGTTGTGACGACCTTCGGCAAGGTATCAGACACTGCACTCAACGAAGGATTGCATCTGAAAGTGCCTTTTGCACAGCGTGTAACAACAGTGTCAAACAAGATACAAGTTTATCAGGCTGACGCTGACGCAGTTTCAAAGGACTTGCAGACTGTGAACTCTACCATAGCGGTGAACTTCCGAATAAAGTCGGCTTCTTCTGCAAGCATTTTCAAGAATATCGGCTCAGATTATGAGAACGTTATCCTTATGCCAACAGTGCAGGAATGTATGAAGTCGGTATGTGCAAAATATACGGCTGAACAGCTTATCACTGACAGAGCGCAGGTGGGCGAGGAAATAAAGGAACAGCTCGTTTCAAAGGTGGACGAATATGGTATCGAGGTAGAGAAATTCAACATTGTGAATTTTGATTTCTCATCTGAATTTAATGAAGCCATAGAGGCAAAGCAGGTAGCAGAGCAGAATCTTTTGAAAACAAAGACCGAGCAGGAGCAGGCTATAGTTGTAGCTGAGGCGGAGGCTAAGAAAAAGGTTATTGCCGCAGACGCTGAGGCAACTTCCATAAAGACCAAGGCTGAAGCTCAGGCAGAAGCCAACAAGACTATCTCTGAATCTCTTTCAAACGAGCTTATAAAGTATCAGACCATCGATAAGTGGGACGGCGTTCTGCCTAAGGTGGCTAATGACGCAAACCCTCTGATATCTCTTGACCTTGACGAGCAGAAAACCGATGAATAACGCTGATTCCTGACAGAACGGCTGTCAATCGTTAAAAACACCAATGAAAGGTATAAAAATATGTTCAAATGGACAAAAAAGAACTTTTTTTGAACGTTGTATGACATATTTCTTGACACGAAAAGCGTTTTCTGTTATCATAAATATATGTGAATATATTTTAGTTTTATGTAAAATATGGAGTTGGGAGGAGAAAAAATGTTGAAAAAGCTATACCGCACATTAGGCTTTGCACTTATTTCCTGCAATTTGTTTTTCACCCCTGTCATGGCGTATGCCGACAGCAGTGTGAGCGTGGGAACAAATATGTGCTTTGCTATACCGGGAGGACTTATAACAGGCTTTGTGCTTGTTTCAATGAGCCGCACAAAACAGAAAGCTACCAAGGCAGATAAATACATAAAGAGTAATCTTAAACTCACTGGGCGTAACGACACCTATCTGCGTACCACCACTGATAAGACTAAGATAAAAGACGATTGATAGGGGGTGCGGAAAATGGCTGTTAATATTTCTTATAAATGCCCTAACTGCGGAGCGGAGCTTTTCTGGAGTGCTGACAAAAACTGCTGGGCATGTGAATACTGCGACGGACAGTTTACTTTAAAAGACCTTGAAGAAGCAGGCGGTGACGCTAAAAAGGCGGAGGAGCTGAACAAGGATAATGTTGAAAAGCATGAAGAGGTCGATAAGGACGAATACAGTATGTCAAATGACGGAACTGTAGGAAGCGACCTTGTAAAATACACCTGCTCACACTGCGGAGCGGAGATTATCACCGACCGCTCAACTGCAGCAACAGTTTGCGTTTACTGCGGAAATGCGGTAATAATGGGAGAGCAGATAATAGACAATTTCTCCCCTGACTATGTTATACCTTTCAAAGTGCCGAAAACTCAGGTAATGGACGCTTTCAAAAAATTCAGCAATAAGCCTCTTACACCGAAAGATTTCAACTGCGACAAGGTAGTGGACAAGATGCAGGGCGTTTATATCCCGTTTTGGCTCTATTTCGGAAACTGCGAAGGCTCTATTACTGCGGAGGGTATAAACACAAGAACATGGACTTCGGGAAATTACAGATACACTGAGAAAAAGTATTATTCAGTTTACAGAAACGGAAATCTCGATTTCAAAGCTGTTCCTGTGGACGCTTCTTCAAAGACTGACGATGACGCTATGGACTCTATCGAGCCTTTTGATTACTCGGAAATGACAGCGTTCAATCCGGGTTATCTTTCGGGATATCTTGCAGAAAGATATGACGAGGATAAGGATAAGTGTCTGCCTAGGGCTAAAGAACGTATCGAGAACACAACTCGTGACGAACTTAGAAATACTTGTAACTACAACAGCGTAAACGTTCAGTCATATGAAAAGCACACCGAGATAAAGGACGTTAAATATGCTATGCTTCCAACATGGCTTTTGTATACAACCTATCAGGATAAGCCTTATTTCTTTGCAATGAATGGTCAGACAGGTAAATTTATCGGAAACCTGCCTATAAGCAAGGGAAAGCTTGTGGCTTACTCGCTTCTTGGTGGCGTGGGCGGATATATTATCGGAGCTATACTTCAGATAATGGGAATATTCTAGTAGGGGGTATCAGCTAAATGCCTGAAATATCAACGGCGCTTATAATAAAAATAATAGTTATAGCGGTCGCCATAGGCGGTGGTATAGCGGTGATATATTCTGTGAAAAAAGCGGTATCGAACGCCATTGGCAGACAACTGAGCCGTGCCAACGACCTGCTAAGGACCATAAATGACGCAACCGAGGAAAGACAGAACAACGCCATGCAGTTTACTTATGTTGACCCTAATGTGGTGAACAACATAAAGAGAGATTTTCCTGACTATGATGAAAATATAGCAAGGAGCATAGTGGAAAACACTGTGATGAAATATTTTCTTGTTATAAACGGAGAAGCAAGCGAGAATCAGCTTGAATACTGTACCGAAGCGTTCAGGCAGAGAGCAGCCACGATGGCAAAAGACAACTCCTCAACGGTTACGCCAAAGCATTATGACGATATACATATCCACAAGTCGCAGGTGGTGTCTTATCATAAAGACCATGACGCTGCAACGGCAAAGTTTCAGGTATTTCTTGAATACAAGCTCAACGGGATAAAGGCACAGCACATTTATGAGGCGGATTATTCATACTATCTTTCAATGGGGATAGAGGGCGAAAACGCCAGCCTTATATGTCAGTTCTGCGGAGCACCTGTGGACACCGCAGGCTCGGTTTGTCCTTACTGCGGTTCTGAGATACACAGCTCTGTAGAGCGCACATGGAAAGTCAGCAGGATATCCATGCTGAGATAGACAAGTTTAAAACCCCTTGGGGTGAAATAATACAGACAACGAAAGGAATTTAACTATGGGACTTATTAAGATGTTTACATCAGCAGTCGGCTCAACATTTGCCGATCAGGTAGTAGAGTACTTCAGATGTGAGGATATGTCAACTAAGATACTCTGCCAGCCGGCTACTCTTGTTAAGAGAGGAAAGACTGTGAACAACGGCACAGAGGGCGTTATCTCAAACGGTTCACGCTTTGACGTTGCGGTAAATCAGGCGGCTCTTCTTATCGAGAACGGCAGAGTACACGATTTTGTTATCGGTACACAGGAAACAGCAGGTCAGTATAAGTATGATTCAACTGTATCTCCGTCACTTCTTGGCGGCGGCTGGGGCGACCTTGGCGCTTCTATCAAGGAGATAGGCAGAAGATTTACAGCAGGTGGTCAGGCTATGAACACCATGCGTCTTATCTACATAAACCTCAGACCTCTGCCTGGAAACAAGATAGGCTTCGGCAAGATACCTTTCAGAGACGGCGAGATGAACCTCACTCTTAACGCACAGGGTCACGGTCAGTATGAGCTTCAGATCGTAAACCCTATGAACTTCTATGAGAACGTTGTTCAGAACGTAAATAAGGTACTTACTGTTGACAGCCCTGACGGCGTGGCAGTTCTCGGCCAGCTTAAGGCTGACATGACACCTAAGTTCCAGAAGGCTCTTACAAGGATATCCGCTCAGAAAATACCATACGATCAGCTTGGTCTTTATCCTGATGAGCTTGCTGAAGCAATGAATGCAGAGCTTGAAGAAAAGTGGGCTACAAAGGGTGTTAAGATAACAAGCCTTGCTATTGAGCTGAACGTGGACGAAGAGTCAAAGCAGAGAATCGCAAAATTCCAGGAGGCAAAAACTGTTGGAAGTGATCCTTCAATGCTCTATGCTATGGACAGAATGTCTATCAACAAGGCAAGAGAGGCAGCGGCAAGCAACGCAAACGGTGTTATGGCAGGCTTCATGGGAATGGGCATGGCAGGCGGCATGATGGGTCAGCCAATGGACGCAACAATGTATCAGCAGCAGATGCAGCAGAACATGATGAATCAGCAGGCTGCACAGGCAGCTCCACAGCAGGCAGCTCCAGCAGCTGCACCAACACAGGCTGCACCTGAGAACGGCTGGACTTGTGCTTGCGGAACAACAAACACAGGAAAATTCTGTGCTAACTGCGGACAGCCTAAGCCTGAGCCAAAGCCGGCAGCAGACAGCTGGAAGTGTTCATGCGGCACAGAGAACACAGGAAAGTTCTGTGCAAACTGCGGTTCACCAAAGCCTGAGCAGCCAGTAGGCTGGACTTGCTCATGCGGAGCAGTGAACAAGGGCAAATTCTGCGCTGAGTGCGGAAAGCCAAAGCCTGCATCAGAGCCGCTTTACAAGTGTGACAAGTGCGGCTGGGAGCCTGAAGATCCGAAAAATCCTCCTAAGTTCTGCCCGGAATGTGGAGATCCATTTAACGATAACGATATTCAGAAATAATTCTTATAGTTATTTTGAGCCGTCCTGCGGAATGCGGGGCGGCTCTTTTTGTGGGGCGATGGGCGAAAATGTATCGGTTTATATAGTTTATTTACATATGAAATATTGAAATCATCACGGATATGTGATATAATACATAACGTATGATATTTTATATGGGTCTTTACCGATATACTAAAAATTTTTCCGAAAGGACTTGATCTAAATGCTGTCAGATATCGAAATCGCTAAGCAGGCGAAAATGCTCAAAATTGGGGAGGTCGCTGCTAAGCTCGGCATCTCAGAAGATGAATATGAGCCTTATGGTCACTACAAGGCTAAGCTTTCTGAGTTGCTTTATGCTAAAACTAAAAATGATCCAGATGGTAAGCTTATTCTTGTTACCGCTATAAACCCTACGCCTGCAGGAGAGGGCAAGACCACTATTTCCGTTGGATTGGCTGAGTCTATGAACAAGATAGGCAAGAAAGCTATACTCGCTCTGAGAGAGCCTTCACTTGGTCCTGTTTTTGGTATCAAGGGCGGTGCGGCTGGCGGTGGATACGCTCAGGTCGTTCCTATGGAAGACATCAATTTGCACTTCACAGGAGATATGCACGCTATAACTGCGGCTAACAACCTGCTCTGCGCCCTTATCGACAACCATATGCAGCAGGGAAATGAGCTTCACATTGACCAGAGAAGGATACTTTTCAAGCGTTGCCTTGACATGAATGACAGAGCGCTGAGAGATATCGTTATCGGTCTTGGCTCAAAGGTGAATGGTATTCCTAGAGAGGATTCTTTCCAGATAACTGTCGCTTCTGAGATAATGGCTATTCTTTGCCTAGCTTCCGATCTGGCTGACCTTAAAGCTAGAATTGAGAAGATACTCGTTGCTTACACAACTGACGGAAAGCCTGTTTATGCTAAGGATATAGGCGGTTGCGGTGCTATGACTGCTTTGCTGAAAGACGCTTTGAAACCTAATCTTGTTCAGACGCTTGAGAACAATCCTGCTCTTATCCATGGCGGCCCATTCGCTAATATCGCTCACGGCTGTAACTCAGTAAGAGCCACAAAGCTTGCTTTGAAGCTTGCTGACTACACTATCACTGAGGCTGGCTTCGGCTCTGACCTTGGCGCTGAGAAATTCTTTGATATCAAGTGCAGATACGCTGGTCTTAAACCAAGTTGCGTAGTTCTGGTGGCTACTGTTAGGGCATTGAAATACAATGGCGGTGTTCCGAAAACTGAGCTTACTAACGAAAATGTTGAGGCTCTCGAAAAGGGCATCGTAAACCTGAAAACTCATATTGAGAATATGCACAAGTTCGGTGTGCCTGTAGTGGTGGCTATAAATAGATTCCATACTGATACTGAGGCTGAGCTGGCTGTTATCGAGAGAGTTTGCGGTGAAATGGGTGTTGAGTTCTCACTGGCTGAGATTTTTGCAAAAGGCTCTGAGGGCGGTATCGACCTTGCGGAAAAGGTTTGCAAGACTATCGAAACAAAGCCGTCTGAGTTCAAGCCGCTTTATGACGAGAAGCTCCCTATCAAGGATAAGCTTGATATACTTGCGAAAGAGATATATCGTGCAAACGGCGTGATCTATACAAAGCAGGCTGAAAAGGCTATAAAGGAGATCACTGACCTTGGATTCGGGGATATCCCTGTTTGCGTGGCTAAGACGCAGTATTCACTGTCTGACGACCCGACAAAGCTTGGCAAGCCTGAGAATTATGAGATAACAGTAAGAGATGTAAGGCTTTCAGCCGGTGCAGGATTTGTGGTAGCTTATACGGGCGATATTATGACAATGCCTGGTTTGCCTAAGAAGCCTGCGGCTTATAATATCGATTGCGATAATGAGGGCAATATCTACGGATTGTTCTAAGCCGTTTAAGTGAGGAGTGAGGAGTGAGGAATTGGCATAGCCGACCGAACAAGTCACTTTGATAGAGTAAATACCGAGCGGAGCGATTTTGCGGCGTGGCAAATGTAGGGGACGGCGCCCTCGACGTCCCGTTTTTGGGAGCGACGAGGTTTGAATTTATACAAACCATGTAGGCGACCAAGACGAGCGAACGCTGTTCGCCCCTACACGATTTGTGCGATAAGATAATTTGTAGGTAAGCAGATAATAAGTCGGGTAAACAGGCGTGTTGAGATAGCAGAGTAAAATACATGAACCGAGGTGAGCGGCAGTGACAGATACAGCGGTGAAAAAGAGTGCGGAAAGTGTGGAAATGCCTGAGAACGGCAAGAAAAAACATCTATCTTGGCAGGTCATTGCCTGCGTTTGCCTTGTGGCAGTCAGCGTGGTGCTGAACGTGATCGCCTGGAAAAGTACGGCGTTCTGCGACTGGTATACGGCTCACGTTTTTCCAATTTGGGAAAATACATATGGCAGGCTCACTTCGCTGTTGCCGTTTTCCTTCGGGGAATTGCTTATTGCGGTAGCGGTTTTCGGTATTCCGCTTTCGCTGGTGGCTATGCTGGTGCTTGTGATAGTCAGAAAAGGCAAGAGAAAGAAAACTGCGAAAATTTTCGGGCTTGTTTATATGTGGATAGTCACTTTTGTGGTGACGGTGCAGACTTTTAACTGCTTTGTTATTTATCATTGTTCAAGCTTTGCGGAACTTAACGGCATACCCACTGAACAGCACACCAGGACGGAGCTTGAAGCACTTGGCAACAAGCTTGTTACGGAGATAAATGCGCTTAGCAAAGAGGTGGAGCGTGACAGCGAGGGAAAATTCGTGCTGACCGCTGACCTTGACAAGACGGCTCAGGAGGCCATGCGTGGGCTTGGAAGCGAATTTAAAAACCTCGGGGGATTTTATGTCACTCCGAAAGCTATAAAATGCTCGTTCTTTATGAGCCAAATGGACCTTATGGGCATCTATTTCCCGTTCTCTATGGAGGCTAACTACAATCAGGATATGTATAAGGCGAAGCTTCCTGACACCATTTGCCATGAGCTTGCTCATACGAAAGGCTACATTCAGGAGGACGAGGCGAACTTTATCGCCTTTATGGCGTGCGACAGATCGGACAATGCTGATTACCGCTATTCGGGCTATCTGGCGGCGCTTGGCGAGGTTAGAAACAAGATTTTTGACTACGCTTCTGACGATAAGAAGATAGAATTTGACAGCTCTATCTGCGACGAGGTGTGGGCTGATATGGAAGCCAACTGGGACTACTGGCGGAGCGTTGACGAGGCTAAGGACACTGTTTTCGACAGCGAGGCAGTGGGGGAGATATCTGACAAGGCAATGGAAAAATCACTGAAACTCAACGGCGTTGAGGACGGCAAGCAGTCTTATGGCAGAATGGTGGATCTTATGCTAAACTACTTCAAGGACAAGGGTGAGCTGTGATGAAAATTCTTGCGGTCGTGCTTCTTCTCGGGATAATGCTCAGTTCATGCGGAAACAAGGCGGACAGCGAAAGGCTCAATGATTCGGCTTTTACCACTACTGCGGAAAGCTCTGTGGTGGATAGTGACAGCATGGACGTTGACGAAAGCTCGCAGGTCGGTGATGAGAGCGGTATTCAGAGCGACAGCTCGGAGGACGATATGAAGTGGCGGCTTTTTGAGGACACTTATAAGGAAACTGACAGCGGCAGGGCTGCGGAAAATTATGCTCACAACAAGGGCATAAAGATAGAGGGCTTTGTGAAATATGGGCAGGAAAATCCCCCTGTGTGCGATCTGATGCTTGGCGAATCCAGGTTCGCAGGGGTAGGCTGTGAGGTCATTGCGGCTTATAATTATCTCACATACGAGGGGTTTGAGCCTGATATGGCAAAGCTTGCTTATGATTTTGAGAAAAATGCTCTTATTGCGGCAGACGGGTCGCTGGGGTCTAATCCTAGGAAAATAAGCGGTCTTTTTAAGGCAATGGGAGTGGGATACAAAAGATTTTATAAGGCTGATGAGGCTCAGGCGGCTGTTGACAATGGCAAGCCTGTGATAGTTTCTTACCATATCGGGTTGAATATTTTCAGCGGTATCCACACGGTTTTCGCTGTTAAAGAGGAGGGCAGGCTGTATGTTTACAACTGCTACAATTCAGCGGCGGACAAGACAGAGGTGGAGAGCATTTATCAGCTTATGAATAAAAACAGCCTTTTTATTGTGGGCTACACGGAAGATGACGGTCAAATGAGGTGATAGGTTGACAAAGGTATACAAAACATCATCTGCGGCGGAAACTATCGCTTTGGGTGAGGAGATAGGCAGACGGCTGAAAGGCGGCGATCTTATCGCTTACAGCGGTGGTCTTGGTGCAGGAAAGACTACTATTACCAGGGGAATTTCTATTGGCATGGGACTTGGCGACGAGGTGACTTCGCCCACGTTCGCACTGGTGAACGAATACCGTGGGGACAGGCTCAGCCTTATACACTTTGATATGTACCGCATAAATTCGGCGGACGATCTGGAAACTACAGGCTTTTTTGACTACATGGACGAAGACACTGTGCTTGCGGTGGAATGGTCGGAGAATATTGCGGAGGAGCTGCCTGAGGACGCTTTGAGGATAGATATTCAGCGCATTGACGAGGACAGCAGGGAGATAAGCATAACTGCACCTGAGGGAGATGATAGATTTGAAGATATTAGCTATTGACACAAGCGGAAAGGTCGCTTCAGTGGCGGTGACGGACGGAGAGAAGCTTCTTTGGGAGAAATCTGTATACACAAAGCTCACTCATTCCCAGGTGATATTGCCTATGGTGAAGCAGGCACTAGAGGAAACAGGGCTTACTTATACTGACCTTGACTGTGCGGCTATTGCAAAGGGTCCGGGGTCTTACACTGGGCTTAGAATAGGCGTGGCGGCTGTAAAGGGAATGTGCTTTGGCTGTGAGAGTTTAAAAAGCGCAGGAGTTTCCACTTTGCTTTCGCTGGCGTACAATTGCATAGATTTTGAGGGCAGGATAATTTCTGTTATGAGGGCAAGGCCTAAGATAGTTTACGCAGGCGAGTTTGAGTGCAAAAACGGCGTTGTCACGAGGATATCCGCTGACAGAGTTTGCCCTGAGGAGGAAGTTTTTTCGGGAGAGTTTACTGAAAAGACAATGCTTGTGGGTGACTGTGCGGCAGAGATAAAGGCGAAATATTTCGCTGACAACGAAAATGTTCAGCTTGCAAGCTATGTGAACAGGCTGCAGAGGGCTTCGTCACTGTGTCTTGCGGTGGAGGCTCAGCCTGAGATAATGGTTTCGGCAGACAGGCTGGAGGTATCATATTTGCAGGCTACAAAGGCGGAAAAGGATAAGGCACATAGGGATAAATAGGAGGAAATTAATATGAAAATTGCTATCGGCTGCGACCATGCAGGTCCTGAGCTTAAGGCGGAGATACTGGCACATCTGGACGAAAAGGGTGTGGAATACACTGATTTTGGTATTCAGGCAGGAGAGAAAGTGGACTATCCTGACAAGGCAAAGGAAGTTTGCGAGAAAGTGGCTTCGGGCGAATACGAAATGGGAATACTCATATGCGGAACTGGTATTGGAATGTCAATGAGCGCAAACAAGATAAAGGGAATAAGAGCGGCTTGCTGTTCGGATTATTTCTCTGCTAAGTATACAAGAGCGCATAATGACGCAAATGTGCTTTGTATTGGTGCGAGAGTGCTGGGTGCAGGCTTGGCTATCGAGCTGGTGGACGTTTTCCTTGAAACGGAGTTTGAGGGTGGCAGACATCAGAGGAGAGTGGATAAGATCTCTGAGCTAGAGAAGTAGTGAGGAGTTAGGAGTGAGAAATGAGGAATTATGGTATCGCCTGCGGCGGTTGACTTTTCTTTTTTCTTTACGTTAGAAGGGCAGGGCGGCTTGTTGTTGCCCTGCTTTTCTTATGGGTACAAAAACGGCTGACAAGCTTTTTCGCCTGTCAGCCGTTTCTATATTGGGGTTTGTATTTTTAGGTAAAAACCGTAATGGCAAAGTTTTTAGATAGCGTCGAATGCTTCGCTGAGATCGTAGATGATATCGTCGATATGCTCTGTGCCGATAGAAAGTCTGATAGTATTTGGCTTGATACCCTGATCTGCAAGCTCTGCTTCGTTAAGCTCTGCGTGTGTTGTTGATGCTGGGTGGATAACCAGTGACTTAACGTCTGCTACGTTTGCAAGGAGCGAGAAGAGTTTCAGGTGGTCGATGAAGTCCTGGGCTGTCTTTGCGTCACCCTTTATCTCAAATGTGAAGATAGAACCACCGCCGTTAGGAAAATACTTCTTGTAAAGTGCCTGCTGGCTTGGATCGTCTGATACTGAAGGGTGATTTACCTTTTCTACCTTTGGGTGCTTGTTAAGGAAGTCAACTACCTTAAGTGCGTTCTCAACATGACGTTCAACTCTCAGAGACAGTGTTTCAAGACCCTGCAGGAAGATGAATGCGTGGATAGGTGAAAGTGTTGCACCTGTATCACGGAGAAGGATAGCACGGATACGAGTTACAAATGCTGCTCCAGGGGCTGCGTCTGCAAAGCTTACACCGTGGTAGCTTGGGTTTGGTTCTGTGAGCTGTGGGAACTTGCCTGACTTCTTCCAGTCAAACTTGCCGCTTTCAACGATAACTCCGCCGATTGTTGTGCCGTGACCGCCGATGAACTTTGTTGCAGAATGGATAACGATATCTGCGCCGTACTCGATAGGTCTTACGAGATATGGAGTAGCGAATGTGCTGTCAACGAGAAGTGGGATATTGTGTGCGTGTGCGATATTTGCGATAGCTTCGATATCAACTACGTCTGAGTTAGGGTTGCCAAGAGTTTCGATATAGAGAGCCTTTGTGTTCTCCTTGATAGCCTTTTCAAAGTTAGCTGGGTCAAGCGGATCGACAAATGTTGTTGTGATGCCGTAATCAACAAGAGTGTGTGCAAGCAGGTTATATGTGCCGCCATAGATGTTCTTTGCAGCTACGATATGATCGCCTGCAAGGGCTACGTTCTCAATAGCGTATGTTACTGCTGCTGCGCCTGATGCAACTGCAAGAGCTGCTGTGCCGCCCTCGAGAGCTGCGATACGTCTTTCAAAAACGTCCTCAGTTGGGTTTGTAAGTCTGCCATAGATGTTGCCTGCGTCCTTAAGAGCAAATCTGTCAGCGGCATGCTGTGAGTTATGGAAAACGTATGATGATGTCTGATAAATAGGAACGGCTCTTGCGTCTGTTACTGCGTCTGCTGTTTCCTGACCAACGTGGAGCTGGAGTGTTTCAAATTTAAGATTTCTTTCGTTTATTGCGCTCATTTTAAATTACCTCTTTCATTAAATTGATGTTTTTTAAATCCGATAAAAATTTTTGTTACTGAACTTTATGCTGATTTTAACAGCAACACATACAGCACATACACATTCGTGAATCGTACGCTGTTTTTAGTTTCAGTATTTTTACACTCATTTTCAACGCCTCATTTCAAATTCATATTAATCCTAGTCGTTTAGTATGTTTTAGCGTATCTATACTATACCACACCCATAGAGGAATGTCAATAGGTTTAAGATGATTTTTCGCATTTTTGTGAAAACTGATATTAATTCTATCAATTTAGTAGGATTTAAGGGCAAAATGCACAAGGGGAAGTGAGGAGTGAGGAATGAGGAAGTGAGGAGTGAGGAGTGAGGAATGAGGAATGAGGAATTGTCAAAGCTGAACAGAGTAGTGCTCAAGTACGAAGTAAAAGACAGCACCGAGCGTAGCGAGAGATAAAACGCAGGCTCAAGCCCGGCGTTAGAGGGCTTGCAGGGTCAAGGGACAGAGTCCCTTGTGGAGTTTGAGGCAAAGCCTCAATCGGCGACAGCCGACTAGGTGCAGATTTAATGAGAAAAAGCACGCAGAAGTTGTGCTTTATATAGATGTAGTATCGGAGCACAAAATCTGCACCGTTTTCCCTATCCCTTAGCAAAATGTAAATCCGCAAAGAGCGTAGCGATTTTGCGGTGGTATGAAGTTGCCCGAATAAACTGTAGGGGCTTGGCTCAATTTCTGTTTCACCGAAATGCGATAGCCCATTCGGAAGGGCAATGCCGTGTTTTCGCTGTTTGTTATTAAATTTGTATAAAACTATCGTTTACCGACGCCTTATAATTGTATACCGAAATAAATATTTTTGGTTGACAATAGGTTCGGTATGTGATACAATATTAATTGTCAAATAAAAAGTAAAGGATAGGTTTACAATGAATAACAATGCTAAAAACAAAACAAAACAAATAGTCGGTATCGGAGTTATGACGGCTATAATCGCTGTACTTTCGCAGATAACTATTCCGCTACCTACTCACGTTCCTGTTACGCTCCAGACTTTTGCTGTGGCTCTGGCAGGATATTTTCTCGGCTGGAAGGGCGGTGCTGTGTCTGCTCTGGTCTATGGTCTGCTGGGCGCTATCGGTGTGCCTGTGTTTGCAGGCTGGTCAGGCGGTTTCTCCGTTATCGTAGGGTATACAGGTGGATTCATTTACGGATTTATCGTTATGGCTCTTCTTTGCGGTCTTGGCGCAAAGTTCTGCTCTGACAAGATAAGCGGTAAGGTCATCGCTATCGTGCTTGGTATCGCAGGTCTTGCTTGCGACCACCTGCTCGGTGCTATCCAGTACGCTATCGTTGCTAATATCTCTATCGGCAAGTCTATCCTTCTTGTTTCTGTTCCTTATCTTGTAAAGGACGTTATCTCTGTTGTTGCTGCTTACCTTATCAGCATCGAGCTTGTAAGCAGACTTGCAAAGACAGGCTGCTATGCTTACAAGAGAGCCTGAGCTTAGATTTCATCATCTGCTGTGCCTGCCGCTTTTTCAGGGAAAAGGCTACAGTGACGGTTTTTCGGTGAATATGCAGTCTGTGAAAGACAGATTGGAGAGCGAGGACACTGCGGTGCGTTTTGTGTGCAGCGGAGATATGATATGTCAGCACTGCCCAAACAGGACGGAGGACGGTTGTTTGCTTGACGGCTGTGGTGGAACGGTGGCACAGAAAGACAGCGAGGTTTGCAGACTTTCTGAGATAGAATGTCACTCAGTGGAGAATTATCTCAGTGCGCTGACAAGGCTGAGAAGCAAAATGGATAAAAAGGCATTTGATATACTATGCTCGGAATGTCGCTGGGCAAAGCTTGGTTTGTGCAGCTTTGAAAAGTGGCGTGAGGGCGTTGATGGATTGCTTTCTTCGTGACAGGTCACGTCTGTCATTTTTTTACACAAAAGTACAGCTCCTGAGAAGAAACTCGGGAGCTGTACATTTTTTTGCTTATTCTTCACTTGCCTGATATGCGGATAGGAATTTCTCGTAGATATCGGGATAATGTTTTTTTAGTCTTACAGGCTTAAGGTCGGGGCTGGTGAAGCAGTGGGAGGTGTGGGCAAGGCAGGCTGTTTTCTGAGTGGTAAGGTCAAAGATCTCGTAGTCAAGCTCGTAGGCACAGCCGTTGAACTTTGACAGCTTACAGCGCACTTCAAACTCATCTCCGAAACGGACGGGATATTTATAGTGTGTTTCAACAGAGAGGACAGGGGAAACTATGCCTCTTGCCTCTATCTCGTGGAAAGGGCAGCCAAGCTGTTCCATAAGGTCAACACGGGCTTCCTCAAGCCAACGGACGTAATTTGAATGGTGGATTATATCCATGCGGTCTGTTTCATAATAAAAGGCTTTTCTTTTGTAGGGGGTAAGTGTCATTTTATGTCCTTCTTTCTGTGGGTTTGACGTTGACGTTATATATGGGTGTGATAAAAATAGCGGGCGACCAATGGCCGCCCATGCTTGCTTATGAATTATTCAAGCCAGATGAAGTTGTTGTCGGAGTTCACAAAGTCCATATTATAAAGGAAAATGACCTTTGTTATACCGTTGTCTTTTACATACTCGCTGACGGTCTTATCCATGATGTGGTAATAACGCATATCTATCATTGTGATGTGCTTATACTTGTCGGCAAAGTATGGCATAACTGTGTTTGCGTAACTGTCTTTTATAATAAGGACGTGTTCATCGCTTTCGCCGTTTGTTTCTATTTCCGTGAGGGCAAAGTTTCCGCCCATAAAAGTGGAGTATTTATCCTTTTTGTTCTTGAATGAATCGTCAAAAAGGGTGTCGGTCTGTTTATTTTCTTCAACATAATTTACCTTTACGCTGTTGTCAGGGTTTGTGTAGAAGTGCATTTCGTCAGCAGCGGAGAAGTCTGTTGGGGCTTTTGAATAAAGTGTGCCATGAAAGTCCTTTACAGTTTCTATATTGTAGGATACCTGTGGGATATCTTCATTCATGGCTGTCATAAGTGCGTCAAATCCCACTTTTGCGCCCTCGGCTGTCCAGTGGTGGTCGGTCTTATAGAAGACCTGCGTGGACTTTGCGGCGTCTTTGAGCTGGTCATATGGGAAGCAGAGGTTTATCCTGTCGCTGAGGATAGAGCTTATATACTTTTCGCTTTCAAGCTGATCGTCGGTCTGTGTGACCGCAGGGAGCTTGTCTGACATAACGGAAACTGCATTCGGCACAAGAAGAAAGCTTACGTCGACGGATTTATCGAGGCTGTCAGCAAAATCGTTAAGACAGCTTATATTTTTCTCGATAAGAGGTCTGTTTTCCTGATAGTCTTGGAGATAATAGCCGTCCTTGCCGAAATATACGCCGTTCTGATAGTTTTTCAGAAGCGTGCGGTCGGTGACTGTTTTAAGACTCACAAGCTGGTCTTTCATGAATATCTGATCTGACATATAGCTTTCGATATCCGATGTGAACTCGCCTTTTTCAAGCTTTTTCCACGAAAACTCAGGGGCTTGCTGTAGGTAGCGGTTCTCGTTTTCGGAGAATTCACGGTCCTCTGAGATGAAGCTTGCCACTGCAAAGCCGAATATGAACAGCAGAAAGCACACTATCATAATATAGTTTTTAAGTTGTTTTTTCATATCTGCCGTCCTCCTTTAAAATCTGAAATACAGGAACGGATTGAATGAATTACCTGCAAGGTAGGCGGTGGAAACTGCCAAAAGTGTTAATGCGCACAGCGGTTGGAGTATACAGCCGCATATCTCAGGACACTTGATCTGAAGCTTAAGGCAGAGCTTTTTTGGAAGCTGTGTTGAAGCTATCACAAGTATCACTATTGTTACTGCATACTGTGCGAGCCAGAACACTGTTTGGTGATTTATGAGAGGAAGTCCCCCTGCGCCGAACATATTTTTGAAGTTCTGTGTGAGCTTGCCGAAATCTTCATAGGAGAATATTCCCCAGCCTATGACTATAAAAAGAAGTGCATAGATATGCTGGAAAAATGCAGGTATCTTTTTCAGGGCTTTGCCCAAGAAAAGCTTTTCACATAGGAGTATAACACCGAAGTACACGCCCCATAGCATAAAGTTCCAGTTTGCGCCGTGCCAGAAGCCTGTGAGAAACCATACTATCATGATGTTAAGGCACTGTCTTGCTTTGCCCTTGCGGTTACCGCCAAGTGGGATATAGACATAATCTCTGAACCAGCTTGAAAGGGACATATGCCAGCGTCTCCAGAAGTCTGTGATAGAGGTGGAGATGTAAGGGTAGTTGAAGTTCTCGAGAAAGTCGAAGCCGAACATTTTGCCAAGACCTATCGCCATATCGGAATAGCCTGAGAAGTCAAAGTATATTTGGAAGGTATAGGCTATTATGCCTAGCCAGCTTGCGGCAACGCTCAGTTCGGATTGTGCCGAGTTTGAGATAGTGTCGAAAAGCTCGCCGATAGTATTTGCGAGAATGACTTTTTTGCCAAGACCTATGGAAAATCTCCACACACCCTGTGCGAAATGCTCTATGCTCTCGTTACGCTTTTTGAGCTGTTCCGCAACGTCGATGTATCTTACGATAGGACCTGCGATAAGCTGTGGGAAAAGGGCAACATAGGTGGCAAGGTCAAGGAAGTTCTTCTGACTTCTTACTTCGCCCTTATAAACGTCGATAACGTAGGAAAGGGTCTGGAAGCTGTAGAATGAGATACCGATAGGGAGGGCAAGACCCAAGGTCTTTATCTGCGTGCCGAAAATGCTGTTTGCCGCACCGATGAAAAAGTCGGTATATTTAAAAAACAGAAGAAGCCCGATGTTCCACACCACCGCTCCTATCATTGCGATGAGCGGAGTGTATTTTTTTGCGTTTTTACGCTGTTTGTCTGCCAATAGTCCTGTTATATATGCAACGATAGTGGAAGCTATCATGAGGACGATATAAACAGGTTCGCCCCATGCGTAAAACACAAGGCTGAAAATAAACAGCACCAGATTGCGTGTTATGCGTGGGACGATATAATACGTTATCAGTACAATAGGCAGGAAAGCGAACAGAAATGTTGTACTTGAAAAAAGCATATATTTATTACTCCTAGCCTATTATCTCTTTTGCTTTATCGTTGTCGTTTGAAAGACAGAGGTAAACATAATTGCCGTTGGTTACAAGAACAGGGTCATTAAGCTTTGTCATTTCCTCCGGAACATAGTTTTCAAAAACCTTTTTCTGACTTTCAACTCTTGCTGTAAGTGTATCTGCGATAGCCTTTGCACTGTCTGCGTCCTTGGCTTCAAAGCAGTCTATCTCCTCGGCTGTTCCTCCTGATGAGCTTACATAGACCTTAGCCTTTGTATAGCTGTCTGCTGATATGCCGATTATCTTTTCTATCTTTGCTTCGTCAAGCTCTGCAAGCTCGTCCTTGAACTCTATGCCGTTCTTGAGCTTGTCCGCAACGGCTGTTACGTCAACGCTTTCGTTTGTCTGAGCGGCTGCCGCTGAATTTGCGGAGCCTGCTGTGCTGCTGTCAGAGTCTGAACCGCAGCCTGTAAGTGCTGCTGTGCCCATGCACATAACTGCCATAAGAGTGCAGAGTATCTTCTTTGTTTTCATAATTTTTCTTTCCTTTCTTATGTGTTGTCGATTATATAGTTGAGCCACTTGTCACAGTATTCGCTCATAAGGTGTATTCCGTCTGAGGAGGCTTCCTCCGGAAGAGTGCCGTCTGCGCCTGCTACAGCGGAGGTACAGTCAAGATAATTTATACCTGTCTGCTGTGCCACCTCTGAGATAGCCTGATTGAATGTGGCTACATTTGTGTTATTTATGGCGTCGCCCTGTAAGCTTCTTGAAGCTGTTACAGGGAGGATAGATTCAGCATAGATAACAGCGTCAGGCTGTATCTCCTGAATTTTTGTGATAAGCTGTGTATAATAATCCTTGAAGGTGTCGATATAAGGCCAGCCAAGTTCGTTAGTGCCGAGGTTTATATACACTCTGCCATATTGTCTTTCTCCAAGAGCGTCGATAACAGTTCCTGCATTGCCGTTTGAGAGGGTGATGTTCTGTTCTGTCATAACGGTGTCGATGTGCATTCCCACAGAGCAAAGGAATGTTGCTTTTGGTTTATCGCAGTTGTTTTGCAGACCAACTGTTCGTGAGTCGCCTATGAAAACTGCGTCGGAAAGGTCGTCGGCGTCATCATGGTCAACTGAGCTGTCAGTAAGGCTTTCGTCAATGCCGCTCTCATCGACTGTGCTTTCTGCCAGAGAAGAGTTGTCTGCCTTGCTCTCGGAGCTTTCGTTCTCTGTCACAGAGCTTGAAGCTGACATCTTCTTTGCTTCCACAGCCCTGCTGTTGCCGCTTCCTGCATGGAAGCCCCATATTGCCGCAAATGCTATGCACACAAGACAACTCAATGACACTATGCTTTGCTGTGCTGTGGCTCTTTTTTTTCTTATATTTTTCAAATTGCTACCGTGTTGGCTCTCCATTATACTACCTCTTATATTATCTCTCCTGACCTGCAAAAATGCAGATCCGTTTCAAAGATTATCATAACACATTTTACAGCCTTTTTCAAGTGCTTTTTAGTCGAATTAAGGATTTTCTTCACTTTTTACAAACAGACGCAAAAAAGTCGGGAGAATTTGTTCTGCCCGACTTATTGTTGACAAATTATTCTGTTTTATTTGTTTGAAAAAGTTTTATTTCCAAAGCTTTTCAGGATAAACGCCAGCCTCTATAAGCTTTGCGATATCGGCTTTAACGGTTGGCTTATCCTCTTTATATGTAACGCCGAACCACTTATCGTGAGTTTCCAGAAGCTTGCAGTCTGCAACACCTGTTTTTATCATTGTATCGATACCCGCAGGGAGGAGAAACTCCGCTGTCAGGCTGTCTTTATTTTCTTTCATAAAGTCTGTGAACATACCATTGAGCTTATCTATAAAGCCGTCAGGGCAAGCCCACATATTCATTGACACATAGCAATTCTCGTCAAGCTCGGCTGTTTCTTCCTTGCCTGAATAGACCTTGCCGTCATTCTCACGGCGGATATTGTAGGTTTCAACAACGTCTGTGAGCATGCTGTCTTTCACTTCGCAGACGCCTCTGTTCACTGCACCGAAGTCGCTTAGAGTGTTTTTCAGTATGAAGCCTGCCATGCCGAGATTAAGCTTTTCGCGATTTGCACTTTCGCTGCAGAGAAAATCGTGGAACTTTACAAAAGCTTCTTTGCCGTAAAAATCATCAGCGTTTATTACTGCGAAAGGCTCATTTATAACGCCTTTGCAGCAGCAGACGGCATGGCCGTGACCCCACGGCTTAACACGTCCCTCAGGTACAGAATAGCCCTCCGGAAGACAGTCAAGCTCCTGATAAACGTAATCTATCTTGACGTATTTTGAGATACGGTCGCCTATCATTTTATCAAAGGCATCACGGATATCCTTTCTTATAATGAATACGACCTTGTCAAAGCCTGCCTCAACGGCGTCATAGATAGAATAATCCATTATTATCTCGCCGTTTGGGCCGAAAGGTTCAAGCTGTTTTATGCCGCCTTTGAAGCGACTTCCAAGACCTGCGGCAAGTATGCAAAGGGTACAACTCATAATTTTTATCTCCTTGTTCTTTGTTCTTTGATTTCTCAGTTTAATTTTATTCTATTTCTTAAAATTATATTAACATTATGCCATACTTTAAAGTAAATGTCAAGAGATTTTGACATTTTTATTCAGTTTTTTGCAATGCTTTTCTGCGTATTTTACAACTTTCTTACACTTGACAGGGTGATACTAATGTGATATACTGATATGACAAAAATCAAATAATATCCCTGAAAAGGGCGGAGGATGATATAAATGGCTAAGACGGCTTTGGTAACAGGCGCAAGCTCGGGAATTGGCAGAGAGATAGCGAGAGATCTGTCTGCAAGGGGCTTTCGTGTGATACTCAGCGCAAGACGTGAGGAAAGGCTCAGAGATCTTGCGGAGGAGCTTGGTGACAATACAAGGGTGATAGTTTGCGATGTTTCCGACAGGGAAGAATGTCTGCGGCTTTATGAGGAAACAAAGAACGAGAAAATATCGGTGCTTGTTAACTGTGCAGGCTTTGGAGCAGTGGGCAGCTTTGATGAGCTTCCTCTGGACACTGAGCTTAAAATGATAGACACCAACATTACAGCGGTGCATATGCTCACAAAGCTGTTTTTGAAAGACTTTGTTGCCGCTGACAGGGGTTATATAATGAATATAGCTTCCTCGGCAGGTCTTATGTACGGCGGTCCTATGATGGCAACATACTATGCTTCAAAGGCTTATGTTGTGAGCCTTACCAGCGCAATATATGAGGAGTTGAGGGCGAGAAACAGCAGGGTACACGTTTGTGCGGTATGCCCGGGTCCTGTGGATACGGAGTTCAATGACGTTGCAAACTGCAAGTTCGGCGTAAGCTCCATAACACCACAGTTTTGTGCAAAAAAGGCTCTTGAGGGAATGTTCGGCAGAAAACTCATCATTATCCCTGAGAAGTCTATAAAGGCACTTTATGCAGGGTCTAAATTTGCTCCTAGAGGTATCGTGCTGAAAGTGACTGGAAAGGTGCAGAAGAAAAAGCTTGATAAATGACGGTTTAGTATTTTTACATAAGATAAAAAAGTTTTGTAAAGTGCGGAAATTGGGCTATACTTCTAAAAATCAATAGTACAAATTGTTGTGATTGCATAAGAAAACGTTATCATATTTGGTAAATCGGCCGATTGAATTTTTTCGGAAAATAAAGTACAATGTAAGTAAAGTTATTTAAGAAAGGAAGTTTTAGAAATGAAACTTACAAAGATTTTCGCAGGCATGGCTGCAGCAGCTATAGCTACAACAGCTATGGCAGTAACAGCTTTCGCTGCTGATTCAACAGCTTACAACTATCTGTACATTGCTACAGATATCCCATGTGAGTACAACGATAACGATGAGGCTCTTGTAAATGGTCAGGTCGTTACTTGTAAGGATCTTAAGGTAAAGATCGGTTCACAGGAGTTTAACGTAAGTGCTGCTCCTGGCAAGACTGATTCAGACAAGCTCTGCTTCCAGATCATCAACAAGTGGAACAGCAAGTTCACATCAGAGATCACTGACTACACTGTAGCAGGCGCTGGTGAGTACATCACTATTGACTTCACAATTGAAGGTCTTGGTGACACAACAGGCAATGCTGGTGTATCTTTCCAAGCTGACGGCACTTGGGATTTCAGAAATCCAGATGACAAAGAAAAGGATAAGGTTGCACAGCCAGCTTACTTCCCTAACAAGTGCGTAGGTATCGCAGGTGGCGCAGGTGGATTCGACACAAACGTTGACTGTCAGGATACTGCTATCAACGGCGACGGCTCTTACACAATTTCTATCGCTCAGTCAGGTACTGTAAACGCTGAGGCTCAGAAGTTCGATGACGGCTCAACAAACGAGGGCTGGATATGGGCTGCTAACGCTGTTCCTGTTGCTCCTGCTACTTCTGGCACAGATTCAAACAGCAAAAAGGATGATTCCAAGACAGATTCTAAGTCTGACAGCAAGACTGATTCAAAGTCTAACAGCACAGCCGCAACAACTTCTTCAAAGACTGGTACAACAGGCACAACAACTGCTACATCTTCAAATGCAGCTTCTGACAAAACAGCAGCTACAGGCGCAACAGCAGGTATCGCTCTTGCAGGTATCGCTCTCGCAGGTGCAGCTATCGTAGTTTCTAAGAGAAAGTAATCTTAACTGAGGACTTGTTTCTTAGGGTACGTAATTAAAATAACTAAAGGGACTTCCACTGTGAAGTCCCTTTTTGTGTGTGGTATAAAAAATAAAAAAATATCGGCGAATAGTCTAGACAAATGGTAATTAATATAGTATAATGATTGTATACTTTTATTTTGGAGTTATTTTTTATGAGAGTTATTACAGGTTCATGCAGAGGAAAAAAGCTTAAAACTTTGGAGTCATTGGATACAAGACCAACTACAGATATGGTAAAAGAGGCTGTTTTTTCCATTATTCAGTTTGATGTACCAGCAAGTTCGGTGCTTGACCTTTTTGCAGGCAGCGGTCAAATGGGTATAGAGGCTCTCAGCCGTGGGGCTAGTCACTGCGTTTTCGTGGACAGCAATCCTGAGGCTGTGGCTATCGTCAAGGATAATGTGGATTCATGCGGTTTCAATAAGGAATCCCGTGTGCTTTGCATGGATAGTCTGGAATATCTTAAAGTTGCCAAAGCCGGGCTTGATATAGTTTTTATCGACCCGCCTTACAGAATGGGCATAGTTGAAAAGGCCTTGGAGCTTGTGGAGAGCAAGCTCAATGATGGTGCTATCATTGTGTGCGAGCATGAAAAGGAGCTTGAGCTTGGAGAAAGCTACGGCAGACTTAAGCTTCATAAGAGATATAAATACGGTAAGACCGCTTTGACGGTCTATAAGATACCAATGAAAGAAGTGGACTATTGATGCGTATCGCTGTTTGCCCGGGAAGCTTTGACCCTGTTACGCTGGGTCATCTGGATATAATCGACAGAGCTTCAAAGCTTTTCGATAAGGTGATAGTACTGGTGTCCTTTAATGCTAATAAATCAAGGGCTGCTTTCACACCTACAGAAAGAATGGAAATGATAATTGAAGTCACGAAGCACCTTGATAATGTGGTGGTGGATTGTTATAACGGTCTGCTGGCGGATTATCTGCAAAAAACAGGAGCTAATGCTATCGTAAAGGGCCTTAGGGCTGTGTCTGACTTTGAGTATGAGTTTCAGATGGCTCTTGCAAATAAAAAGCTTTACAATGACGCTGAAACGGTGTTTCTCACCACTACGGGAGAGAATATGTTCCTTTCGTCAAGCGTTGTAAAGGAGATCGCGAGCTTCGGCGGAGATATCACAGGCTTTGTGCCGAAACAGATACAGAGCAAGATCACTGACAGGCTCTATAAGCCTGCCAATAATATAGATCAGTAATGAAAGGGTGTTTAAAATGACGGTAGAGGAAATACTTGAACTTATGGACGAACTGCTTGACAAGTCTTCAAGCGTACCGTTTTCTCAGAAAAAAATGATCGATGTTGAGCAGATGCGTGAATACATCGACAGCATAAGACTTAACCTTCCTGGTGAGATAAAGCGTGCAAAGGATATGACAAGAGATAAGAAAAATATCCTTACTGAGGCCAACAAGGAAGCCGAGGAGATCGTAAAGAAGGCTAAGGACGAGGCTAAGAAGCTTGTGGCTCAGGAGGAGATCATCAAGCAGGCGGCTGACTATGCAAAGCAGATAGCTGCAGAGGCTAACAAGCAGGCGGCTGATATCGTTGAGCAGGCTAAGGCTAAGGACAAGGCTATCCGTGAGGCACTTTCTGAAAATCTGAACAAGTCGCTTTCTGAGGCGGCTGAGGTGCTTACAAAGAGCCTTAAGGACGTAAACACTACTAGGGACGCAGTTTCCAAGATAGGTGCGGCAGAGAAATAATATTGTTTGATGTAAGCAGATGGGCTTTGCGGCTTGTCTGCTTTTTTCATAACTAAAATTGCCCATATGAAATTCAGGCAGAATGTGAAAAATTGTGACAATATCTATTGACAAAGAAGCATATGTTGCCTATAATAAATAGTATATGATTAAAAGGCGAGCTTTTTCGCCTATGTGAAAGGGACGGTATTTTTTTTATGGACGATGTCGGGCGACTGTGGACGGGAATAGGTGTTTGTGCGGCGGTAATATTGCTTATGGCTTTTCTTACCTTGTGCGAAAATGCGGCTGTGGAGTTCAATGACGCTAAGCTAAAGAAAATGGCTGAGGAGGACAAAGACCCGAAAGCTATAAAACTTGCGGCTTTGCTGAAAAGAACGGGCAGGGTAGTTGCAACAAACCTCATTGCACGTTCTATTATGATAATCGTAGTTTCGGTGGTGGGAGTCATATTCTTCTACGAGCCGATTTCTGACGGGCTTTATACGCTTTTTAACTATCAGGCACCGTATTATGTTAGCGGCATATGTTCATTTGTTATAATAAGCTGTTTGCTTGCCCTTGTTATATGCACTTTTGGCATAGGCATACCGAAAAAGCTTTGCATTTCAGGCAAGGTGGGCGAGAAGTTCATTTTAAACAACTGCGGCGTATACAAAGTGTTTCTTGCGGTATTCAGCCCATTGGCTGCTGTGAGCGGAGCGGTTTCGGCAGGAATTTTAAGGCTGTTCGGCATTAAGTCCACAAACAAGGCAGACTCTGTCACTGAGCAAGAGATACTCATGATGGTGGACGCTGTAAACGAAACGGGCGGCATCGAGGAAAGTCAGGCGGAAATGATAAGCAACATTTTTGATTTTGACGATATCGAAGTTCGTGAAGTTATGACACACCGCACAGAAATGGTTGCCATAGAAGAAAATGCCACGCTTTCGGAGGCTGTGAAGCTTGTTATAGGCGAGGGCTTTTCGAGAATACCTGTTTACTGCGACAATGCCGACAACATAAGTGGTGTTATATTCGCAAAGGACTTGCTCAGGCTGGTGTTAGAAGAGGATAAGAAAGAACGTCCTGTAAAGGAGTTCATGAGAGATATAACCTTTGTGCCTGAAAGCAACAAGTGTGGTGAGCTTTTCAAAGAGTTCACTGAAGATAAGACACAGATAGCAGTTGTGGTGGACGATTACGGCGGAACAGCCGGTATCATTACTATGGAGGATCTGCTTGAAACTATCGTGGGTAGTATTCAGGACGAATATGATGATGAAACAGAGGAGATACAGAAGGTATCTTCTGACTGCTATGATATGGTAGGCACAGCAGCGTTTGACGACGTTATGGAGGCTCTTGGCAAGGAGTATCACGGCGAGGTGGATTATGACACTATAGGCGGATTCGTTATGGACCTGCTGGGTCATGTGCCAGAGGATAACGAAAAGGTGACGGTGCATTGGGAAAACGTGGAGTTCAAGGTGCTGTCGATACATGAAAAGAAAATAGAACGGCTCAGGGCTGTGATAAAAAGAGATAATGAAGAGGTCACGGACTAAGGGCTGAAAGATACAGACAGAATTTTGTGTAAAAATCGAGGACAAAAATTGAAAAAAAAGAAAATGGTCGCCGCACTCACAGCGGCAGTGCTTATCTGCACATCGGGGTGCAGTTTAGGCGGAACGGGAGAGAAAAATAAAAACCGTTCAAAAAATACTTTTGTGAACACTCATGCGTATGTTGAAGCCAGTTCGGAAAGACATACTGAAACAGGGCTTGACAGCAGAAACGAGAGTTTTACGGCACTTGAGATACCTGACACGGCAGAGTATATCGCCGATTTTCTTTGTACTGACGAAAAACGTGTGTTTTCACAGCTTTACAAAGGGCTGAGCGGATTTGAAAGCTCTGTGGAGCTGGCTGAGGGAGTTATAAGCAAGGACGATATCGGCGCATTTATCTCCATGCTTACCTCGGCGTGTCCTTATATCGATTATATAGGTTCACAGTATACTATCTGCATTGACGGAGATGGATATGTGACATCTGTGGAGGTCACATATGACAAGACCGCTGAGGAAGCGCAGGCTGAGAAAGAAAAGCTGGATAAAAAGGTCGGGGAGATACTTGCAGGCATTGAGCAGGGCTGGTCGGATTATGACAAGGTGCTGTATTTCCATGACAGCATAATTCTTGAGTGTAACTATGACGATACAGCGAAAAATTGCTATTCTGCATATGGCTGTCTTGTAGAGGGCAAGGCTGTGTGCGAGGGGTATGCAAAGGCTATGCAGATACTTTGTACCAAGGCGGGTATAAAGTGTATACCTGTGGCAGGCAAAGCCTATGACGGCGGAGCTGTTCAGCCACATTTATGGAACAAGGTCATGATAGACGGTGAATGGACGAACGTTGACCTCACTTGGGACGATCCTGTGACAGATGCAGGGGAGGGCTATATCCGCTATGACTATTTTGGCATCACTGACGCTGAGTGTGCAAAAGACCATACAGCGGATGATAACAAGTTTTTGAACTATCCTGAGGCATTTTCCACGGGGGCAAATTATTACAGAAGAAACGGTCTGTATGCTCAAAGCGGTGATGATGTCGTTCAGATGATGTGCCGTTCTGTGGCGGAAGCAATGGCTGACAGTGGATATGCAAGGCTAAAATGTGCTGACAGTGAAATGTATGACAAGGCTGTGGATACTCTCTTTGATGAGAATAGCGGTGTTATCTTTGACGTGCTGAGGCGTGCGTACAGTCAGGCTGGGGGAGATTGGTCTACCTCGAAATATGCAGTCATAAAAAATGATGAACTGTATACTATCACAATAATACTTTACAAAAATGAATAATTTTCTCAAAAGCAAAAAATATGCTCAAATGTGTTGAAATTTGCGGCGCTTTGTGATATAATGAATGTATTAATGCGATAAAATATGATATTTTGGATATATCTCGGAAAGGAATGTTATTTTTAGTATGAGCAGTGCTACTAAGCAGAAGTCATCAGCAGGCAAGAACGTGCTGATATTCTTTATTGTTTTTATTATTCTGGAAATGCTTATCGTTGTGGGAGTGGGACGTGTTTTCAAAAACAAGAACGTTACACCGAGCATTGCAGGCTACAGCCTGTACATAATGAACGGTGACGGTATGGGTGACAGAGTTCCTGACGGCGCACTTGTTATCACATCGAACATGACCCCTAGTACAGACAAGATAGGCGAGGCAGTTGTGTGCGAGAACGTGCCTGATATTGGAACAAGCGTGTTCTGGCTTTATGACATCACTTCAACTGACGATAACAACGGCGTTGTTTACACTGTTTATCAGGAAAAAGACCCTGCAAAGCTTTATGAGATAAGCTCAAAGAACGTTGTGGGCGTAGCTTCTACATATTACATGACAGCAGGCAAGGTGCTTACGTTTATGTCGTCAACATTCGGCATGATAGTGTGCGCTGTTGTTCCTATATTCCTGCTCGTTGTTATCGAGCTTATAATTGCTATCGCTACTCATTCTTCAGATGATGAGGAAGAGGACGATGACGAGGAAGAACCTGCAGAGAGCGTTACTCTTGACGATTTCCTGTTCGGTGGCGAGAACGAGGGCGAGCAGATCGCAAAACATCGCAAGCACGTTGACGACGAGATAGCTTCTCACCACAAGGCTGAGCCTGAGGGTGAAGAGAAGGCTGAAACGGAGGAAGTTATCGAGGAAGTGGAAGAGGTCAAGGAAACTATATTTGAAAGACCTGCGGAAAAGGAAGAGCGTGCTGAGATAGACCGTTCTTACTACGAGAGAGCTTCACAGCTTCTTGACGAGGCGGCTTCAACTGAGGATACTGTAGCCCCTGAGCCTGAGAAAAAACCTGTGCCAAAGGCAAAACCTGCGGCAAAGCCTGCACAGCAGACAAAGACAGCGTCAGCTTCCTTGGAGGAACTTATGAAGCTTATGGAGCAGGAGCAGGAAAAGCTCAAAAAACAGCTTGATAAAAAATAATTCTTGAAAAAAAATTTATCCGTCGGGCGTGTGGTTCGGCGGATTTTTTTTGGGGGAAAGCCTGATGAAAAAAGCCCATTTCAAGGCAAAAAGTGCGGCTTTGATGTTGCAAATGCACATAAGTTTTTAAAAATATCGAACTGGCATTGTAAAATGATACAAAACATAAAAAATATCAAAAAAGGTGTTGACAAACAGGGCGGGATAGTGTATAATAGATACTGTTGTGAGGGACACAACAAAACAAAGTCCTGAAAACAACAAACCAGCTAAAAGGGAGCATAGCTCAGCTGGGAGAGCATCTGCCTTACAAGCAGAGGGTCACAGGTTCGAGCCCTGTTGTTCCCACCAATTATTTCGTGACAGGTAAAGAGATTTGCCTGTCAACGATAATAATTATTCTTCATTCTCGGAGAGCTGAACTCGAAAAGTTTGAAGTTATTTTTTTCAATGGCCGGGTAGTTCAGCTGGTTAGAACGCTAGCCTGTCACGCTAGAGGTCGTGGGTTCGAGCCCCATTCCGGTCGCCATTGTTTTGCTTCTGTAGCTCAGTCGGTAGAGCAGAGGACTGAAAATCCTCGTGTCGATGGTTCGATTCCGTCCGGAAGCACCAAATGCGGATTTAGCTCATCTGGTAGAGCGCCACCTTGCCAAGGTGGAGGTAGCGAGTTCGAGCCTCGTAATCCGCTCCAAAAAAGTCCTTACGATGAGTAAGGACTTCATATTTTTTGCGGGTTTATTTCAATTACCAGAATACTTTTCTTCCTGAAAGGAGATGGAGGTG
>NZ_QTWZ01000004.1:111978-194116 GCF_003461385.1 Ruminococcus sp. AF17-1AC
TTGTTTTGCTTCTGTAGCTCAGTCGGTAGAGCAGAGGACTGAAAATCCTCGTGTCGATGGTTCGATTCCGTCCGGAAGCACCAAATGCGGATTTAGCTCATCTGGTAGAGCGCCACCTTGCCAAGGTGGAGGTAGCGAGTTCGAGCCTCGTAATCCGCTCCAAAAAAGTCCTTACGATGAGTAAGGACTTCATATTTTTTGCGGGTTTATTTCAATTACCAGAATACTTTTCTTCCTGAAAGGAGATGGAGGTGCGACCCCTCTGACCCGCTCCAGTAACGCCTTGCTTTTTAGCAGGGCGATTTTTTATGCCTGCGTGTTGGCGGAGGTGCTGCAAAGTGCGTAAATAGGCGGCTTGACTGACAGTCCAGCCCGATTTTGTTGACTTTTTCAAAGCCGTGGGCTATAATGTTGACTATAGAGAGCGCACTCTGAATTATGCTGAAAGGTGACGATGAAAATGGAAGATAAATCTACACTGGGAAAATTTATTCAGACAAAAAGGAAAGAACTTGGCTTATCACAGAAAGAGCTTGCAAAGGCGCTTTATGTTACAGAGTCGGCTGTGTCAAAGTGGGAACGTGGTATTTCTTATCCTGACATAACCATGATATCAGGCATATGCGAGGTCTTGCACATTTCTGAGCATGAGCTTTGCACTGCAAGCGAGGATCGTCAGCAGAGGGAAGCCGACCTTATGGTGAAAAGCTATAAACGCTTCGTTCGTGGGTACACTATCATAACTGTGATAGGCTATCTTGCGGCGATAATACCGAGCTTCATTTATAATGTGGCACATGGGGGCATTGGCTGGTTTATGGTGCTTATCACGTCGCTGATGCTAACGTTTTCTTTCATCAATGTGCCTGTGCTTGTGAAGGAGAATAGGGCGCTGTGGACGCTTGGGGCTTCAACAGTTTCGCTTATGCTTCTTTATGCCGCAGGGTGCGTTTATTCACACGGGGATTGGTTTGTTATGGCGGTGCTTGGAACGCTTCTTGGGGAGGCTATCGTGTTTCTGCCTTTTGTACTGAGGAGTGATGTGTTTGAAAAGTATGCAGGAAACTGCAAGGGGCTTATCTGCATGGCAGCGGATTCTGTGCTGACCTTTGCTTGCGTTATTTATGGTACGCTGAAATATGGTGACGTGGTAGACCTTCGTGAAGGCATGGCCGCTACGGTAGCTTGCGTGGCGTTGGTGTGGGCAGTGTTCCTTATTATAAGGTATCTAAAAGTGAATGGCTTTTTCAAGGGGGCGCTTTGCTTTGCGGCATCTGCGGTTTGGGTAGCGGCAATGACTGTGCTGAGCAATGCGTGGAACGGCATGGAACTGTCTGACATAATTTCACTGAAAGGTGCTGATAACAATCGCTATGATGGTATAGTCTGCCTTTGTCTGATAGGCGTTGCAGCGGTGCTTGCTGTTGCAGGGGCAGTGTTTAAGTTTGCGAGAAAGAGGTCGCGGGATAGGTAGTGCTGAGGAGATAAAAGAAAGATACGAAACGGATAGGGATAATTGCAACTATACAGAGATATTGGGACGTCGAGGGCGCCGTCCCCTACATAAATGTGATTGGAAATAGGAAATACTGCACTTGAGTGAAGACTCAGGTGCGGTATTTTTATTTTGCTGTGAATATTTTACCCGTATATGTCAAAAATAATGCCAGAGGACTTATGCCGCCGATAGCATAAGACTGCCGTGGGCGCAACAGTGGCTGCGGAAATCATATCGGAGAAAGGTTTTGTGTGTATGAAAAAATTCAGTATCAGAAATTCACACGCAGGCAAGGCTCTGGGAGCGAAGGGTGTTTACATTACACTTGCGGCGTGTCTGCTGGCTCTTGGCGGTGCGGGTATAGCTGCATATAACAAGGCTATGGAGGATATCACCGACAATCTGACTATTTCGAGCGTTGACAGCACTGCACCAAAGCAGGCTGATAACAAGAAAACGGACGTTAAAAAGGACGAAAGCTCCAAGCCGGATGTGGACATTCAGACGCAGCCAAATGTTATGCCTGTGAACGGTGAGATATTAGAGCCGTTTTCTAATGGCGAGCTTGTTAAGTCGGAAACTCTCGGCTACTGGAAAACCCATGATGGCGTTGATATCAAAGCTGACCTTGGCGAGCCTGTCAAGGCGATGAACAAGGGCACTGTTACAAAGATATGGGACGACCCTCTGTGGGGCAACTGCATGACTATCGACCATGGAAACGGCATTGTAGGACATTACTACAATCTGTCAAAGGAAATGTCCGTCAAGGAGGGCGACGAGGTGAATGCAGGGGAGGTCATAGGTGCTGTGGGCGACACTGCTCAGGCGGAAGTGGCAGAGCTTTCTCATCTGCACTTTGGCTTGAAAAAGAACGGTCAGTGGATAGACCCTATCGAGTTTATTGACCCTGCGGACAAATAAGCTTTCTTCATTTTGGTGCTTTGTAATACAAAGTGCTGATGTTATAATCCCCCATATAACGCCGCATCTGAAAATTTTCGGGTGCGGCGATACATATGTATTGCAGAATAGAGAGAATTGTGCTATAATTATACTTTAAGGCAATATTGCTGATGTTTTTACACAGAACATAGAGTGGTGGGACGCCGAGGGCGCCGTCCCCTACGGTCTGTTTTATATTGTGTGGATAATGTATAAATTATTGTGAGGTATAATAATGAAAAGCAAAAGAATCTATCCTGCGTTCACTATATCGAAAAAAGGGGAAATGTCCCTGAAAAACGGTCACCCATGGGTGTATTGTGACGAACTGAGAAACGAGCCTGAGGGCTTGAAAAACGGCGAGCTTTGCGATGTTTTCTCTGAAAAAGGCTCTTATCTTGGAACTGGTTTTCTCAGCCTTAACAGCAAGATAAGGATAAGGATCTTATCTGACAACGCAAATGAAAATTTCTCGGAAAACTTTTTCCGCAGACGTATCCGCTATGCTATAGATTACAGAAAAACTGTTATGGGGGACGATTTTTCGGCTTGCAGGCTTATTTTTGGTGAGGCTGACGGCATGCCGGGGCTTACTGTCGACAAGTATGGAGATATACTTGTTTCGCAGGTGCTTTCCTACGGCATGGATATGATAAAGGATATGATATTCAGGCTTCTTGTTGAAGAGCTTGAAAAGGACGGAGTTAAAGTTTCGGGCATAATGGAGCGTAACGATGTCGCTATCAGAAAGCTGGAGGGCTTGGAGCAGTACAAGGGCTGGTATAGGGCTGAATTTCTCCCTGAGCCACCGTCAAATATCACTGAGATAACGGAGAATGGCATACGCTATGAGGTCGATGTTGAGAACGGTCAGAAAACTGGATTTTTCCTTGACCAGAAATATAACCGCCTTGCGGTGTCGAAGATAGCAAAGGGCAAGAAAGTCCTTGACTGCTTTACCCACACAGGTTCGTTCGCACTCAATGCGGCAATGGGCGGTGCAAGGCACGTTACGGCGGTGGACGTTTCACAGTTCGCTGTTGATACGGCTAGGGAGAATGCTGAGAGAAACGGTCTGACGGACAGAATGGATTTTCTTTGCGCTGACGTTTTCGACCTGCTCCCGAAGCTTCTTGAAGAAAAGGCTGATTATGACATGATAATCCTTGACCCGCCTGCTTTCACAAAGAGCAGAAAGACAGTTGGAAGCGCTGAGAGGGGATATAAGGAGATAAACTACAGGGCAATGAGACTTCTGCCAAGGGGCGGATATCTTGCAACTTGCTCATGTTCGCATTTTATGGAGAACAGGCTGTTTGTGAAAATGGTAATGAGTGCTGCAAGGGACGCAGGCGTTCAGCTCAAGCTTATTGAAGCACGACAGCAAGCCCCTGACCACCCGATACTTCTCAATGTGCCTGAAACGGATTATCTGAAATTTTATCTTTTTCAGGTGGTATAGGGTTGACAAATGCTTGCGGATATGCTATAATATAGTTGTTTAATAAACCAGATATATTTCAGCGAGTCTGCTGAGTTCGGACATAAGTAGCTTATTTTTCCGCAGTAATGCGGCTGCTTCCAGCCGACAGAATAGACATTTTAGCCCTGCTTTTTTCAGCAGGGCTTTTTATTTTACATTTTGCTGTTGACAAATGCTTGCGGATATGCTATAATATAGCTGTCGAAAGACCCAATATATTTCAGCGAGTCTGCTGAGTTCGGACATAAGTCACAGGTATCTTGGGTATCTTGGCTTCCAGCCGACGAAATAGACTTTTCAGCCCTGTTGATTTCAGCAGGGCTTTTTATTTTGCGTTTTTGCTATTGACAAATGCTTGCGGATATGCTTTAATATAGGTGGCTTAGAAATAAGCGTGGCGCACCCCGTTCAGCGCATTATAAATGTACGGCTTGTGATATATTGCCGTTTGTCTGCGGTATCGGACATAAGTAGGTATTTTCTGCAGAGGCAGCTGCTTCCACCGACAAAATAGACGTTTCAGCCCTGTTGATTTTCAGCAGGGCTTTTTTATGTGTTGATATTTAAAAACTGTCATATTGCACATAAAAAGTGAGCAAATATTGTATAAGATTTTATGTATAAAAGTGAGAAAAACCTATGGTAATTTGGCTTTAAATCTGTTATAATATATATGTAACCGTGGGCGACGGGATAATTGTGTCCGCACGCTTCGGAATTCAAAAAATTTTTGGAGGTAAAAAACCAATGGCAAAGAAGTATTGTTATCTTTTCTCTGAGGGTAATGCCAACATGAGAGAGCTTCTCGGCGGTAAGGGTGCTAACCTTGCTGAGATGACAAATATCGGTCTCCCTGTTCCTCAGGGCTTTACGATCACAACGGAAGCTTGTACTCAGTATTATGAGGACAACCGTGAGATCAATCCTGAGATCATGGCAGAGATCAACGAGTACATTGTAAAGATGGAAGAGATCACAGGCAAGAAGTTCGGTGACAAGGAGAACCCACTCCTCGTTTCTGTACGTTCAGGTGCTAGAGCATCAATGCCTGGTATGATGGATACAATCCTTAACCTCGGTCTTAACGAAGAAGTTGTTGAGACTATCGCTGCTCAGTCTGGTAACCCAAGATGGGCTTGGGACTGCTACAGAAGATTCATTCAGATGTATTCTGACGTAGTTATGGAAGTTGGTAAGAAGTATTTTGAAGAGCTTATCGACGAGATGAAGGCTAAGAAGGGCGTTAAGCAGGACGTTGAGCTGAACGCTGAGGATCTTAAGGAACTGGCTAACCAGTTCAAGGCTGAGTACAAGTCTAAGATCGGTTCTGACTTCCCAACTGATCCTAAGGAGCAGCTCATGGGCGCTATCAAGGCTGTATTCCGTTCATGGGATAACCCAAGAGCTAACGTATACAGAAGAGATAACGATATCCCTTATTCATGGGGTACAGCAGTAAACGTTCAGTCCATGGCATTCGGTAACATGGGTGACGACTGCGGTACAGGTGTTGCATTCACAAGAGACCCAGCTACAGGTGCTAAGGGTCTGTTCGGTGAGTTCCTTACAAACGCACAGGGCGAGGACGTTGTTGCCGGTGTTCGTACACCAATGCACATCTCTGAAATGGAGCAGAAGTTCCCAGAGGCATTCGCTGAGTTCAACAAGGTTTGTAAGACACTTGAAGATCACTACAGAGATATGCAGGATATGGAGTTCACTGTTGAGCACGGTAAGCTTTATATGCTTCAGACAAGAAATGGTAAGAGAACTGCACAGGCTGCTCTTAAGATCGCTTGTGACCTCGTTGATGAGGGCATGAGAACTGAGGAAGAGGCTGTTGCAATGATCGACCCAAGAAACCTCGATACACTTCTTCACCCACAGTTTGACGCAAAGGCACTCAAGGCTGCTACTCCTATGGGCAAGGGTCTTGGCGCTTCTCCAGGAGCTGCTTGTGGTAAGATCGTATTCACAGCTGATGACGCTGAGGCTTGGAACGAGAGAGGCGAGAAGGTCGTTCTCGTAAGACTTGAGACATCACCTGAGGACATCACAGGTATGAAGGCTTCACAGGGTATCCTTACAGTTAGAGGCGGTATGACATCACACGCTGCCGTTGTTGCTCGTGGTATGGGTACATGCTGTGTATCTGGCTGCTCAGATATCGTTATGGACGAGGCTAACAAGAAGTTCACACTCGCAGGCAAGGAGTTCCACGAGGGTGACTATATTTCAATCGACGGTTCAACAGGTAACATCTACGATGGTATTATCCCAACTGTTGACGCTACGATCGCCGGCGAGTTCGGCAGGATCATGGGCTGGGCTGACAAGTTCAGAACAATGAAGGTTAGAACAAACGCAGATACTCCTGCTGACGCTAAGAAGGCAAGAGAGCTGGGTGCTGAGGGTATCGGTCTTTGCCGTACAGAGCACATGTTCTTTGATCCTGAGAGAATCGCTGCATTCAGAGAGATGATCTGCTCAGACACAGTTGAAGAGAGAGAAGCTGCTCTTGCTAAGATCGAGCCAATGCAGCAGGCTGACTTCGAGGCTCTTTATGAGGCACTTGAGGGTAACCCTGTTACTATCAGATTCCTTGACCCACCACTTCACGAGTTCGTACCAACAGAAGAGGCTGATATCGAGGCTCTTGCTAAGGCACAGAACAAGCCTGTTGAGACTATCAAGGCTATCATCGCTTCACTCCACGAGTTCAACCCAATGATGGGTCACCGTGGCTGCCGTCTTGCAGTAACATATCCTGAGATCGCTAAGATGCAGACAAAGGCTGTTATCAAGGCTGCAATCAACGTTAAGAAGAATCATCCAGACTGGACAGTTAAGCCTGAGATCATGATCCCACTGGTAAATGATATCAAGGAACTTAAGTATGTTAAGAAGTTCGTTGTTGAGACTGCTGACGCTGAGATCAAGGCTGCTGGTTCTGACCTTGAGTACGAGGTTGGTACAATGATCGAGATCCCAAGAGCTGCTCTTACAGCTGACGAGATCGCTAAGGAAGCTGACTTCTTCTGCTTCGGTACAAACGACCTTACACAGATGACATTCGGTTTCTCAAGAGATGACGCTGGTAAGTTCCTCAATGCTTACTATGATGCAAAGATCTACGAGAACGATCCATTTGCTAAGCTCGACCAGAACGGCGTAGGCAAGCTCATGGAAATGGCTCTTGAGCTTGGTAAGCCAGTTAATCCAAAGCTCCACTGCGGTATCTGCGGTGAGCACGGCGGCGACCCAACATCTGTTGAGTTCTGCAACAAGATCGGTCTTGACTATGTATCTTGCTCACCATTCAGAGTTCCAATCGCTAGACTTGCTGCTGCTCAGGCTGCTATTGCACAGAAGAAGTAATTCTTGCAAAGTTTAGGATATCTGAATAGATAACAAAAATTTCACCCCGTGTCTTATGATACGGGGTGTTTTTGTGCCATTAATAATATGAAATGTGCTTTAGACGTTTAGTTTGCAGAAAATAAAGAACGCTTTAGGATAATCTTTTGCCATAGAATTAATTTTTTCTTTACAAATGAGCATTGACTTTACTGTAACTGTATAGCGTAAAATGAAATCAACAAATTAAGAAAGGAAAGTGATTCTATGAACGCAATAAATACTGATAAAAAGGTGCAGCTTACATATGGCGGTTTGAAAAGTTCAACTGACACATCTGGGGCGGATTACACTATTATAGGTATTCCATTTGATATCCGAACAACATATTGTCCGGGAACGAGGTTTGGTCCTGATGGGATTCGCAGAGCCTTTTCCACAGACAGCGTGAACGAGGCTGTCGGCGTTGATACGAGTAAATATGTAAAGGGCGTTGATTATGGAGATCTTGATATGTGGAACGCTGAGAAAGCTTATCTTGGTTCGATACCACAGGAAATGAAAGCTATTTTGGAAACAGGTACAATTCCAATCGTTCTGGGCGGTGATCATTCTATTACTTTTCCTGAACTGCTGGCTTATAAGGATGTTTACGGGCCTGTTTCGATAATACACTTTGATTCGCATACAGATACATGGGGCAGCGATACTGATAAAGAACATCACGACCACTCTACTCCTTTCAGAAGAGCGATCGAATATGACTGCATTGACCCGAAAACATCAATTCAGGTTGGTATGAGAGGCGGACTTTTTGAAGAGAGTGATTTTGATTTTGCGAATAATGCAGGCCTTGAGCATATCTATGCTGTTGATATACATCATATGGGCATTGAGAAAACGGCGGAGCTTATCCGTGAAAAGGTCGGAAACAATAAGGTCATGGTCACATTTGATATAGATTTTGTTGATCCTGCTTTTGCTCCCGGTACAGGCACTCCCGTTTCCTGTGGATTTACTTCAAGACAAGCTCTTGAACTTATTCGTCATGCGCTTATCGGTCTTGATATTGTTGGCTTTGACCTTGTTGAAGTCGCACCGAACTATGACGCAGGGGGAATAACTTCAATTCTTGCCAGCCGTATCGTAAAAGAATTTATTACCTGTGTGGCTTGCAAAAAGGCGGGCATCAAAGAATATGCTAAGAAAGGAATGATCGAAAATGTTTGATAAAATTATTTCAGAAGAGACACGAAACAACATTGCAAAGCGCAGAGAAAATAATATCAAGACGCTTTTCGGGCTTCCATATAAGCAGGATATCGATGGCGAAGATTTTGTTGTTTTGGGCGTGCCCTATGATACCAGCGTGACAAACAGGACAGGCTGTCGTTTTGGCCCTAGAGCGATAAGAAATGCTTATGGTGCAGGCAGATTGTCATATGAACAGGATAACTCATATAAGGTCGCTAACTTAAAAGGTATGGATATGGGCGATATCGGCGTTGTGCTTGGTTATGTTGAGGAGACAATGGAGCTTATCAGGGAATCGGTCAGAAAGGTACTTGACGCAGGTGCAGTGCCTATCGTTCTGGGCGGCGATCACCTTATTGCGTATGCTGAACTTAAAGCTTACAGTGAAAAGTATGGCAAGGTCGCAATGGTGCATTTCGATACCCACGAAGATACTTGGGATTATGGCGACAGGATAAAATATAATCATGGAACGCCTTTCAGAAATGCTATTGAGGACGATATTCTTGATACTGAACATTCTATTCAGGTCGGCATAAGAAGCGGAGGAGATACTTATCGTATCAAGTACGCTCAGGATCACGGAATGAAGGTCATCACGGCGAGAGAGCTTCATAAGATCGGAATAAAGGAAACTTGCCGCAGAATAAAGGAACAGGTGGGAGACGCTAAGGTTTTCATCACTTTCGATATTGACTTTCTTGACCCTGTTTATGCGCCAGGTACAGGCACTCCAATGCCGGGAGGTTTTTCTACATATGAAGCCTGTGAGATAATCAGAAATGGTCTTGCGGGGCTGGATATCGTAGGTTTTGATCTGGTGGAGGTAATGGAAAATTATGATCCCGCAGGCATAACTGCGATAAATGCAGTGGCGATACTAAAGCAGTTTGTTATTTTGCTTTCAAAGAAAAAAGCGGAGCAGGAATAATAGGAAAGGTCGGTGTTAGATATGGTAAAATGTCCATTTAAACTAAACTTTGATGACCTGAAAGATCGGGGGCCAACAGGTTTTTTGGAAACGCCTATGGTCGATGATATAAATGGTTATGATATTCTTTTTGCAGCATTACCGTATGAGTATGATGAAACTGCAAAGCCTGGTTCAAGAAAAGGTTCTGCATATTTCAGACGTGATATTTTTGGCTTCGGTTTTTGTGATCAGGGACTTGACATTGATATGGCACATAGCGTAAAGAGCGGTGATTGCGGTGATCTTATTATCGACGATTCCTCAAAGGCAGCAGCTGAGAAATGTATATATACGGCTGAAAAAGCGATAGCTTCCACGGGAGCTTGCAGCTTTATGATCGGTGGAGATGATAAGACATCTTATGGGCAGATAAAAGCTTGCTATGAAAAGTATGGCAAAATGGCTGTTATCCACTTCGGCGGTTCGGTAAGTTCTGCGCTTGTTAGAGCAGCAGAAGAGGATATGTGCGACAATGCTTCTTCTCTTGAAGTTGGAATAAGAAACGGAATGTCACAATACGGTGGCAGGCTAGAAAAGCTGGGTATAGATGTGTTGACAGCTTCTGACATGGATTATATGAAGTTTTCAGACGTGGGTTCTGCAATAAAAAAGAATGTATCAGGAAAACCTGTTTTTGTGATCTTTGATATGAACTTTTATGATCCTGCTTTTGTGACATCTGCGGCAAGACCTTATGCAGGAGGATTTGCTTCTCATGAGGTCGTTGAGATAATGGAAACGGGGCTTGTTGGTCTTGACATAAAGGGCATTTCATTATGCGGTATGCTTGATTATAATGATCCTGGAGAGACTTCGCTCAATAATCTTGCGGAATGTGCGGGCAAGCTATATGCAGTTGCGGCATACAACATAGCATCTGAAAGGGAACTGTAACGGCTTTGTAAATGATGAGAGGGGTGATTCATATGCTGTCGGAAAGCGTTGACCTTAAAGCTGAGAAGAAGGAGTTTAACAGGAAATTTCTCAGTATCATAATGCCGCTGCTTGTTTCTTCAATATTCAGCCAATGTCTCACTTTCATAGATCAGTGGATGGTCAGCACCTTAGGTAGCACAGCTATTGCGGCGGTAGGAGTATCTACAAATTTTTTCAGCGTTTATTTTACTTTCCTATATGGCTGTAATACTGGCGCAGGAATATATCTGACACGTTATTGGGGGCAAAAAAATATCAAAGATTTTCAGCGCATAATTTGGACAGCCGTAACGGTCACGTTTACTGTTGGTCTTGTGATGTGTTTGGCGGCAATGATATTTCCTGATATCATAATAAGGCTTTTTAACAGAGACCCTCTTGTTATAGAGAAGGCAAAGCCATATATGCGTATCGTGGCGGTATCATATTTGCTTGACGCCATATGCTATGCTGTGAGCTTTTGTTTTAGAAATATAGGCAATGTCAAGATACCGATGATACAGGGCATAGGAAGTATGATGTTCAATATGCTTTTTAACTATATGTTTATTTTTGGAAAGTTTGGTTCGCCGAAGCTTGGAGTGACAGGAGCTGCGCTTGGAACGCTTGCTGCAAGAATTGTTGAGTTGATAGGACTTTTGATATATTTCTTTCTTTCAGATAATCCGATAAGGAAAAACCTTTTTAAGGCATTGAAAACATTAAATGTTGGATTATACAAGGAGTATCTTAAAACTTCGCTTCCGTTGTGTGCGAATGATATGCTTTGGTCTCTGGGTCTTTCGTTTTACTATATGGTATATGGAACAAGAGGAACGGAAGTATATGCAGGAATGAGTATACTGAACACCATGGAGATGTTTGCGAAGCTTGCGATAATGGGCTTTGCGGGGGCATGTACTATTATGCTGGGCATTGAGATGGGTTCTGCCGATATGCCAAAAGTTTATCGCTATGCTGATCGATTCAATAGGATTTCTATCATAGCTGGTCTTGTATCATGCAGTATCATTGTTGCTCTTATGTTGCCTGTTCAGCATGTTTATGGAATAAAGGGTACCCTTGAGGGCGAATGTGTGAGAAACTGCATGTGCGTACTTGCTATATACTGCATACCTAATGCGGTGAACTGTATTAAGGTAGAGGGCATTTTTAGAAGCGGCGGAGATGTAAAGTACCTTACGCTCATGGACGCAGGCAGCATATGGATGATAGGAATGCCGCTTACGCTAATTCTCGGGCTTATCTTTAAGGTCGATATTTGGTATGTTTATGCTGCCCACATAGCTATAGAGCTGTTTAAGCTTCCTCTCGGTCAAAGACGACTGAGATCACGCAAATGGTATCACAATGTTACGGAAGCTGTAAGCAGCGTTGAAAACAACTGATAAAAGCTGTCTGATATTCTTTTGGGCAAAGATGCCTGAAAGAATATCGATGATGAAAATAGGGTCATACAAGGACGTTTGATAGATCAGACGTCCTTTCTTATTATTGCTTTTTTGCAATATTATATTAACAAAATTGCATTTTAGAAATGGTCGCATTCTTTTACATGTGTATTACTTGCGACGAATGCCATATTTTTAAGATGAAATAATATACAAAGTCAACGATAAGATGCTTATATCGCAGCGAATTTTGTTGTTTTAAACAAAATTGCAGCTAGCATATTGACATTACAGTAGCTGTAAAGTATATAATATAATCAAGATAAATTTGAAGGATTTAAAGTTCAAAAATTCATTTTGTAGAAAAGGGTGTTATTATGGCTTATGTAAAATACATTATGAAAAAATTGATACAGATAGTTGTTATAACCTTTCTGGTTTCGTTGTTGGTATTTTTTTCGTTAAGACTTAATCCAACATCTCCGCTGACTGTTATCATAGGTAACAAGCAGTCAACACCTGAACTTCAGCAACAGTATACAGAGCAGTTCGACCTTGATGAGCCGCTGCTGAAGCAGTATATTATTTGGCTCAAAGGCATTGCACATGGTGATCTTGGAATTGATTACGTTCAAAAGCAGCCGATACTCAACCAGATAATAGACAGGATACCGATAACAATAGGTCTTGTGCTTTTCTCAACGATATTAGGAACAGTGATAGCTATTCTGATAGGTGTTCTGGCGGCGATGAAGCGAGGAACATGGATAGATTCAGCGTTGTCGACTCTTATGCTGGTGATCTCGAGTATACCGACGTTTGTGCTAAGCATTCTTGCTATTCTGTTTCTTTCAAAATATGTACCTGGATACAGTTTCATAGGAACATATTCTAATACAGCAGAGTTTATATCAAGAATATCTGTTCCGGGTATCATAATGGCGATTGGACTTGTTGCAACACTGGGAAGAGTTACACGAAGCAGCATGATATCCCAACTTCAAGCACCATATATGATAACCGCAAAGGCAAAGGGTCTCGGCAAGGTCAATAAAACATTCAAACATGCTTTTCATAACGCTGTGATACCTGTCCTTACAGTAGCAGGATATATGTTTGCGGGAGCTATAGGTTCAACTGTTCTTATTGAACAGATATTCTCGCTTCCTGGTATCGGTGGTATGCTGGTAACAGGTATCCAGCAAAACAACTATCCGATAGTACAGGTGCTTGTGCTTGTAATGCTTGTTTCATATCTTATAATGAGTTTTGTTGTAGATATTCTCTATGCAGTGGTTGACCCTCGTGTTGAGATGAAGTAGGGAGGAATGGATAATGGCTAAACGTTCAAAGGTGGGAAAGTTTTTTACTCCAAAAACGGTTATTTCAGGCATAGTGATACTTATAGCAATAGCTGCTGCTATTGGTGCAAATGTCATTGTTCCTTATGATCCAAATGAAGTTGATCCACGATCCTGTTTTCTTCCTGCTTTCTCAAAAGGACATATTTTAGGCACGGACAAGCTTGGACGTGACCTTTTATCAAGGCTTATAATGGGTGCAAAAAGCTCTATGCTCAATGCTTTCCTCATAGTTGCCTTTGAGGTGGTCATCGGCGTACCTATCGGTCTTATATGCGGATATTACGGAGGAAAGATCGACGCAGTTATAATGAGAATCTGGGACGTTGTCTGTTCAATACCGTCTCTGCTTCTTTCATTCATACTTATCGCAATTTTCGGCAGAGGAAATTTCACAGGCGTTATGTCCATTGGTATCGCATTTATACCGCTGACAGCAAAAATGGCGCGTTCGCTTATCATAACGGAAAAGAAAGCGGTTTATGTTGAAGCCTGCAAGTCAATGGGATATTCAGATATGAAGATAATCTTTTTTCACATTCTTCCAAATGTTATCACCACAATGATCGCTCAGTTCACAATGGATATCGGTGCGGCTATAGTAGCGATGGCAACGCTCAGCTATTTAGGTCTTGGTATTCAGCCACCTGACGCAGATTGGGGAACTCTTCTTGAAAATGGTATGCAGAATTTCTATAACAATTATGTGCTTCTTGCTGCCCCTGCAATAATTATAATGCTTGTGACCGTAGCGGTTAATATTTTCAGCGACTGTATTCAAGAGTATATCGATCCGTCACAGAGAAAGCTTCCGACATTCAAACAGTATGAAAAGAGACTTATCCATATCCAGCGCCGTCAAAAGGCAGCAATATAAAAAGTAAGTAGGTGTTCTTATGAACGAGCATAATGTAATTGAAATAAAAGATCTGTCTGTAGATTTTATGACGGTCAGAGGTATAGTTTACGCTGTTCAGGGAGTAGACCTTAGCGTAAAGGAGGGCGAGATCCATGGCGTTGTGGGTGAAAGCGGCTGCGGAAAGAGCGTTTCCACTAAATCTATTATGCGGCTCCATGATGAAAAGCATACGAGATATTCGGGACAGATCCTTTTCAAGAACGGCGAGGGCAAAGAAGTTGATGTGCTTTCGCTGTCGGAGAAGCAGATGCAGACTATTCAGGGAAAAGATATTGCAATGATATTTCAGGACCCTATGACATCTCTTGACCCAATAATGAAAGCAGGCGAGCAGATCGCTGAGCTTGTGCGCAAAAAGTTGAAAATGAAAAAGGCAGAGGCAAAGGAATATGTGCTTACTTTGTTTGAAAAAGTAGGAATACTTCCTGCTGAACAGCGGTATGAACAGTATCCATTTGAAATGAGTGGAGGAATGCTCCAAAGAGTAATGATAGCAATGGCGCTCTCCTGTAAACCTAGACTTCTTATAGCGGATGAACCGACAACAGCTCTTGATGTTACGATACAAGCACAGATACTCAAACTTATCAAGGAACTTGCCGCAGAAAATAACACCTCGGTAATATTTATCACTCATAACCTTGGAGTTGTGGCTGAAATATGTGACAGCGTTTCAGTAATGTATGCTGGAAGGATATGCGAAACGGGTTCTGTGCTTGATATTTTTGATAATGCGGCTCACCCATACACAAGGGCGCTTCTGAACAGCAATCCTAAAGAGGCTGATACAGGAAAGTATATGGCAACTATCCCTGGAGCGCCGCCGCTTTTGTATAACAAGTTCACTCATTGTCCGTTTGCGGAGAGATGTGATAAATGTATGGATAAATGCCGCAAAGAATTTCCAACGCTGAAAACTATCAGGGCAGGTCACGAAGCATCGTGCTTCCTGTCGGACGGAGGTGAAAAGAATGGCTGAAAATATTCTTGGGGTAAGACACTTGAAGAAATGGTTCAAGATTGGAAATCCTGCGATCAAAAAGGTCGGTGTAAGCTACCTCCATGCCTGCGATGATGTCAGCTTTGAAATAAGAAAAGGTGAGATATTTGGCATTATCGGAGAGAGCGGATCAGGAAAATCAACGATAGGCAAATGCGTTCTTAATCTGCAGAGCAGCGATTCTGGTGAGATAATTTTCGACGGACAGGATATTTTCGGATATTCGCAGAAGAAAATGAAGCCCCTGCGAAAGGATATGCAAATGGTCTTTCAAAATCCGCTTGCATCTTTCAACCCAAAGAAGCGGCTTGGAAAGACGTTTGCGGAATATGGAAAGTTTCTGGGCATGACCGATGAACAGTATCAGAATAGGATAAAGGGGCTTTTAAAGTATATCAAGCTTTCTGATGATGTGCTTTCAAGACTGCCAAAGGAACTCTCTGGAGGTCAGCTTCAGCGTCTTGCCATTGCAAGGGCGCTGATGTCAGAGCCAAAGTTTGTGTTGGCTGACGAGCCTGTTTCGGCACTTGATGTTTCTGTTCAAGCTCAGATACTTAATCTGATGATAGACCTTAAAGAAAATCTTGGTCAGACTATGCTTTTTATTTCACATGACTTGAATGTTGTCCGTCATCTTTGCGACAGAGTAGCTGTTGTGTATCTTGGCGTTATCGTTGAAATGGGCCCTATAGATGAGGTGTATTCAAACGTTATGCACCCATATACGCAGGCGCTTATTTCGGCAAAGCCAAAGGAACATCCGCTTCAGCAAAAGGAGCAGATAATCCTTAAAGGTGATATCTCTACTGCCATAGACGTGCCTGAGGGTTGTCGGTTTGCTTCAAGGTGCAGCCGTTACAAGCATGGTTTGTGCGACCACAGAACACCAAAACTCAAGGATATGGGCAACGGACACTTTGTTGCCTGCCATTATCCAAAAGGTCATAACTCTGATGAAGAGGATTGATATAGAAGTTTATATGAAAAGGAGAATTTATCATGAAAAACTACAGGAAACTTTTAGCAGGTTCGTTGGCGTTGTTTCTCGCTGTAGGTATCACAGGCTGTAGCAATACTTCGGGAGGCGGAACAGGTGTTGCAAATGAAGACGGACTTGTTGTTTTGAATGTTGCGTCAACAGGTCAGCCTGTATCCTTTGATCCTGCTGACGCAAACCTTGTTGTAAATGAATACACAGAGTATGATTGCTACGATACGCTCCTTGATTTTAATCAGGACGGCACAGATGTTGTACCTGCACTTGCAGAAAGCTGGGAACAGGTGGACGATCTTACATATACTTATAAGATCCGTGAGGGTGTAAAGTTCTCCGACGGCTCCGATCTTACAATGGACGATGTGTTGTATTCTCTAAATCGTGTGCGTGAGGACGCTTATGGAATGAGCTATCTTTTTGAGCACGTTGACAGCTTTGAGGTAGATGAGGCAACAAGAACGCTCACTGTTCATCTTACTCAGCCTGACAGCACATGGAAGTATGTTTCTGCAACAACGCCATGTCAGATCTTGAAGAAGTCTGTTGTGGAAGCTGAAGGTGACGCTTATGGAACAAATGAAGGCTCAGTAGTGGGTACAGGTCCATATAAGTTTGTATCATGGGCTGCTGACTCACAGATAGTTCTTGAGAAGAATGAATATTGGTGGGGCGGTGCAGATAATCTTGCTATCGACAAGATCAACTTCTATGTTATGAAAGACGCCAGCACTATCGCATTGGCAGTAAAGTCAGGAACTATCGATTTTGCACCTGGAATTACAAATGACGTTCTTCCGACTTACGAGTCGCTGAGCAATTATAATATCATTCACGATTTTGAGACTTCTACGGTTTTTGTCGCCTTAAACACACAGGTTGCGCCGTTTGATGATGTTAACGCAAGAAAGGCGCTTGCTTACTGTATAGACTCTTCCCTTGTTCAGCAATCCATTGGCGGAGAGTATTCGGCAAAGCTTGATGTTACTTGTTTATCCGATAATATGTATTATATGGATCCTGACAAGTGGCACACTGCAGTGGGCGAAATGGAGGATTACACAGTTCAGGATTATGATAAGGCAAAGGAGTATCTTGCTAAGTCAAAGTATCCTGACGGATTTGAGTTCGATTTTTACACTTTATCTGCTAATGTTCCGGAAGCTGAGCTTATTCAATCTATGGTTGGTGAGGTCGGTATCAAAATGAATATCAAGGAGATACTTTCAGCAGATATGTTCAGCTATTTGTACGGCTTTAATGAAGATGAAAACGGCAACAGACCATATCAGGCGTTTGGCTCTAGCTGGGTATCTGACTATCTCGACCCTGTGGGCAATCTGAAAACAATGTTCCACAGCTCAAATACAGTACCGGGATGTGCAAATCAGGCAATGTGGAAGAATGCAGACTTTGACGCACTTATTGATAAATCTTATGAAACAACTGACGATAGTAAGAGAGTGGAATACTTTATTGAAGCTTCAAAGATAGCTGCTGATGATTGTGCTTATATCCCACTTTATGTGCCCGAGTCGGTTTACGCTGTCAGCGATAAGTTTACATTTACTCCAAGTCCTCAGTCATTCTGGAACTTCTCTTATACTGATTTTCAGGTAAACAAATGATCTGAACAATGAAAATAATACACGCTGCGGCATTTATAATACTATGCCGCAGTGATGTTATCTGAAAGGATTGATCTTATGATTATGTCAGCGGATACGATCTGGATTGCCATATGCACCGTGCTTGTGTTTTTTATGCAGACGGGATTTGCAATGCTTGAAACAGGCTTTACAAGAAAGAAAAATTCCTGTAATGTTATCATGAAAAACATTATGGATTTTGCGGTCGGCTCGATCTTTTATTGGATCTTGGGATTTGGCATAATGTTTGGTGCAACAACAGGCGTTGTGGGCGTGATAGATCTTTTCTCTAACGGCGATTATTCGGCTGCTTCACAAACTATTCCACAGCCTGTATTTATGGCGTGGCAGTTAGTTTTCTGCGCAACGTCTGCTACTATCGTTTCAGGTGCTATGGCCGAAAGAACTGCTTTCAAGTCATATCTTATTTATTCCGCAGTTATGAGTGCAGTTGTTTATCCTATAAGCGGCTGTTGGATATGGAACGCCAATGGCTGGCTCGCACAGCTTGGATTCCACGATTTTGCGGGCGGAACTGCCGTGCATCTCTTGGGAGGTTCTGCTGCTTTTGCAGGCGCAGCCGTGCTAGGCGCACGAATAGGCAAATATGACAAAAAGAAAAAGTCAAGGGCTATACTGGGACAGAATATACCTTTGGCGGCTCTTGGAGCGTTTATCCTGTGGGTAAGCTGGTTTGGCTTTAACGGCGGCTCGGTAGTGACTTCCGAAAGCGGATTTGACCTTGCAGCTATCGGCAGTGTGTTTATGAACACTATACTTTCATCATCAGCATGTGCCGTATCTGCAATGATAATTACATGGGTAAGATACGGAAAATCAGACATAACGATGACCTTAAACGGCATTGTGGCAGGTCTTGTTGCCGTCACAGCCGGTGCGGATCAGCTTCCGCACTATGCGGCGCTTCTCGTGGGCGTAGGTGCAGCTTTTGTTATGATTTATGGAATTGAATTTATTGACCATATCTGCAAAGTGGACGACCCTGTTGGCGCAATATCAGTTCATGGTCTTTGCGGAGCTTTTGGCACAATAATGACAGGTGTATTTTCTGTAGAAAAGGGCGTTATCTATACAGGTAGATTTAACTTTCTTGGCGTGCAGCTACTTGGAGTTTTGTCTGTTGCGGTATACGGATTAGCTGCAATGACGCTACTTTTCGTTATACTTAAGCATACGGTAGGTATCAGAGTTTCTGAAAAGGCTGAGATAATGGGTCTTGACCGCTCAGAGCATGGTTGGCAGAGCAATGTGACTGATGATCTTATTTCAGATCTGTCGGACGGAAATGCCAAGAGTGTTACACAGATAGACCTCTCAAAGCCTATAGATCGTTCAGCGTATAAAGCTGACGGAAAGATACGCAAGGTAGTTATACTTATGAACAGCTCGAAATTTGAGTCGCTGAAAGACGCACTTGACGAGATAGATATAACCGGTATGACCGTAACAAATGTCAATGGCTGCGGAATACAAAAGGGCAGTACCGATTATTATCGTGGCTCGGAAGCAAAGTCACATCTGCTCCCGAAGATAAAGGTCGAGATCGTTATCAGTACAGTTCCACTCGGGCTTTTGGTAGACACGGTAAAGCGTGTGCTGTACAGCGGAAATATCGGAGACGGAAAGATCTTTGTATATGAGGTCGAAAATGTAATAAAGATCAGAACTGATGAAGAGGGCAAAATGGCGCTTGAATAGAAGTTTGCTGACGAAAAGGGGTATTCATTATGAACCAGGAACAAAAAAAGAAATATCTTTCCATAAAAGAAATGGGTCAAAAGCGAGGCGTTTCTTCAAAAACACTGCGGTATTACGATAGTATTGGGATCTTCAAGGCTGATTATGTTGACCCTGAGACGGGGTACAGATACTATGATCCACAGCAATATGAGAAGCTTGGCACGATACTTGAACTGCGCAGCCTAAATTTTTCGCTGAATGAGATAAAAGGATATTTCACGGAGAGAAATATGAAAAAATCTGTGGATATGCTGAAAGAACATTACAAGCTTCTTGAAGAGGAGATACGTAGCAAACAAAGGCTGGCGGAGACTATCAAAGAAAAAATAGATTTCATTGATAAGGTTATCGACAATAATATTGAGCTGGAGAAGTTTTCTTTTGAGGATTTTCCAGAGCGATTTATCATATCACAGCTCAATAAATCTGATAAAAGTGGTGAATCCGTTGCACTTGAATTTATGCACCTTGAAAGTCATCTTCACGAAACTGCGCCAATCTTGGCTTCAGACCGAATAGGCTTTTATATGGATTTTGATGATATTTCCGAGATGGAAAATATGGATAATTGGCACACCATGATAATGTGCAGTGAAGAAATGAAGAATTCAAGACATTTCTGTGTGCTCCCTGCGGGAAAATATCTATGTGCATTTTTTAAGGATTATACCGCTGACAGGGATTTATTCATAAAAATGTTTTTGGAATACGTCAAGTTTAACAACATAAAATTGAAAGGAATAATGATACAGCAATTTAAAATAGATGTAACTGTTACTGACGATCCGAAAGAGACGATCATTGAATTTCAGGCACTTGTTTGAATTTGTCTGAAGATGTTCTTGATAGCTGTTTCGGCCAAATATAAAACAAAGCCTTCTGAGCATTGTGGCTCAGGGGGCTTTGTTTTCTGCTATTTTATCTGCCTTATCATCAGTCTTCCTTAATATCGCAGGCAGTGAAGCACGAAACGTCAGACACACATATTTTATTAGCTTTTCTCTGTGCATTGTTTCCACTACTTTGATTTTGAATTCCGGTGTGTATCTTTTGTTCGGCTTTCCTTTTGGCATAAAAAATGCCCCCTTTCGTTAGATTTTTTATTGGTATATTTCTATTATACCACATTGTCTAACAAAAGGGGGGCATTTCAATTTCGCTCGGAGTGCTTTTGTGTTTATTTTTTTGTAGTCACGCTCTTTGAAACCGACCATGCACCGTAATATTTTGTGCCGTTCACTGTCGTGTAGGAACGGACACGAACGTAATATTTCTTTTTGCCGCTAAGTTTGGAAATTGTGGTCTTGTCGGTCTTGTTGTTTTTTATGGTGACTTTCTTTGCGTTTGTAAACTTGGAATTAGTTGCATACTGTATCTCATAGCCCGTTGCAGAGCCTTTCTGCGCCCAATCCACGAAAAATGCTTTGGATTTAGACGTAAGCTTTTGTATCTCCTGCTTGGCAGGATTTATTGTAAATGTCTTTGTGATAACGCCGCCATATTTGCCTTTGCCTGTTATCTTGACAATTGCCTTGCCGATTTTTTTGTTGTTTGAGTAGGAAGTTGTGTAATCAGTTCCGTTTTTCAGGGCAGTGCCGTTGTATTTCACAGTAATGTTCTGCGTTATAGCCTTGCCTGTGTATGCCTTGGTGGAAATGCCAGAAACGGAAGCTTTTGTGATATCATATTTTGCGGTCTTTATGTTTTTTATATCAGACCATGGGCCATAATAAGTCTTGCTTCCGACGTTTGTGTAGGAACGCACACGGACGTAGTAGGTCTTATCGGCTGTCAGACCGCTTATTGTCAGTTTATCTGGCTTGTTGGCAGTGAGGTGTTTGGAAGCCGCACCGCTCATGTTTGCGCTGGTGGAATACTGAATGTCATAGCCCGTTGCAGAGCCTTTCTGCGCCCAATCCACAAAGAAGCCTTTGTATCTTGTTTCAAGCTTTTGTATGGTCTGCTTGGCAGGGATAATGTCAAAGTCTGCGGTATAACTGCCGTAGTAGTTGCCCATGCCTGAGATAGTGATGTTAGCGCGACCGATTTTAACATTGTTCGTGACTATCACACGATAGTCGATGTTCTGACGGAGAACTTTGCTTTCGTCCTTAACAGTGACTGTCGGAATAATTGCACTGCCTGTGTACTGTGCAGTGCTTGCATAGGAACAGCCTGATGTTGGAAGCTTTTTTGTGGTGACCTTTACAGTGCAGACGGCAGACCTTCCGTTAGGCAGGGAGGCTGTTATCTTTGCTGTGCCTTTGCCCGTGGCGGTCACAACACCGTCTTTTACTATGGCAACGGCTGTGTTGGAGCTTTTCCATGTTACTGTCTGAGGAGTGTCTGAGGTCACGCTGGCTTTTAGGGTAATGCTGTCGCCGTATGTGATTTCTTTTGACGTGGAGTCAAGAGTTATCTGTGTATTGTCACTGCTGATAGGATAGCTTTTCAGGTCGGGCAGACTTGAAAGTGTCACGGCATAGTCGCTGTTATAGACCTTTTGCCACATACTTTTCTCGGTATATTTCTCAGAGCTTGATATACAAAACTCACCGCTCCATGTGCCGAAATATGACCATGCGGTGTTTGCTTCAAAGGCTTTGTCAAGGTCGAAAAGACAGCCGTTTTCTGTAAGGGCAACTATTTTTCCGTTTGGTGAACAGTCTGTGGCTTCAAGATATTTTGAGCTTTGTGCTGAATAATCTCTTGTGCCTGGGTAGATATCCTCTCCGATTATGTCAACATATTCGTCGCCAGGATACCAATTTGCCGCCTGACCATTCCATACCCATATAATATTGTCAAGCTTGTATTCATTCGTGAGCTTGTTATATATTGCCTGCCAAAGCTTTTTGTAGGCTTCCGAGCCGTCTGCACCCCACCAGAACCAACCACCGCTTGCCTCGTGGAGCGGTCTGAACAGTACCGGAACGTCTGCGTCAGAAAGACGTTTGAGTTGTTTGGCGATCTCGTCAACGTCGCTCATAAGAGTGTTGTAGCCCTCAGGGTCTGAGCCGTTCATTATTTTGGTAAGCGAGAACTTTGAGCGGTCAACGTTTTTGGTGTAAAAACCACCCCACCAACGTGGATTTCCGCCGTCTGTACCTGAGAGAAGATATTTGTCAGGGACGTTCCAATGCCAGCAGAATGTTACTATTCCGCCTGCCCGTGAGAACTCGATAGCCTTTTCGACAGCGTCGGAGGTGTCGCCGTTCTGGACACGGCATGGAGTATAGCGCATAAAGTCAAGACCCAACATAGCAGGAGTCTGACCAGTGGCGGACTTTATAGCTTTGAACTCAGCGCCGTTAAGACCACCGTCGCAATACTGCCCTGTTATGACCTTTTTGCCGTAAACGTCCTTCATATAGCTGTAAAGGCGCTGTGTGCTTTGTGAAGCGTATGGGTCAACGAGATTTTCAGCTGCAGTGTAGGCATTTGAAGAGCTCATTTTTTCTATGGTTATGTAGTCAAGAGAAAAATATCCCCACGACATTGTTATTTTGACAGTGTTCTGACCCTTTTTGAGATAAATACCATTCACTGTGGACGCTTTATAGGCAGAGCTGTTTGCACTGCTGAAAGTGCCTGCATTTGAGCCGTTTACAGAAAGGTTGTTTATCTTATTCGAGCCTTCTCCGCGGCTGTAAAGCTTTATTTTGTAGTATCTGCTTTCGCTGACTGTAACAGTCTGTGACCATGTGCAGCTTGAGTCTGAAAAACGAACTGACCTAGAGCCTGATGCGGAGCTGTCTGTTTGGATATAGGCAGAGCCACCTAAAGTGCCGTTTTCGGCTTCATATTTCAGCGTCTGCTGTGCAAAAACAGAAAGCTGAGCCGAGCCTGTGGTGAGCATTGCCACACTTAAAAATGCGGCTGCGACCTTTTTGATATTGAACTTCATAGATGTTTTTTTCCTTGTTATATTATTTACTGATAAAGCTAAGAGCTTAAAAGCATACGTTTATTTTAGCATAATTTTTGTGAATTGTAAACAATATATCAAGGCTAATTATAAGATGATTTGTAAACTTTAATTTTGCTTATTTCATAAGCCAGATCTCGCAGACGTATTCGGTCGTGTATGAAATATCACCATTAAGCTTTTGCTGACTCTCACATCTATCATATATTGTGCAGCCGAGATATTTGTAATCCAGTCTTTGTGAATAAACTGTAAGGTCACCTTCGTCATCAGTGAAAAGTAAACATGAGAGATCCGTTTTTTTGGCAAATTCAAGTGCTTCATCATAGCTTTTAAGATTGTCAGTAAGAACGCCTGCAAGTATTAATTCTCTATCTGATGGGAGGTCAACTTCATTAAGATTGCTGTTAAGCTTATTCAATGTTATTTCATTCCAAGTGTCAATCTCGCCCTCACTTTCCACATAGAGGACAAGTTCTCATTTTTTTACGCTCCCTTGATTTGGTTATTTTAATTCTATCACATTTTCTGTAAATTGTAAATATGTGTGAGACGTTTTGCATGATTTTCTTTTATAAAAGAATGCTCACTGTCTATGCAGGCTTTTATTTGACATTTCGTCATTCATGTGATATAATCATAGTGTGAGCGAGCTATGCGATAGCGTAAACGTTCTAGGTTTATGAGGAAAGTCCGAGCATCATAGAGCAGGATAGCTGATAACGTCAGCCGAGGGTGACCTTAGAGCCAGTGCAACAGAAATATACCGCCAACTTTTGTTGGTAAGGGTGGAAAGGCGGGGTAAAAGCCCACCAGAATGGCGGAGACGTCATTGCTATGTAAACCTTATCCGATGCAACACCAATGGTAGCTTGCAAGTCAATGGCTGCTCGTCAGACTTGGGGCTATAGGTGGCTAGAGCTGTGCGGCGACGTACAGTCCAGATAGATTATCGCACTCGACAAAACTCGGCTTATCGGTTCGGTCACATTTGCTCCGTCAGTTAAACTTTTTTAAGCTTAACTACGGGGCTTGCTTTTTAATAATATATAAATTTACTCATTTGTTTTGTATATTATAAATAAATTTCTATAATTCCCCTTGTGATTTTACGGAGAATATGTTATAATAACGCTAGACGTATTTATATAAGCAGAGGAGGGCTGTTTGTATGGACATACCAGATAAGACCTATAACGAAAAGTTCGAGAGCTTTTTGAAAATACTTGAAAGCGATGACAGATTTGATAATGTGTGCAAGAATTTTCTCGAAAGTATTTGCTCTGCGCTTTATGTCAATGCGGCTACGGTAACTGTTTCAGGCTATGAAAACTCAGAACCTTTGAGTTATGAATTGATCGCTGATACACATAAATATACTGTATTTGCTTTTGATAAAGAATTTAACAGAAATAGATACAATGCAATGAAAAAAGCACTTATGCAAACTGGTATCCACGTTGCGGATAAGGCTCACCCGAATGGAGATAATGAGGAAATAACCCTGCGTGGAGCGGTGTATCCTTGTTCACTCACTTGTGCTGTCAAGGACGCAAATAAGTATGTTGCATATTTCAATCTTTTGTCCTCTGATCCTGAGAGAGTATGGTCACCTGAGGAGATACAGCTAGCCTCACGTCTGACATACATACTTTCTGGTATGCTCCATACTAGGAGAGCGGCTGAACATGCTGAAAGCACTACTCGCACGCTTACTGATGTTATGGATAATATGAATTCCTATGTGCTTGCAGTGGCACAGGACAGTGGTGAGATAGTTTTTGCCAGCAAGAGCTTTGAACAGTATTTGGGGAAACTGGTCGGCAAAAAGGAAAGTGACGTTTTCAGCAAGACTTGGTGTGAGCTTCCTGCTCACAAGGAAGGAATGCTTTTTGGAGGAGATTATTATTCCGAGATCATGGACAAATGGTTCAATGTGTCGGAAAAGCTCATAAAATGGCATGACGGCAGAACTATCAGACTTTGCACACTTAATGATATCTCAGAAAAGATAAATTATGAGAGGGTCATCGAAAAGCAGGTCTTTTACGATAATCTCACAGGCCTTCCTAACAGATTAAGTCTTGATAAGAGTATACAGGGCATTATTGAAAGCGATGAGAACAGCACTGTTATGCTCATTGACCTTGATAATTTCAAGAACATAAATGACAGCTATGGTCATAATAATGGTGACCGGCTTCTCAAAGAGATAGGTAAATTCTTTGAGAATTTTGCCTGGAAGAATAAAAAGCTGAGCGTTTTTAGATTTGGCAGCGATGAGTTCGTTGTACTTCTGAGAGATCAGGATCAGGCTGAGATCGACGAAATATGCAAGATCATACATGATAAGTTCAACACAGAGTGGCAGATAGCTAACAGCAGTTGCTATTGCACTTGTTCAATGGGCGTGGCGAAGTTTCCAAAGCCCGATGATACTGTAAATACGGTACTTAAAAGAATCGACCTTGCCATTTCATATGCGAAAAAGCAGGGCAAGAATTGTACTATAAATTATAATGAAACTATCGGCAGGATACTTTCAAGGCAGATCGAACTTGAAAGGCTCATGCACAAGGATATCACAAACGGCTTTGCACATTTCACGGCGTACTATCAGCCTATATTCAGCAGCTCTGAAAAGAAGCTTGTGGGCTGTGAAGCGCTTATGAGGTGGAATCCACCTGAGTTCGGTCAGGTTTCCCCTGCCGAATTTATCCCTATGGCGGAAAGACTTGGCTATATCAATCTCTTGGGCGAGAACATGATAAGGATCGCAGGCAGACAGTGCAAAAAGTGGGCTGACGCAGGGCTTGATTTGAGAATGAACATCAATCTGTCTGTAGGTCAGATAATTGAGCCTGATTTTCTTGACAAGATAGACGCACTTTTTGACGAAACAGGCGCACCCCCTGAGAAGATATGTTTTGAGGTCACAGAAAGTCTTGCTATCCATGATATGGAAAAGATGAAGGAGCTTTTGAGGCATATAACAGACAAGGGCGTGAAGATAGCACTGGACGATTTCGGAACGGGATATTCTTCTCTTAACTGCATAAAGGAAATGCCACTGAATACCATTAAAATAGACAAGTCGTTTATTGATGATATTGCAAAAAATCCTGACACTGCGGTGTTTGTTAAAATGATAGTTAATCTTTCTCACGACCTGCATATAGCAGTTTGCGCAGAGGGCGTTGAGGAACAGGTGCAGTTCGATATCCTGAGAGATCTGGAAACTGACGTTATACAAGGCTATTATTTCGGCAGACCTATGCCGTCAGACAAGTTTGAGGAGAAGTTCCTTAGCGAGAAACTCCAGTCAGTAAAATAAGTCGCCAAAAAAAGAAAGTTCGACCGTCGGGCGTAATACTCGGCGGTCTTATAAATATGTAAAAATCAAAAATAAAGGGGAAAACTTATGAGTGATGAGAAAAAAGACGTAAACAGTCAGCAGGAAAATGTGGGCAAAAAGGGCATAAACAAAAAGCTTATTATCGCTTTTGCAGGCATGGGCGCTGTTATAGTGGGGCTTGTTATTGCACTGATACTGGTGGCAACGTCAGGTAAAAAAGACGTTGACAGCTCGGCTTCAAGGGCGGAGAGCAGTTCTGCGGTGGCTTCGGAAACCGATGACACCAGTGAGGAGGACTCTGTGGCTGATGAAAGCGAGGACGAGTCTGATGCTGATGAGGAGGAAAGCTCTCAGGAAAGCAAGGACGATAAAAAGGAAAAGGGCTTTATCATCTCCTATTCAGGTGACAATAGTTGGCAGGACGGCGACAAGGTCATGACGGGCATGGAGATAGGAATTGAGAACAACTCCGATGAAGCCCTCAAGGAGTGGACGCTGGAGCTTGAAATAGACCAGCTCAAAAGCTGTGACGGCTGGAACGGCAACTTTAAGGTCAAGGGCAACAAACTCACGGTCACGAATGTTGATTACAATGGCGAGATCGCAAAGGGCGGTTCGACCTCTATCGGCTGTAATATCGGAACTGGAACAAAGCTCAATGTTAAGTCTGCAAAGCTAAACGGTGTGGAGTGTACTGTTAAAAAGGGCAAGGTATCACAGAATAATAACAATAACAACAATAATCAGAATAATGACAAAAAGGTCACGGAAAAGGACGTTAAAAAGCTTCTAAAGCGTACCTCAAAGGCTAAACAGGGTGATGATTGGCTCCACACAGACGGAAGCAAGATACTTGATAAGGACGGCAAAGAGGTTTGGCTCACGGGCGTGAACTGGTTTGGCTACAACACAGGCACTAACACCTTTGACGGACTTTGGAACAGCGAGCTTGTGACATCGGTGGAGGCTATTGCAGACCATGGCTTCAATCTTATAAGAGTGCCTATGTCGGCGGAGCTTATCAACCAGTGGTCGGAGGACGAATATCCAAAGGCGAACTACAATAACGCATACAATGAAGAGCTGAACTCTATGAACAGCCTTGAGATATTTGATTATTTTCTCAAGCTTGCGGAGGAAAACGGTCTTAAAGTAATGCCTGATATCCATTCAGCGGAAACCAATGCCAGCGGTCATACTGTAAATCTGTGGTATACTGACAAGGTCACTGTAAAGGACTATTACCATGCTTTGGAGTGGCTTGCCGACAGATATAAGGACAATGACACTATCATTGCATTTGACCTGAAAAACGAGCCTCACGGCAAGCCTAACGAGGGTGACGCTGCGGCAATATGGAATGATTCAAAGGACGCAAACAACTGGAAGTATGTGGCTGAAACGGCAGCGAGCAAGGTGCTTGCGAAAAATCCTAATGTGCTTATAATGGTCGAGGGTATCGAAATATACCCTAAGAACATCAAGAAAAACGGGGATTATTCCTCCACCAACAGTGATGATTACTATTTCAACTGGTGGGGCGGAAATCTCAGGGGCGTAAAGGACTATCCTATCGACCTTGGCAAATATCAGGATAAGCTTGTTTACTCGCCGCACGACTATGGTCCGACAGTTTATCAGCAGCCTTGGTTCGAGGGCGATTACACATACAAGAGCCTTATGAAAGATTGCTGGAAAGACAACTGGTTCTACATTCAGAAGCAGGATATCGCACCGCTTCTCATAGGCGAGTGGGGCGGCTTTATGACAGAGCCTAACCTAACTTGGATGACCTACATGAGAAAGCTAATAAAGGACAATCATGTAAATCACACTTTCTGGTGCTTCAATGCAAACTCAGGTGACACGGACGGACTTGTAAAGGACGATTTTGTTACATGGGATGAAGAAAAGTATGATTTTGTCAAGGAAGTTCTTTGGCAGGAGGGAGGCAAGTTCGTTGGACTTGACCACGCTATCCCGCTTGGAGATAATGGTATAACTTTGAAAAAGGCAAAGGGTCTTTGATATCACATATAAAAATAGCGGACGAAGTTTTCGGGCTTCGTCCGCTTTTGTATTGTATTTTTATCGCTGGTCGCCCATAAAGAACATAGCGAGAGTTCCGGGTCCTGAGTGTGAGCCTATAACAGCACCTGTGTAGCAGATATGCACAGTGGTCTTCTTGCCAAGCTTTTTTCGCATAAGGTCGGCTGCATATTCAGCGTCTGAAAGGCAGTCGCCATGGCAGACGGCTACTGTGGAATTATCCCAATTTCCCATGCGTTCGCACATCATATCCACAAGCTTTTCAATGGATTGCTTTCTGCCTCGTATCTTTCCAACTGGGATAAGATGTCCCTCATTGTCAACGTGGAGAAGTGGTTTAATGCCAAGAATAGAGCCTGCTATGGCGGCGGTCTTTGATACTCTGCCACCTCGGTGGAGATATTTCAGGTCGTCAACTGTGAAAACATGGCATAGGTGAAGCCTGTTGTCAGTGATCCACTGGGCAAGCTCGTCAATGGAAAGACCCTGCTTTTTCTTTTCGTCAGCCTTTATGAGCAAAAGACCTTCGCCTGTTGAAGCACAGAGGGAGTCTATGCAGATTATCTTGCCTTCTGGGTATTTTTCCATTACGCTATCTCTTGCAATGCAGGAAGTGTTGAAGCTGCCGCTCAGACCTGATGAAAATCCAAGATAAAGCACATCATAGCCTGCGGCAAGTTCCTTTTCAAAAGCCTGTTCATAGTCGGAGATCCCTATTTGCGATGTTTTCGTTACTGCTCCGTTTCGCATTTGGGAATAAAATTCAGGCAGCGTCATGTCATTCTTGCTCTTTACAACACCGTTTACTTCAAAAGATAATTCCAGAAGCGTCACGTCCATATTTTTTAATATATCCTCCGACAGATCGCAGGTGGAGTCGGAATATAGCTTGTATTTTCTGTCAGACATTTTTATCCTCCTTTTGCCGTTTGGACAACAATATATAAAAATATTATAACATATGGGCGGGCTTTTGTAAAATATCCCTCAACTATACTTTGTAAAATTTCTATGAACACAGTTGTCTGCGGTGCTGTGCGACAGTTAAGGTGTTTTCAGATACGCAAACAGAAAAGTCACGGCAGGCGGAGGAGATAAGCATATCGCTTATGCGATTTTCTATGAGGGCGGTGATTATATGGCGTATTTCTCTTGCAGAGCCGCTTTTTGAAAGTGCCTGCTTTGCGATAAAAGGGTAGACCTCTGGCTGACAGGCGAGTGTACAGCCAAGTTCGGAGAGCCTTTTTTCAAGAGCAGATATTTCAAGGCGTGTAATGTTTTCCATATCGGAAAGGGTAAGGTCGTTAAAAACAATCACCTCATCTATCCTGCCTAAAAGCTCGGGAGACATAAAGCTTTTAAGCTCTGAGAGCATGGCTTTTTTCTTGGCTTCGCCATTTGACTTGCTGTTTGAAAAGCCCACGGTCTTGGTTTCGGCAAGCTTTTTCACGCCGATATTCGAGGTCATTATTATAAGGACATTGGAGAAAGAAACTGTCCTGCCAGCAGAGTCGGTAAGACAGCCGTCCTCTAGTATCTGCAAAAGCAGATTGTAGATGTCAGGGTGAGCCTTTTCTATTTCGTCAAGAAGAAGCACACAGTAGGGCTTGCGGCGAATTTGTTCGGTAAGCCTGCCACCCTCGTCAAAGCCTACATATCCAGGGGGCGAACCTATGAGCTTTGAAACGCTGTGGCGTTCCATGTATTCTGACATATCAAGCTTTACAATGGCATTATCTCTGCCAAAAAGCGTTTTGGCAAGATCTTTTGCAAGCTGGCTCTTGCCCACTCCCGTTGACCCTAAGAAAATAAAGCTTCCCATGGGGCGGTCGCTGCCCTTTAGTCCTGCACGACAGCGGCGGACGGCAGAGCAGAGTGACTTTATAGCCGTCTGCTGTCCCACAATGCTTTTGCTTAGCTTATCTTCAAGCCCTGTGAGCCTTGTGGCTTCGTCCTGTCCGATATCAGCGCAGTTTATGCCTGTGAGCGATGAAATAACGCTGTCAATGTGCCTTTTTTCAAGTGGTATGCGCTTTGGGCGGCACTCTGTTATGGTGGTGAGATATTCGTCACGGGTGAGCTTGCCTTTCACATAATCGTTGAAAGCGTCTGATATTTTCTCACCAGAATTATTTTCGCTTTGCTCTATGACCGCACAGGCACAGGCTTCGTCAAGGATATCAATTGCTTTGTCAGGAAAAAATCTGTCGGTGACATACCTTGCAGCAAGCTTAACTGCGTATGGGATAAGATCAGGTGAGATGTCAACGCTGTGGTGCTGTTCATATTTGTCTATAAGACCGCTGAGGATACGGCAGGTCTGGCTTTGATCAGGCTCATCTATCTTCACTTTCTGAAAGCGTCGCTCCATAGCTGAGTCTTTTTCAATATTTTTGCGGTATTCCTCAAAAGTCGTTGCGCCTATGAGCTGTAGACCGCCCCTTGCAAGCTGTGGCTTCAGGATATTTGCAGCGTCTATTGCACCCTCTGCCGCTCCTGCACCCATTATGTTGTGAAGCTCATCAATGAAAAGTATCACATTTCCAGCCTTTGCGGCTTCGTCCATACAGCTTTTCAATCGCTCCTCAAAGTCACCACGATATTTTGCTCCTGCAAGGAGGGCAGTTATATCAAGGGAGAAGATCCGCTTTGAGGACAACGCAGACGGCACTTCTCCAAGCATGATCTTTCTCGCAAGCCCCTCCACAACAGCGGTCTTTCCCACACCTGCCTCACCTACAAGGCAGGGATTGTTCTTTGTGCGGCGGCAGAGTATCTCCATGATACGTTCTGTTTCAGCTTCTCTGCCTATGCAGGGGTCGAATTTTTCGCACTCGCTTTTGCGTGTAAGCTCTCTGCCGTAGCGTTCAAGGGTCTTTAGCTTGGGATAATTTCTGTCTGAAAAAATATTAGGCTCGTTGCCTGACAATGAGCAATCGTTGTACATCTTGTTGCAGTTCACCCCTAACTGCTGCAATATCTCAAAGGCACAGCAATCACTGCGGCGGAGTATCATAGCAAGAATGTATTCAGTTCCTGCGATACCGCCACCCATGCTCTCGCACAGCCTTTTTGCGCCTTTTAAAACAGCGGCAGCGTTAGGAGTGATGTCATTTTTCGTAAGACGGCATGGCGTGCCTCTGCCTATGATGTATTCTATCTGCTCCTCTATCCTTTGAGCCGTGACCTCGTGGCGCAGAAGCACTGCACAGGCTGTGGAGTCCTCCTCATAGGCGGCAGAGAGCAGGATATGTTCAGTGCCGATATAAGTATGCCCCCAGCTTCCTGCCAGAGTGACGGCATTTTTCACAAGCTCTCTTGCCCTTGGTGTAAAGCTGTCGTTATCAAAAAACTGTTCGTTCATAAAATTCACCCCTTAAAATGTTTAAGACAAAGCTTTGTCTTAGCTACATTCTTGACAGTTTTGCGTCTTGTTATTCTCGCATTTTTATCGCTTTTATATTCTTATGCACAGGACAAATTCTCCTTGCAGATTTTTTTGTAACACATTTTTCTCTGCGTCATAAACTGTAATATAAAGCAACGGAGCAAAGCTTCAGCTTTATAAATCTTAATAAAAAAGGAGATTTCATTTATGAACGGTTGTGGATTTGGCGGTTGTTGGTGGATCATTATCCTTATTCTCATATTCTGCTGTGGCTGCGGCGGTTGCGGAAATGGCTGTGGCGGTTGCGGAAACGGCTGCGGTGGTTGTGGCTGCGACAATGGTTGCGGTGGCTGCGGATGCTGATCTGACGGCAAATAAAAGACGGCGGAGCATTACGCTTCGCCGCTTTTTTTTATTTATCTTCTTTTTCCAAACGCTTTTCAAGGCGTTTCACAATAGTTTTCAGTGCTTTTATGCGGGCGTATTTTTTATCGTTGCCCTCAAGTATCGTCCATGGTGCTATATCTGTGGAGGTAAGTGTTATCATGCGGTCAACATATTTCTCATAGGTGTCCCACTTTTCACGGTTGCGCCAATCCTCATCGGTTATCTTCCAACGCTTTTCAGGTGTGTTCTCACGCTCGTTAAAACGGCGGAGCTGTTCGTCTTTATCAACATTCACCCAGAATTTTATTATCTCTGCGCCCCAATCATGAAGCTGGCTTTCAAACTCGTTTATCTCACGATAAGCCATGTTCACACGTTCTTCTGGGGTGAGCTTTTCGATAGGCTCGACCATTACTCTGCCATACCATGTGCGGTCAAAGATAGTAAAGTGACCATTCTTTTCAAGACGTGTCCAGAAACGCCATAGATAGTGCCTTGCAAGCTCTGACGGCTCAGGTGCAGCGATAGGGTGAACTTCATAGCCCCTTGGATCAAGGGCAGCCGCAATGCGCTTGATATTTCCGCCTTTTCCTGCTGCATCCCAGCCTTCATAGCATATTATAACAGGTATCTTCTTCTGATAGCAGAGATTTTGCAGTTTGAAAAGCTTGTCCTGATATTTTTTCAGCTTTTTCTCATATTCCGCTTCGTCAAGGGACTTGTTCATATCCACTTCTGCAAGAGCAGGCATTTCAATAGTTTTATATTCAGGATAATTGTATCCGCAGGTGTCGAACTGTGGTTCGGGAATATAATGTTCGCCCTTCTCCTTGGCGGAAACTGCAGTGCTTACTGCCTTTGTGACCGCTGTCAGCACTTCAAGCTCAGCAGAGGCACGTTCATTTGCCCCAATGCAAGTCCACGGAGCAAATGCCGTGTTTGTGCTTTCAAGCATTTTGTCATATCTGCGGAAAAACTTATCGTATTTTTCCATGTTCTTTATATCGTGGCTTTCCACACGCCAGCTTGTAACAGAGGAGTTCTCCAGCTTTTCGATACGCTTTTTCTGCTCGTCTTCGGTAATGTGCAGGAAAATTTTCACGATAACATATCCGTCATCTGTAAGCTGCCTTTCAAAGGTGCAGATATCTTCAAGGCGTGTGTCCCTTGTTTCCTTGTCTATCTCACCGTACATAAAGGCGTTCACAGTGTCACGATACCAGCTTCGGTCAAGGATAAGAAACTCGCCTTTTTTCGGCAGGCTTTGCCAATAACGCCACAGCCATGGCATACGCTTTTCCTGCTCGTTTGGCGCACGAAATGACACCACCTTGTAAAAACGTGGGTCAAGAGAGCGTATTAGCTTTGCTATCATCGAGCCTTTTCCTGCGGCAGACCAGCCGTCAAATGTGATTATAACAGGCACTCCTGCGGTCTTTATTTTGTTTTCAAGCAGGGTGAGCTGTTCTCTCAGCCCTTTTAGCTGTTCGGATATCTCTGATTTTTCTGTGTTTTTCTGTATGTTCTTTTCAAGCATTGCTATCTCTCCTCTTTTCACTAAATTGTTATTATCACAACCTAATTTATTTGATTTATGTATATTATACACATTTTATTTTTATTTGTATATAGACATTTTTCATGAAAATGCTGTCTCTTTTTTGTTAATACGGAGTTAATATTATTGGTTTATACTAATATGATATAAAATATCTCGCAAAGGACGGCAGTGATATGTCAAAAAAAGACGAAAAGGACATTAATATATCAAAGCTCGACAAAAGTCTGGAGGGTCAGGGTCTGTTGGAGGACGCTGATGACGCAGAGTATGAGCGCACGCTGGCTCAGCAAAGGCGTGAGGCTGAGGAGCGTGAAAGGCAGGTTTTAGAGCAGGCGGAAGCTGAAAGACGTGAGCGTGAACGTCAGGAAGAAAAGGAACGTGAACGCAGGCTTGCTCAGGAGCGTATCGAGCTTATGAAGCTCAAAAGCGGAATTATCGACGAAAGCGAGTCTTACATAAAGGAAGAGCATGACCAGATAAGAGAGCTTCACGGCTTTGAAAAGGTGCAGAATTTCTTTTATCACAACAAGGTGTGGATAATCTTTGCAATATTTATCATAGCGGTGGCGGCATTTATTTTTATTGACGCTGCAAGGCGTGAAAAGGCTGACCTGACAGTGCTTATGATCGCAAACAACGGCTTGGAAACACGTCAGGAGGAACTGGAGGAGTTCTTTGAAAAATACACGGACGATCTTGACGGCAATGGTTATGTCCATGTTGAGGTCATTATGATTCCGCTAAATTCTCACAGCGACGATTATCAGCAGCAGAACGTGAACAGCACTAAGTTCTTGGCACAGCTTCAGGGGGGCGAGTCTATACTTGTTATAACAGACTCAAACACTGACGAGGAGTTCAAGTCAATAATGACTCCTGAGTTGCCAAAGGAATTTCCAAACAACAAGTATGTTGACGATATGGGCATGAGCTGGAATATGGAGGTCATGGCAAAGGAGCTTAACTTCGAGAATATGCCGAATGATATCCACCTTTCAATGAGAACACCGGTTAAGACTTTGGGCGACTCTAAGGAAACTATGCAGGAGAATTATGATAAGGCGTTCAAAGTTTTCAAACGCATAGTTGACGATATGACTGAGAAAGCCGCAGAGGCAGGAGATAAGGGTCTTACAACTGAGCCTGTCCACTATGATGACAGCAGTTTGGAAAGCTCTGATAGCACAGAAAGCTCAGAAAATAAGTAACGGATATTAGGCTGTAGGGGACAGCGTACTCGACTTCCCCTATGACAAAGTAAAGAATAGCGGACAACCACTTTCCTGTGGCTGTCCGCTTTGTATTTGTATCAGTATTGATAATCGTAATTTGTGTTGTCCTGATAATAGCCGTCTGTGTAGCCGTCAGGCTGATTTGACTGGGTGTCGGAAGTGTTCAGGCTTGAACAGTTCTGATCTTCGGCATATTTGTAATCAGAGGTGACACCAAGATATTCTTCAAGGCAAAGTCCGCTTTTTGTGACAGCTTCGGCTTTTTCCTTGCCAAGATAGCGAATATGCCACGGCTCATACACATATCCTGTTTTGTCCTCTTTTCCCTCAGGGTATCGGATAATAAAGCCGTACTCTGCACAATGTTCAGCCAGCCAGTTGGCTTCGGGAGTGCCTGCAAAGCTGTTCTCGGTGGTGTTAACATCAAAGGTCAGACCTGTCTGATGTTCTGAATGTCCCGGACGGGAAGATACCTCGTCTGCAGCTTCTGTGCCACGCTCTGCGGCATAGGAGTTATAAAGAGATTCCTGATCCTGATATGAGCGATAGCTTGAATTTACAAAGAGTGTTATGCCGTCCTGAGCCGCTGCAGCTGCCATTTCGTCAAAGGCGTTCTGTGCAATTGTGCTTACGCCCGGTGCATAATCTGATGGCAGGGAGTAGGTCTTGTTTACGATAAGAATACCGTCAACAAAGGTCATGCCGTTTGACTGCTCTATCTTATGCTTTGTTTCCTCTGCTTTGCTGTTGTCGGAGGTTTTCTTTTTGGTGGTGGTCTTTGCTTCCGCCTGCTTTGTGCTTTCGGTCTGTGATGATGAATCAGCAACAGGCTTGTTGTCTGACTTTCCACCACAGGCTTTCACTATCACAAAAATTATCACCAAAAGAATTGCTATGGCAATGATACGGTTTTTCATAACACGCCTGTGTTCTCTTGCACGCCTTTCGGCACGTCGTTTTTCCATTTCAATGCGCATTCTTTCGTATTCTTCATCACGATAAGCGCTGTATTCGTCAGGCTGGCCATTAGTGCCTTGGGATAAATTCTCGTTATTAGTCTGATTATTCATAAATATCCTCTTTTTTTGTAATTTGTTTTTTACGTTTTGTGTTGCCTTTATTATATCACAATCGCATAAAATATTCAAGTCGGATATTGTCGTCTTATTTCATAACATAAACATAGCATTGATATAGCGGCATAGATTCGTATTCATCATTATCCGGGTCATTCCACATATGGTCTTTTCTTTCCTGAACTATATCATCATGGAAAAAGCAAACACCAAGATATGTGTAATCTTCCAAGCCGTTGATCAGATTGTCACCGTAAGAGAGACCAAAGCTTGCATTATTTTTTAACCAAGTAAAAAGCTCTGTGTATGCCTCGTCATAGTCTGAAACACAGCTGTTGTTTGCTGTGAATTGTCGTATTTTGCTGTTGTTAGGCAGACCAACCTCAGAGAGATGTTCGTATACGTTGCCAATGCCTTGGCAGTAGTCGTCCATTTGATACAGGCTCTTTTGCAGACATTCATCAAGCTGTCCGCTTGCACGGAGTGGTTTCAGACCATATTTCTCACGGAGAGGATTTACATAATCGAGCAGGTCAAGGGTCATCTGACTTGCACCATCAGGGGAGTAATATTCAGGCTCGACAGGCTCGTTCTGCTGGGTATCTTCTGTGTTTTCCTGGGGTATATCCTGCTGTATCTCAGGCTCAGTCACAGGCTCAGTCACTTTTTCTGTAGTGGTAGTGGTGGTGACTGCGGCGGCTTTTGACTCTGCTAATGCCGCCCCTTCTGCAATATCTGACGCAAGGGCGGACTTGTCAGGCTCACGCTTTTCTGTGGTAGTAGTCATGACAGTGGTGACGGGAGGCAGAGTAGTTGTCACAGGTGTATTTGTGGTGACAGTGGAAGCAGATTGAGGTGTGTTTTTTTTCACAGCCGTGGTCTTATCACTATTGTTATTATAAGTATACACCCCGAAAACAGTTGCGGATACTAATGCCACAGCGATTATTGGTGTGGCTATTTTTGCTTTTAAAAACACTTTTTTGGGGGTAGCGAGAACTATTTCTTGCCTCTTGTTTATTTCGCTCATGCAGCCAAAGCAAAAAATGGAATCGTCATGAAGAATTCTTCCGCAATTAGGACATTTTTTCATTTTTTCAAATGCCTCCTGACTTTGTCAAGCGCTTTGAACATTTCCTCAGCCGAGCTGTATCTGTCAGACGGATTTATGGAAAGTGACTTTTTGATGATCTTCAACAGCTTTTTGTTTTCGCACATTTTGACCGACGGGTGTTCACCTGTCAAAAGAACGTTCAGAAGCACTGCCAGAGAATAGAGATCTGTTCTTGCGTCAGATTGCTGCATACCGAATTGTTCAGGTGCGGCAAAGCCTACAGTTCCCAAAGTCTGGGTGTCAGAGCGTTGATTAGATTTGTAAATTTTAGAAATATCAAAATCTATAATCTTGACATTATTGTCGTCACATATTATAATATTATCAGGCTTTATATCACGGTGAACGATGCCGCTGTTGTGAAGAGCATACAATCCCTGGCATATGGAGCAGGTAATGTTCAGGGCGTCGTGTTCTGCTAGTGTTTCGCCGTTTGCATAATCCGTAAGAGTCATGCCGTCGCAGAATTCTTCATAGATAGTATACGCTTCAGTGCTTTCGGAGATCTCGTAGATACGGCAAAGATATGGATTATTTATCAATGCGAGCCTTTGATATACAGAAACGTCAGCAGGCTTATAGATAATGTGCCGCACCATTTTTACACCTGTGTCACTCTCTAAAATGACTTTTTCGTGCTTGCTGTTTTTAAATAGATAGTTTTTGCAGTCGAACATTTTGTCGATCTGTTCTGTTTCAAAATCATATAAGCTTTTTTGTGACATATTTCTCATCTCCAATGTAAAAATGTAAAAAATAAATTATTATAGGAAGGAACTGGTGACATGAAAAAAACAACACAGCTTATGGAGGAGTTAAATGGAAGCGATGATATCAACAGTTTTCTAAGCAACAATAAGGATTCTCTTGACAGACAGGATTTTGCACGTTATCTTTGTGAGCTTGTGAAAAAGAAAAAGATGACAAAGATAGAGGTCATAAGAATATCCCAGCTAAATCAAATATATGGATATCAGATTTTTGCAGGAGCAAGACTTCCAAGCAAGGATAAGATAATCGCTATCGCACTTGCTATGAAGCTCGATATTGATACCGTTCAGCGACTTCTGACCCTTGCGGGTGAAGCTCAGCTTTATCCTAAAAACACCCGTGATTGCATACTCATTGATGCAATAAACAAAGGCTATGATGTGGCAAAGCTCAACAAAGTGCTTTTTGAAAATGGTTCACAGTGCCTTAAATAACGATCGTTTCATAAAGCAGCTCCGGCTCTTCGGAGCTGCTTTTTTATTATCGTAACAAATATTATATCACATTTTGACAAGGTTTTCAAGAGTTGTCAGGACATAAAAACACGCCGCAGAAAAATTCCGCGGCGTGTTTCTCTCTATTTAACTCTTATGGAACGAGAGTTGTAGTTGTTGCCTTATCCTTTGCAGTTGTAGTTGTTTCAGCTACAGAAGAATCGGTCTTTGCCGTTGTAGTTGTGGTGGTTGTTGCTTCGCTTGCTGCAGCCGATGAAGAATCGTCAGTTGCAGGCTTTGAAGCCGCACCAGCCTTAGTTGTTGTGTAACCCTCGGCTTCAATTACCTTCTTCTTGAAATCTGCTTCTTTGTTGTAGTAAGATGTTGAGAAGTAAGGCTCTTCAGTAAATGTTTCACCTGTTGCAACGATATTTGAGCAGTAGATTGAAGCATAGAATGAAACTGCCTTTTTCTCCTTGTCTGTCTTTACAGTTATCTTGTAAAGATTGTAGAGTGCATTTGTGTTCTCCCAAGAATCATAATTCTTCTTGTTTGTGAATGCAACATAAGTGTCAACGTAATCAAAAGACTCGATAGATGTTACCTTGCCGTCAAAGTCAGCAGGATATGGAGCGTAATGACCCTTTATATCCTTTCTCATGTCTTCGATCTTGTCGTCGAGATATGACTGATAGCTGTCCATAGCAGCCTTACCGTTGTCAGCTGTTACATATGCAGGGAATGTTTCGTCAACTGTTATTTCCTTAACATAAACAGTGTCGCCCCAATCGTTTGTTTCAGTTTTGCCGGAAAGTGTGATACCATTTCTTGCAAGTGAGGAATAAGGGCTGCAAGTTACCTTGAATGTGCCGCCGATGCCAATATAATCATCGCATGATACTGAATAAGAAACATTGTCCTTAAGAGCAGCAGGGATAGACTCGTCCTTTACTGAGTAAGGTTTTACAAATGGAACACCGCCTGAGCATTCAAATTCAAGTCCCTCGAACGGGTCGATCTCCTGAGTTTTTTCAAGACCCTCAACAGTGAAATCCTTTGTTACCTTGCCGTCCTTAACGTCGGCTGTCTTGTATGTATAATACTTGTCGTCATATTCAAACCAAGTCATGTCACCGCTTTCTTCTGCGCCATAAACGTCTATGTTAGCTGTAACAGTGTACTTGTCGCCGTTTTTCAGATCTGACTTGTAGTCATAATCATAGTAGATAAATGGATATGCTGAGTCATATGAAACGTCAGCAGAGCCGTTGCCGTCAAAGCCTGAGAACTTGACCTCAACGCCCTTGAAGAAGTCGATCTCCTCACCGTTTTTAAGATCCTTTACAGTTACCTCAAACTCAGTGTTCTTTAGCTTTATGTTCTTGTCCTTGAGAGAATCCTCGTTGTACTTTACTGTGCATTTTACCTTGTCACCGTTTTTAAGATTCTTGTTTGCTTTCTTATCAAAAGTGATCTTCAGCTTATACTCACCATCGCTATTTGTTTTGAGAAGGGCATTTCTCATCTTCTTAGCTTCTGTAAAATCATCAGCTTTGTTAAATGCTTTTGTAAGAGTTTTCTTGTCAAGTGCAAAATACTTGCTTACCTTTGATGACTTGTCAGATGAGCTTGCATAGTCGGAAAGATCATCAAGATCGCCAAGGTCAAGATCTGCTTCGTCAGCAAGGTCGCCGAGAGCGCTTGTAGCGTCTGCCATTGAATAGTAGCTCTTGTCATAGCAGTTAAGCTCTGCCTCAACATAGCCACAGCCGTCAATGCCCTTAAATTCAAACTTGAAAAGATCCTTTGCGTCGATCACCTGATATTTAAGAATGTTGCACAGAATGATGATCGCAACGATAACAACGATAAGAGCTGCAGCGGCAATAAGTGTTATTTTCTTGTGACCCTTTACCCATTCGCCAAGCTTAGCGAAAGGATTTGGCTTTGCAGCCGCAGGAGCTGCTGCCTGAGCGTAGTTGTTTGCTGGTTGTGCATACTGCTGGTCATACTGAGGAGCCTGCTGCTGTACAGGCTGAGCCTGCTGAACGGGTGCCTGAGCAGGTGCTGCCTGCTGTGTGGAAATGCCTGCTTCGGCTTCCATTTCGGCGACAGACGCACCGCAGCCGCCACAGAATTTTTCTTCCGGACCTATTGGCGCTCCGCACTTAGCACAAAACTTGATAGTGTTCATTTCATACCTCCATTGATACTTCTTTTCTAAACAGGATAAAATTTTTTATCCTATTCATACATTCTAAGTATAATATTAGCAGAAAGAAAAGTCAAGAAAAACTCGTTGAAACCGCCTTGTTCTGTATGATTTTTGTAGATTTGTACAATAACGCAATAAAAAATCATACACTTTGATAACGTTTTAGACACAATTTTTCTACATTAAAAAACTGAATATAAATGGGGATACTGAGTGTGGTATATCTTCTCTGTCCATGAGCGTATGCTCTCGCACTCTGACAAAAATTCCTCAGAGCCCTTTTCCAATAGGGCTGGGAGCTTTGCCACTGCATAGGAGATATCATCAAGTGTGCAGGATTGTGCTATATATGATATTCTTACATAATATTTATTCCAGGCATTTTCGAGTTCTTCGAGCCTTTGGGCTGTGTCGCTGTCATCATTTCTGTAGCTGTTTTCAGCGGCGTTCACAAGACTTATGAACTTATCGTTTTCTTTTTTTACCGCAAATACGGAGAACACTGACATGGCGGCTATGACAGTGAGGATAATAATGCAGGCGGTCAATCTTTTCATTGAGCTTGCTCCTTTATACTTTTTTCTTGCCCTTGTCTTTTCTTATGGCAACTATCTGCCCTGAGGGGTCAGCGGTGCAGATGTAAACATCTTTCAGGGGCATACCCTTTTCTCCTAGCTTTTTCATGAGCCACTTTTCGTCTTTGCCGATAAGATCAAGGGCGGAGTATATTATCCTGCCGTTGTCGACAACGAGCTGCGGAGGGTCGGTCTGAGAGTCTTTTACGCCCATTCCGCCATTGTTCACAGGTCGAAACTGTGCTTTCTGATAGACCGATATCTTGCCTGTTGTTTCCACCACCGCAAGCTGTACCTCGTTTATATCGAATATACCCATGCTTCTTAGGGACTCCAAAAGATCGTCTGCAGAAAAACGCAGGTCTTTGAGCTGCTTTTGATCTATGATCCCACGGGACACGACTATTTTCGGAGAGCCGCATATGAGCTTTCTAAGTCCTCTGAATTTAAGCGAGCAGTGAGAGAGTATAACGTCAAGGCACACCAGCGTGAATATAGGCACTATGCCCATTGACATCGGTATAGTCATATCCTCGATAGGCAGGGTGGCGATGTTTGAGAGCAGAAGCGTTATAACAAGCTCCGAGGGCTGTAATTCGCCTATCTGCCTTTTGCCCATAAGGCGTATGCTTATGACAATGAGTATATAAAGTATAACGGCTCTGAAAAAAACTATCAGCATTTTGTTTTCCTCCAATATGGTCAAAGCTATTTTTTGCAGCTTTAATGCAGAATATTCTGATAACAGCCGCAGATAATAAATACAACAAAATTTCATGTAGGAGAAACAAAATGAATACACCCGATTTCAGAAACTACAAAAACGCTGAGATAGATAAGACCATTGACGCTGCCATGACTTCACTTCGCACCATAACAGGCAATTCAATGGATCTTAACATAATGAATGTGAAGATATGCTCCGTAAGCTGTGCGTTGGTATCCATAGAGGGAATGATCTCAACGAGCGCAATGTCAGAGCTTATTTTCAGACCTATAATGGAGCTTTCTACACAAAAGTCAAAGGGCAATGCAGAGCAGGTATTCGACTTCCTAACAAAAGAAAGCCTGCTTGCCGCCGAGAGAAAAACGGTCTTTAATTATGGTGACGTCATACAGTTTTTGTTTTCGGGCTTTGCGGTCATATTTGTAGAGGGGCTTTCAAAGGCTGTTGTTTACGGCATCCAGGGTTACGACAAGCGGTCGGTTTCTGAGCCTGCAAGCGAGCAGACTATAATGTGCGCACAGGATTCTTTTACGGAAACAATAAGAACTAATATTTCTCTTGTGCGCCGACGAATGAAAACACCATCGCTGCGGTTTGAGATGATGCAGATAGGAAAGCGTTCTTCCACCGACGTGTGCATGGTCTACATGAGCGACCGGGCAAGCTCAGACGCTGTGGACAGGCTGAGAAAACAGCTCAAAGGCATAAAGCTTGATACTGTTCTTACAAGCGGATATATCGAACCTTTTATCGACGAAGGCTTCGGTTCGTCAGTGTTTTCACAAATGGCTTATTCCGAAAGGCCTGATATGATATGCACAAGGCTAAATCAGGGCAGGATATGTGTTTTTGTGGACGGCACGCCATTTGTGCTTATCTGCCCATCGCTTTTTGCGGAAAATTTTCAGACCATGGACGATTTTGCGGAAAAGCCTTTTTACGTCACCTTTATGCGGTGGCTGAAATATATTGCGTTCTTTCTAGCGGTGGCTTTTCCGGGTCTGTATGTTGCACTGGCGAGCTTTCACCCTGAGGTCTTCACATTGAAGCTTCTTCTGAATCTTGCAGTTTCAGAGGAGTCAACGCCTTATCCTTTGACAGTGGAGGTGCTTGTGCTAATGCTTCTATTTGAGATAATGAAAGAAGCAGGCTTGCGGCTTCCAAAGCCTGTGGGAAGCACTGTTTCTATAGTGGGCGGTCTTATCATAGGCGACGCTGCCGTAAAAAGCGGACTTGTGTCCGCACCTCTGCTTATAGTGGTGGGGATAACCACAACATCATCGTTCGTTATACCGAGCCTTTATCAGCAGACGGCTATATTAAGGCTAGTGTATATCCTTGTGGGCGGCGGCTCGGGGCTTTATGGCATTGCACTTTGCACTGTGCTTTTGATGATAAATATAAACTCCATGGACGACCTTGCAGTATCTTACACCGCTCCTGTTACGCCATTTTTCTCAAAGGGTATAAAGGACGTTATTTCAAGGCGGAGCTTTCGGTCATATGAGAAAACTCACAGCACCATTAAAGAATACAAGCTTGACGAAAAGGGGGGAAGCCAATGAAAAAGCTTACGCCATCGCAGTTTTTTGCAATGCTTATCTGTACAAGAGCCTTTTCGATGATGACATTTCTCCCTGAAAGCACCGCAAACGCTTTGGAGCTTATGCTTGGAACAGTGCTGTCTACAGTTTTTCAGATAGCTATGATATGCTGTATGGCGGCTTTCCACAAGCGCTTTCCTAATGATGACCCATGCACACTTGTGGTGAGCCGTTCAAAGTGGGCAGGCAGGGGAGTTTGTACAATGTATCTTGCATATTTTCTTACAGTGTCATTTTATGTTATCGGCACCTTCACCTATTTTATGGATTATTATTTTTCTGATTATATACCACGGCTCATGATAGTTCTCAGCGTTGCCGCCTGCGGGATATATGTTGCAATGTCAGGCCTTGGGGTCATAGGAAAAACGGGGACAGTGCTTTTTGTACTTTTTCTCTTTGTGACATCCATCCTTGTTATAAGCTCTCTTGAAGATTTCACATTCGTTGATTTTCACCTTGCGGAAAGAAACGTTGGAAAAGGCATTTTTCATTCTGCTGTCAGCGAGCTTGCAAGAAGCTCTTATCTTGCAGTGATAGCTTTTCTTTTACCCTCAATAAAGGGCAATGCAGCAAAAACGTCTATGTATTTTCTGTTCACAAGGCTTGCCCTTGTTGAAATAGTCTTAGGTTTTATCACAATGATACTTGGAGATTACACTCTTCTTGCAAAACTGCCATTCTTCGCACTTGCGGCATTTTCACGCACTGCCATAATAGAACGCTATGACGCCGCTGTTATGGGCGTGTGGGTAATGCTCTCGGTATATAAGCTGGGAGTATATTTCCATTGTTCAGGCAGATGCCTGAGATATGTTTTTCCTAAGCTCGGTTCTGGATCGGGCGTGATAATAACAGCGGCGATTCCTGCGGCGGCAACGCTCTTTTGGCTTTTGCCTCACAAGTGGGAGAGCATCGCATACGCAGGGCTCAGCCCTATCCCACTCATATTTCTCGGAGGCGTAATACCGCTTCTATGCCTGATATTTGTGAAAAAGGGGGCGAGATCTGATGAAAAAGCGTAAGATACAGGTGGCTGTTGTGCTTTTTATCGCAGCAGTGACGCTGTTGTCTTCCTCTTTCGGCAGGCAGGTGGATATCGAGGAGCGTGTTCTTTGCCACGCCATGGGCGTTGACTATGAGAACGGGGAATACAATGTGTCACTGCAGGTCTTTAAGACCCAGAGTATGGGTTCTGATACTCCTCTCGATGTGAGCCAGTCCAATATACAGACTGTCAATTGCAAAGGCAGGAGTATCCGAGACGCCATTGAGGGCTGTCAGTATCAGATAGGCAGGGAGATCTTTTTTGGCCATCTTCAAATAATATGCTTTAATAAAAATATAGATCTTTCCTCTCCGGAGGAGCTGTTCTCTTTTGCTATAAAGGACAAAAATGTTTTTCTTGGAGTGGAGCTTTGCTTGGCGGAAAATACCGCAGAGGAGCTTATGAACGTTCAGCTAACAAGGGGAACGATGTCCTCGGAAAACTTCACACAGGTCATAAAAATGGGTGTGAGAAACGGCATAACGGTGGAGTGCCGCCTTATCGATCTGCTTTCCTGCATAAGATCACCGCAGTATATCGCTATGCCGGTTATCTCTATCAAACAACCGCTGGGAGATTTTGCGGAGAGCCATGAGGAAAAGTCAGCGGAACAGCAGGAGCCGCTTTTGGAAATAAAAAAGACCGCCCTTATACGAAAAGGTACGGTACTTGAGAGCTATCTTTCCCACGCTGACGCATCAGGCTGTCTGTGGCTCACGGGAAAGGCAGAGCAGTATTCTGATATTATCGAATATAATGGAAGCCCCATGGACGTTAGGATAACCTCTGACAGCCACAGCCTGAAGCTTGATAACGAGAACGGCAGGCTCGTATGCAGATTGAAGCTCACTGTTCTTGCACACACTTCTCTTGATATCCGTGACGAGAAAAGCTCAGACCAGGTGGCGGCACTTGTGAAACAGCGCCTTGAAGAAAACATCACAGGGGTGTGGAACAAAGCCCTGTATGAGAACAGGACGGATATTTTTGATGTGTGGCGGCTTTTCCGTCACAAATATCCGCAAAGCTATCTGAAGTATGCCGACCGCCTTGATGAAGTGCTAGGCTCGGTGGAGCTTGAAACGGATATCACCTGTCGGGTGTCATAAGACAAAGCATATCCTCGGGAAGCGGTGCGGTAACAGTCACTATCCTGCCGTTTTCAGGACTTTGAAAAGTCATTTTCTCGCAGTGGAGAGCCTGACGGCTTATAAGAGGGCTTGCCTCGCCATAAAGGTCATCACCCAGGAGAGGATAGCCCATAAAAGCCGTGTGTACTCTTATTTGGTGCGTTCTGCCGGTTTCAAGAAAGAAGTCCACAAGAGAAAGATCTCCCAGCCTTTTGCGTACAAGATAATCCGTTGCGGAATATTGTCCGTCAGCCCTCACACAGCGTTTTATTATAGTTTCCTGCTCCCTTGCGATAGGCGCACAGATACGCCCGCCGCAGTGGGGCAGGTCTTTTATTATTCCAACATAGGTCTTTTCAAAGCTTTTTTGGAGCATTGCGGCGCTTCGCTGACTTTTTGCCACAAGCACACAGCCGCTCGTGTTGCGGTCAAGGCGGTTGACAGGTCTAAAAGCGAGGCTTGGATAAAGTGCGGCAAAAAGATTTCCCAGCGTATCGTCACGATGCTTTATTGACGGGTGGCAGGGCATAAAAGGCGGCTTTGAGAACACCACCACCTCGCTGTCCTCATAGAGGATATCAGCTTTCAGGTCAGGATTAGGGTCAAGAGCTTCACCATCACCCTCGTTTATCATGATGATGTCATTTTCATACACAAGGTCAACAGTGCGGATAAGGACGCCCTTTCTTGTTATGCCGTTTTCAGTGCGTTTGAGCCTTGTTATGAGCCTTTTTGAAAAGCCCCTTGAACGCAGTACACATTCAAGGGCTTTTTCATTTTCTTCTTTTGTTATTGTCACAGTCATTTGCTGTATTTCCTCCAGCGTTTTATCATTGACGGCATTTTGTCCTGCCAGTAGCTTCCCATTATATCCTGCAAAAACACTATATAGCTTAGTCTGAAATATGGATAGATGACAAAAACAGGATATACTAACAGAAGTGCGGGGATATACATAACAAAGCTCAGCAGGAACGAGATGTATCTGCCGTGCTGACCGTCCATGAGCCTTACAGAAAGATCGCAGGCGTCAAAAATGTTGGTGCGTGGGTTTAGCGTCATTATATATGGCGCAAGGGCAAGAGATATCCAGTAATGCACCATAAGTCCGAAAAACACAACAGACAGACCGAGTGAGAACATGAAACAAAGAAGACCTGCGGAGGTAAGCTCGCTGAGCTTGCATACCCAGCCCCAATAATACACGCTGTAGGTTGAAATAGCGAAAGGTACTGCGGAAAATAATTTCAGTGAATTAATTATAATGGAAGAAAACATGGTGTGGGAATAATATACATAAGAATGTGAGTTTATATACTGCCTCGATCCCACATAGCTGTCTGCTCTTGCAATATCAACAAAAAATCTGCGGACAGTCCACATTTCAAAAGCTGCAAAAGGTATAATGACAATGAGGTCAAGAAACCAGAATAGCCTTACGGAAACATGATCTTTTATTCCCTGCCACGAGAAAAAGTACTCCCAGCCGATGCGTTTGAAAAGCATAAAAAGGGCAAGCTCGCACAGACCAAGAAATACAAATACCGCAAACAAAAATGCCGTGAGCGATACGCAGTTTCCCATGTTCTGGCTTATATTTTTTCTTGCCGATCGTTTTATCTCTTTGTTTGTCAAGCCTTTTCCCCCCTCGTTTCTTTTTTTTGCTTACTTATCTTCCTCGTCGGTATAATAATCCTCAACAGTGTAATCAGGCATTTCCTCATATTTTGGCGGATATGTTCCTATTACCTCGAAAGCGTTTGAACGCTGCCACATGGAAGCTGTCACCATGACTTCAAAGCCCTCACCGAAATCGCAGGCGTAGTCCATAGGCTTCCTTTTCGGCACGCCGAAGCCTGCCAGCATATTCATTATAAGACCTCCGTGGGTGCATACCGCAACATTTGTAAGACCCTCGTACATCATATCGGAAATGATGATGTTCAGAGCTTCATAACAGCGGTTTATTACCTCTCTTGTTGACTCACCGTTCGGCGGAGGATTGTCAAGTCCTCCTTTTATGAACTGCTCATAATCAGGGTCGTTCATAAGCTCATCAGCGGTCTTGTTCTCAAACTTGCCGAAGTCCATTTCACGAAGCTCAGGCATCTCAGCCACAAGCCTGTTAGGCTGGAGTATAGATATAGTCTGTTTGCACCTTTTTAAAGGCGAGGTGTAGACCTTCTGCACCGAAGGGTAATCATACTTTTCTATCTTTTCATAAAGCTGGTCAGCACCCTCTCTGCACAGCGGCAAGTCGGTAGTACCGATATAACGTCCGTCAAGATTTGCCTGCGTCATTCCGTGACGGATAAATGCTATTCTGTAGCCTTTCATATTTAAAATACCTGCTTTCTTTTTCTTTTATGATAAGTGCTTTAAAACCTGCACAAATTTTTTTCACTTAAATACGTCATTTTATAGATTTTATATTTACAAATACATAAATTTATAGTATAATAGAATAATGGTTGAAAAACCAATATGATTTTATATATGGGAGATATTACATGAGCAATGACAGCAAAGATGAGCTGACTCTCAGGATAGGTGAGAAGCTTACCGCCGCGAGGATAGAAAGCGGCTATACACAAAGCCGTGCGGCCAGAGCAGTCGGCACCAGCCAGTCTTGCATATCCGCCGTTGAACACGGCAAAAAGCAGAACGTCAATATCATCATTGCTCTTATAAAGCTTTACGGTGCTTCCTATGAAGATGTGTTCGGTTTAGTCAAGGTCAGAGAAAAAAACTCTGCGTTAGGCTGTCCGGACGAGGGAAGCGAGTTGCTGAGGGAGATTATAAAAGACAGCGGCATAAAGGGTCTTGAAACTCAGACGGACATGGCGGTGAAAATATGCACCTATATGCTTTTGAGAAAGCTTTACTCTGAAAATCCTCACAACTCCCACAAGCTTTTTGAGCTTGACACTGAGGAAACCATGGAACGCTGTGTAAAATATCTTTCCGCTCAGCCTAAAGACCTTGACAGGATCCTTGGCATGGCAGGAAAAAAGGTGAACAGGCTCGAGGTTTCAGTGGGGAAAAATCCTGAACTGAGGGCGTTTATCAAAGAGTGCGAACACATTTTGCTCGCTTGCACATAAGAATTTTGATACCGATGTTATCATACTTCGGATATTATAACACACTTTTAAACTAATTTCAAGTGAGGTATAAAAATGAAAAAGCCTGAAAGGCGGTTGTTTGTATCGGCAGCGTGTGCGGCGGCTCTTATGGTGTGCGGAGCGGTGATGATGCACTTAGATAAAAAGCCAGATGAAGCGACATTTTTCGCCATGGATTGCCCATGCACAGCCGCTGTTTACGGCGGCGACGCTGAGGCGGTGAAAGAGCGGATAAAGGCTTTGGAAAAGCTTTATTCGCCTTATGAGGAAGGCTCGGAGATATCACGGCTCAATGAGAGCGGCAGGCTTGAGCTTTCTGAGGAAACTGCACAGCTTATAGAAAAGAGCATAGAGCTTACAAAAAAATACGGCGGAGCGGATATTTCCGCAGGGGCAGTGACGGAACTTTGGAACGTCACTGGAGATGAGCCGAGAGTTCCAGAGCAAAGTGAGATACAGACTGCTCTTTCCGCTGTGGGATATGAGAATATAAAGCTTTCGGGGAGCGAATGTGTTCTTGAAAACGGCACACAGATAGACGTGGGCTGTGACGGAAAGGGCTTTGCCCTTGACGAAGTGAAAAAGCTTTTGGATAGTGAAAAAGCCGATTGTGCGGTGGTGAGCTTTGGCTCGTCAACGCTTCTTTACGGGCAGAAGCCGGATAAAACAGATTTCAAGGTTGCGGTCACAGACCCTTTTGATAACGATAACACCTGCCTTAGCTTCACAAGCAGCGGCGGCTCTGTTTCCACTTCCGGGGGATATGAGCGTTATTTTGAAGCGCAGGGCAAAAAGTGGAGCCATATTTTTGACCTGACAACAGGTTATCCATGTAAAACAGACCTTGTTTCTGTAACTGTTGTGGGGCAAAGCGGTATTGAAACCGATTTTCTGTCTACCTGCATTTTTATTGGCGGAAGCGGTGAGCTTGACAGGTGGCTCAGTGATGAAGATATAGAAGTTATTGCCGTTGATGAGAATGGCATAGTTTACTGCTCAGACAGTATAAAGGGCAGGATAAGTATAAGCGATGATAAATTCAGGTTTGAATAGTCATAAAGTATGATAAGGGGGAAAATTATGAAACTCAACAGCATTTTTCTTTCCCACAAAAAGGGGACGGAAAACAGCGAAACTATCGCCATGCCGCTGCCTGCAAGAGTGAAGATATCCATGTCACAGCACATGGGAGCACCTTGCGAGCCGACAGTTGCCAAGGGTGACAGAGTGCTTGTGGGACAGGTCATAGGCGAAAGCAACGCTTTTATGTCATGCCCTGTTCACTCGTCTGTGTCAGGCACAGTGGCGGCGATATCCGAACTGCTCACAGCAGGCGGAAAGGTGTGCAAAATGGTGGAGATCGACACCGACGGAGAGCAGGAGGTATCACCTGACGTAAAGCCGCCTGTTATAACAGACAAAGCGAGCCTTTGCGAAGCCGTAAGGCAGTCAGGCTGCTGCGGAATGGGTGGCGCAGGCTTCCCGACGCACATAAAGCTCAACTTTGACGAGAACAAATACAAGGTTGATACCCTTGTTATAAACGCCGCTGAGTGTGAGCCTTACATAACAAGCGACTACCGTGAGATGATGGAGAACGCTGACGATGTTATGTGCGGAATAAAGCTCGTGCGTGATATGCTGGGGCTTAAAAAGGTCGTTATCGGTATCGAGGACAACAAGCCGCAGGCTATAAAGCTTATGCGTGAAAAGTCGGCTGATGATGAAAGTATCGAAGTAAAGGTGCTGAAGTCATGCTATCCTCAGGGCGCAGAAAAGGTGATAATATTCAACGCCACGGGACGTGTAGTTGGCGAGGGTCAGCTTCCGTCAGATCAGGGCGTTATTGTAATGAACGTTACCACAGCAGGCTTTATCGGCGAGTATTCCAAAACAGGTATGCCACTCATATCAAAGCGTATAACTGTTGACGGTGACGTGGTATCTACTCCATGCAATGTGAAAGTACCTATAGGAACTTCTGCGGAGGATATATTGAAATTCGGTGACTGTGATAAAGAAAAGGTTAGAAAAGCCCTTTTTGGCGGTCCTATGATGGGAATGTGCCTTTATGAGCTTGACACCCCTGTGACAAAGACCACAAACGCCATTCTTGCATTTGGCGAAAAGACCGATAAGAAAAAGGGTATCGAGGACAGGTGCACACAGACAAACTGCATAAAGTGCGGAAGATGTATCTCAGCTTGTCCGCTGAATCTTATGCCTACAGAGCTTGAAAAGGCTTATGACAGGCGTGACAAAGAGGCTCTTATGAAGCTCAAGGTGGGTCTTTGCATGAACTGCGGTTCGTGTTCATACGTCTGTCCTGCAAAGAGAGATCTTGCAGAGAAAAATCAGCTTGCAAAAGCTTTCATAAGAACGTAAGGAGGTAAGAAAATATGGAAAAAATGCTGGTAAGCCCTTCACCTCAGATAAGGGATAATATTTCTACCTCTAAGGTGATGACCCATGTGCTTGTGGCACTTTGCCCTGCACTTGCAATGTCTGCCTATGTTTTCGGCGGACGTGCGCTCATGCTCACAGGCTTCTGCATGATAACGGCACTCATATGGGAAAGACTTTGCAATCTTATAATGAAAAGACCTGATTCCACAAAGGACGTTTCGGCACTTGTGACCGGTATGCTTTTAGCGTTCAATCTCCCTGTGACAATGCCTTACTGGCAGGCTGCTATCGGCACATTCGTTGCTATCGTAATCGTAAAGCAGCTTTTTGGCGGTCTGGGACAGAATTTTGCCAACCCTGCTATCGTGGGAAGAATAGTTCTTATGCTTGCTTTCACAGGCAACATGACCCATTGGGTAGTGCCTTTCTATGACCCTGACAATATCGTAACAGGTGCGACCCCTCTTGCAGCGGCACATTCCGCCCCTGCCGATTATCTCGATCTTTTCCTTGGAAAAGTAGGCGGCTGTCTTGGCGAGGTGTCTGCGGCGGCACTGCTCATTGGCGGCATATACCTTATAATGATGAAGATAATCTCAGTACATACACCGCTGGCATTTATAGGCACGGTGTTCGTGTTCTCATATCTTTGCGGCGAGGACGGCATCTATCAGATACTTGCAGGCGGCGTAATGCTCGGTGCATTCTTCATGGCAACTGACTATGTTACAACTCCTGTTACAAAAACAGGCAAGGTGATATTCGGTATCGGCTGTGGTATCATCACTTGTGTGATACGTTTCTTCGGCTCTTATCCTGAGGGCGTTTCATTCTCGATACTGCTTATGAATATACTTACACCATACATAGACATGGTAACAAAAACAAAGCCTTTAGGGGCTATAACAAATAAGAAGGAGGCGAAGTCTGAATGAAAGATAAAATAATGCCTCCATTGGTTCTGACTATAATATGTATAGTTGTCAGCGGACTTTTGGTGCTTGCCTATAATGCCACATATGTTGACAATACAGGTGTTCTTACAGACGATATGAAAAAGGGCTGTGAGGAGATATTCGGCAAGGGCGATTATGAGATAATGCTTGACGGCGAGGGTGACAGCAAGACCCCTGTCACATTTGATACAGAGGGCGTGAACTCCATTATCACAGATAAAGATAACGGCAGATGCGTTATCGAGATAACTGAGGACGGCTATTCAAAGGGTGGACTTCATCTGCTTATCGGTATAAACAGCGAGGGAACTGTGGAGGGGATAGAATTTCTCTCTATAGGCGAAACTCCGGGTCTTGGCACAAAGGTGCAGGACGATAGTTTTCTTTCAAAACTAAAGGGCTTTGGTGTCGACACTGATGAAAATTCTATCGACAATGTTACTGCTGCCACCTATTCTTCAAAGGGAATGAAATCTGCGTGCAAAAAGGCTGTGAAGCTTTTTGACGAGCATAAGGAGGAGATACTCAATGGCTGAGAAAAATTCTAATTTGTATGAATTTACAAAGGGTATCATAAAGCAAAACCCGACGCTTGTTACGCTTCTTGGTATGTGTCCGACGCTTGCGGTCACAACAATGGCGAAAAACGGTATCGGAATGGGACTTGCCACAACGTTCGTGCTTGTCTGCTCAAACTTTGTTATATCCCTTTTGAAAAACGTTATCCCAAAGGCTGTAAGACTGCCTTGCTTTATCGTAATAATCGCAGGCTTCGTTACTCTTATCGAGTTTCTTATGAAAGGCTATATACCTGAGCTTTACAGTGCCTTAGGCGTATTCCTGTCCCTTATCACGGTAAACTGCATTATCCTCGGCAGAGCGGAGGCTTTTGCCAGCAAGAACAAGATATTCCCGTCCATACTTGACGGACTTGGAATGGGTCTTGGATTTACACTTTCACTTTTCACAATGGGATCTATAAGAGAGATACTAGGAACAGGCTCATGGTTCGGTTTCAAGATACCTTTCCTGTGCGACGATCCCATGACAGTGTTCATCATGCCGGCAGGCGGATTTTTCGTGCTTGGCTGTCTTATCGCACTTGTGAACAAGATAGCGAATAAGAAGCCGCCAAAGGAGATTTCCTGCTCAGGCTGCCCAAATGCGGCTTTGTGCAAGGGTCAGTGCAGAACAGAGAGTGAGGAGGCATAAAAATGAGCTACATACTTATACTTATCGGCTGTGTGTTCGTAAATAACGTTGTGCTTTCTCAGTTCATGGGAATATGTCCTTTCCTTGGCGTATCAAAGCAGATGAAATCATCTGTGGGAATGGGTGCGGCGGTAATATTTGTTATGATATGCGCAACAGCTATCACATATCCTGTATACAGACTTCTTGAGCATTTTGGCATAGAGTATCTTAAAACAGTGGCGTTCATACTTGTTATAGCAATGTTCGTTCAGCTTGTTGAGATAGTCATGAAAAAGATGATGCCGCCTCTCTATAAGGCACTGGGCGTTTATCTGCCTCTTATCACAACCAACTGTGCAGTTCTCGGTGTTACTATCGGAAACATAGACAACGGCTATAATTTTCTTCAGTCCCTTACAAACGCACTTGGAACAGGACTTGCGTTTACTCTTGCCCTCTTGCTTTTCAGCGGAGTAAGAGCAAGGATAGAAAGCTGCGATTTTCCTGAAACTTTCAAGGGCGTGCCTGCAACGCTCATTGCGGCGTCTATCGTTTCGCTAAGCTTTATGGGCTTTTCGGGAATAATCTGATAATAATTTATCGATATGAAACGATCAAGGGTTGAATTTACAAAGCCGATGAAAAAGACCCACACTATATTGATACCATCAATGCTTGACTTCCACTTTCCGCTGCTTAAATATGCATTTCTTAGCGGCGGATATAAGTGCGACGTTATCGGGGTGAACGAATACAGTCGGTCACAAATGATAAACGCAGGCTGGGAATATTCAAATAATGATGTCTGCTTTCCCTGCAACCTCATAATAGGACAGTTCATATGTGCATTGAAAAGCGGCAAATATGACACCGCAAAAACAGCCCTGTTGCTGCCTCAAACAGGAGGAGGGTGCAGAGCGTGCAATTACATTATGCTGCTGCGAAAAGCTCTTTTGAAAGCCGGTCTGCAAAATGTTCCTGTGGTGTCACTTAATGTCAGCGGCGTTGAGAAACACAGCGGATTTTCCATAACGCCTAAAATGGTGCTGACGGCTTGTGCAGCGATCTATTACAGTGACTTGCTTTTGTATCTTTATAATGAGCTTTCACCCTATGAACTAAAAAAGGGTGAAACGCTTGATAAAGTCCGCCTATGGAACAGCAGGCTGTCACGGCTCTTTGAACATGGCAAAGCAGCCGATCCGATCTCAATGTGCGTCATATTCCGCAAGATATGCGAAAGCTTTGCTACAATAAATTGTGATAAAAGCAGATCGGTCAAAAAGGTCGCCGTAACAGGGGAGCTTTACATAAAATTCTGTGCTCTCGGCAACGGCGAAACGGAGAAATACCTCCGTGATCTCGGTTGTCAGATATATATGAGCGGCTTTGTTCCATACATAATGTACCTTGCCGATTCCTGTACAAATGATGATAACATTTACGGAAGAAAAACCTTGGCAGGTGTGGGAGCAAAAGTCCTTATTGCCTATATGAAAACGCTTTGGTGCAAAATGAATTCTGCACTTGTACAAAACGGTTTCGAGCCTATGGAAGACTATAGATCCTTGAAAAGCTACGGTGAAAACTTTGGCTGCCTTGGCGAAACAATGGGGGACGGCTGGCTTATCGGTGCAGAAATGTGTTCAGCGTTGAAAAACGGCTGCAAAGGTGTTGTGATGCTGTTGCCGTTTGGCTGCCTTGTGAGCCACACCTGTGCAAGAGGCATAATAAAGCGTATAAAAAAGCTCTACCCAGACAGCATCATAACGGCGGTAGATCACGATTCGGGAACAGCGGACGTTAATATCAAAAACCGCATTAAGATGACCCTTGATTTTATGGATAATAATATAATAAAACACAACAAAAACTGAAATTCTGAAAGAGGAGAATGATATGGAATATTTGATCCCTTTGGCTATATTTGCCGCTTTGGGCATATTGGCAGGCGTTCTGCTGACGGTGGCTTCAAAAGTTTTTGCCGTTGAGGTGGATGAGCGTGTTGACGCTATCGCAGAAGCACTTCCGCAGGCAAACTGTGGCGCTTGTGGCTTTTCAGGCTGTGCAGACTATGCCGACGCTATCGTGAACAAGGGTGCGGAATGTAACCTTTGCCGTCCGGGAGGCGAGGCTGCTGCAAAGAAGATAGCCGAGATAATGGGCGTTGAAGTGACTGTAACAGAGCCACAGGTGGCTTTCGTGCGCTGTTCGGGAGATTGCTCTCATACACCGCATAAATACGATTTTGACGGCATTCAGAGCTGTGCAGCGTGCAACAGGTTTTATGACGGAAGCAAGCTTTGCACAAGCGGCTGTTTAGGCTACGGCGATTGTATCAAGGTCTGCTCTCAGGGGGCAATATCTATCGTTGACGGCATTGCCGTTATCGACAAAGCAAAGTGCATGGGCTGTGGGCTTTGTGCAAAAGCCTGTCCAAATGGTCTTATCGCAGTGAGAAGGATCTCTCAGGCTGTGGATATCTGCTGTTCATCAAGAGATGTGGGCAGAGTGACAAGGTCTGTTTGTCCTAACGGCTGTATAGGCTGTAAGCTTTGCGAGAAAAACTGTCCTTCAGGTGCCGTTACAGTGCAGAACAACCACGCTGTTATCGACTATGACAAGTGTACAAACTGCGGAAAGTGTGCAGAGGTGTGCCGTGTCCACGCTATCAGGTCTATCATGGGCGAAAAAGTGGAAGTGCAGTAAAATATTTTGCTTTAAAGGCTCTCTTGACGTTTATGCGTCAGGGGAGCTTTTTTTGTGCCAAAAATACACAGCCAAATTTGTGCAGTGTTCACGAAAAGTTTAGTATTTGTTGACAGATACTTATAAATGATTTATAATACTATTTGTACGAATAATTGTCAGCGGCAAGAAAAATATAGCCGAACTTTAAGGAGAACACAGAAGAATGAACATTAAAGGCTACAGAATTATCAGTGAAAAAAAAGTTTTCAGACGGATAGCGGCACTTTTGACAACGCTCTTGCTCGTTATCACAGTGATCCCCGAGGGCTTCTCTACGGCTATAACATCGGTGGCAGAAGCGGCAGATACGGCTGTGACAGGTGCGTATTTTGATACAGACGGCATGGAAATCGTCACTTATAACGTGGTTGATGATCTCGGTGCAGACAACACTGGAAACGCTATGACCGAAAAGCAGATACAGCAGGCACTTGACGCTGCACAGGAAAATTCAGGACAGGGCATTTTCACAAAGGTCGTGATACCAAAGGGAACGTATCTTATTTCTTCTGCACTTGTGGTATACAGCGATACTTGGATATACTGTGAAGAGGGCGTCGAGATAAAAAGGTGCATTTCCTATGGACCCATGCTCAGGTGCGATAATAATGGTGTCGGCGGCTATGACGGCGTTAAAAATGTTATCGTTGAGGGCGGGCTTTGGAACGGAAACACAGACCAGTGGCCAAATACCGCAGATTTTTCAAATATCAGATTTGCACATTGCAGAAATATTCTCCTGAAAGATATGCACGTCAAAAATAACGAGAACGGTCATCATATGGAGATAGGCGGTGCGGCTGACGTCACCATAGAGGGCTGTACTTTTACAGGATATACAGGCTACAGGAAAAAAGAAGCCATTCAGCTTGATTGCATGAACAACAGCAGAGTTTTTGCAGGCTATGCGCCTTTTGATGATACATCATGTGAAAATGTGGTCATAAAGAATAATCTTTTCTCAGGCATTTGCAGAGGTTTTGGTTCTCATTCCGCCACTCTTGGTATCTATTACACAGATATCCTTATCGAAGGCAATGTTTTTGAGAATCTCGACGATATGGCAATGATAATGTACAATTACAAGAATTGTACCATAACAAATAACACTATCACAAACTGTGCAAGCGGTATAGAGTTCAAGGCAATGTCCAGCCTGCCTAACAACAATTTCAATCCCCCTGTGGTGAAGTCTATGGAGGAAGCAGTTGACGGCTTTGATGACGACGCAAACTCTGTTATTTCATCTAACACTATCTCTGTAAGCGGTGATGACGAATATGGCATTACAAGCGGCATACGCCTGACAGGGTATGAGGTCAAGGACAACGGTGTTATCCCTGACTATAATTTCAGAGTGGCAGGAGTAAAGATCGTCGAAAATCGAATCGAGAGCAACGGAACCACTATCGCACTTAATGACGCTGAAAATTGCAGTATCGAATCAAATATTCTCGTTACAAAGCAGGACGGTGTTAATTACAAGGATAAAAATGGTCTTACTCTCAACGAGTGTGACAATATAAAGATAGCAGATAACTACATTTCAGGCTCAGCCAGAAACGGTGCTTCCCTTACTGACAGCTCAGGGAATACCCTTGAGAACAATACCATAGAGAACGTTGGAATGAACGGAATAAATATCTACAACGGCTCTGAGAACAATATTGCAAGCTCAAACAGCGTAAATTCAGCGAAAAAGCATGGCATAGCAGTGGCTGCAAATTCTTCCGCTGTGATAAAGTCCAACAGCATTTCAAAGGCGGGGGACACGAGCATTCTTATTTATAACGGCTCAAAGGGCGAGTGCTCAGGCAACAAAGTTAAAAATGCCGTGGGGCATGGTATCGTGTTCAGCAAGAACGCTTCGGGCAAGGCGACCTCAAACACTGTTTCTGGCGCAGGAAAACATGGCATGCTTGTTACAGACCACTGCGGCAGTGTGGCAGTAAGTTCAAATAAGATATCAAACAGCAAGCAGAACGGCATTTGCGTGTCAAATTACAGCAGTTCTGTGAGTGTAAATTCAAACAGCATAAGCGGCTCAGGAAAAAGCGGCATAAGCGTAAGCTCTCACAGCAAGGCTTCGCTGAAAGACAATGCTGTGAACGGCTCAAAGTCTGCGGCAGTGTCAAAGAGCGCTGATTCTTCTATCAGCCTGCCGAGAGTATCAGGATTGTCTGTTAATTCTGTGAATAACACGAATATACAGATCAGCTTTTCTGGCAGATCAACTAACAAATGCGGCTATGAGATATACAGAAAAACAGGCGCAAAGGGAAAATATTCTGCCGTGGGGACGACTGCAAAAGGAAAGTTTACAGATGGATCTTTCAAGGCGAACACAGATTATTATTACAAAGTACGCTGTTATGAAACTGTTTCAGGCAAGAGGGTATACGGCGGATATTCCGATGAGATAAAGGTAAGATCAGCAACGAAAAGATCTGTCGGGAAGGCGTCTGTCAAGGTGCCAGATCAGGTGTGGACAGGTAAGGCGCTGAAGCCTGCTGTCACTGTAAAGGACGGAAATGTCACCCTCAAAAAGGACAGGGACTATACTGTAAGCTACTCTGCAAATAAGGACATAGGCACTGCTAAGGTGACCGTCACAGGTAAGGGAAGCTACACAGGCAAGATAACAAAGACTTTCAAGATAAACCCACAGGGACAGAGCATTTCTGCCAAGGGCGACAAGAGCGGGAAGAAGATAGCGGTCACTCTTGCAAAGCACAGCTCAAATTCAGGTTATCAAGTGTCATATGCCGACAACAGCGGCTTTAAGAACAGCAAGTCCTTGTGGCTCAGCGGAAACTCAAAGAACAAAGGCACAATAAAAGGTCTTAAAAGCAAAAAGACATATTACGTCAAGGCAAGGGATTATAAGACCATTGGCAAGACCAAAGTGTACGGCAAGTGGTCGGCTGTGAAGAAGGTAAGTATTTAGGGCAAAAAATTTTCCAAGCCGATTGACAAGGCTTTTATAATGTGGTATAATTCAAGATATGACAAGGAAGGTGAATATAATGACCAATGTTGTAAAGGGCGATCAGGTAAAGGATTCATACGGCAAGATCTATGATGTTATCGAAGTTCATGAGCATAATGTTATGGTGCTTGAGCCGGGTAAACCATACTGGGAGCGTATCTGCATGGGACGTTTTGATTTCGACTCATATTTCAGAAGAGCAGATGAGCCTATGACAGATGATATGCCTCGTCCAATGGGCATCGATGAAGAAGATTTCGATGAGGACGAAGAGGAAGAAGAATAAGATTTATTGCGGTTGGCTTTTGTCAGCCGCATTTTTATTGCACAAAAACGCCACGGAGATATTCTCTCCGTGGCGTTTTTCTTTGGGCGGAATAGCACCTTTTATGCTGTTTCTTCTGCGAAGTTTCCTGTGTAGAGCTGATAATACTTGCCCTTTTTGGCAATAAGCTCGTCATGTGTGCCACGCTCGATTATCCTGCCCTGCTCAAGTACCATTATGCAGTCTGAGTTTCTGACAGTTGAAAGTCTGTGGGCGATAACGAATGTTGTTCTGCCCTGCATGAGAGCGTCCATACCAGCCTGAACAAGACTCTCTGTTCTTGTGTCGATAGAGGAGGTAGCCTCGTCAAGGATAAGAACAGGAGGATCGCCGACTGCCGCTCTTGCAATGGCTATGAGCTGACGCTGACCCTGTGAAAGGTTCGAGCCGTCGCCTGTGAGAACAGTGTTGTAGCCGTCAGGAAGTCTTTCTATAAAGCCGTTTGCGTTTGCAAGCCTTGCGGCTGCCATACATTCCTCGTCGGTGGCGTCAAGGTTGCCGTAGCGGATATTTTCCATTACTGTGCCTGTGAAAAGGTGTGTGTCCTGCAAAACTATGCCGAGAGTTTTTCTCAGAGCAGGCTTCTTTATCTTTGTAATGTTTATTCCGTCATAGCGTATCTTGCCGTCCTGAATGTCATAAAAGCGGTTGATAAGATTTGTGATAGTTGTCTTTCCTGCGCCTGTTGAGCCAACAAAAGCTATCTTCTGACCAGGCTTTGCAAAAAGCTTTACGTCATGAAGAACGATCTTGCTGTCGTCATATCCGAAGTCAACACCGTCAAATACGACCTCGCCCTCCATTTTCTTGTAGTCAACAGTGCCGTCAGCCTGATGACGATGCTTCCAAGCCCATATGCCTGTACGCTCTTTGCATTCTTCAAGCTCACCGTTCAGGTTATATTTTGCATTAACGAACTCAACATAGCCCTCGTCTGTTTCAGGCTTCTGGTCGAGGAGGTCAAACACTCTGCCTGCGCCTGCGGTAGCCTGAACAACGAATGCCATTTGCTGGCTTATCTGTGTGATAGGCTGTGTGAAGTTCTTGTTAAGGGATACAAATGTTACGATAGTGCCGAGGGTAAGACCTGCATAGCCGTTTATGGCAAGTATTGCGCCAACGATGGCACAAAGCACATAGCTGAGGTTTCCGATATTTGCGTTTATCGGCATCATGATGTTAGCGTACTTGTTAGCTTCGTTTGCACTGACTCTCAGCTTGTCATTTATCTTTACAAAGTCTTCTATTGCCTTATCCTCATGACAGAACACTTTTACTACTTTCTGTCCGTCAAGCATTTCTTCGATAAAACCGTCAACTGCGCCAAGGTCACGCTGCTGAGCCGCAAAGTGCGCTCCTGACTTTGAAGCGAGATCGTTGGTCACCTTTACCATTACAAATGCCATTGCGATAGAGAGTATGGTAAGAGGAATGTTGAGGATTATCATGGAAACGAGGGTGGATATAAGTGTTGCAAGAGAGTTTATAAGCTGAGGTATGCTCTGGCTGATAAACTGTCTGAGAGTATCAACGTCATTTGTGTATACTGACATGATGTCGCCATGCGGGTGTGTGTCAAAATACTTGATAGGAAGTGTTTCCATGTTGAGAAACAGATCATCTCTTATGTTTCTCAGCGTACCCTGACCGATGTTTACCATTATCCTGTTGTATGCGTATGAAGCCGCAATGCCCACAACGTATACTACTGCAAGACCACCGAGAGCCTTTGCAAGAGGTGAAAAATCATGGCTGGAGGTCTTTAGCATCGGTGTGATGTAGTCATCAACAAGTGACTGCATGAACATCATTCCAGCAAGTGTGGTGACAGCCTGAATAAGTATGCACGCCACAACTATTATAAATGAGAACTTATAGTTTTTGAGCATATATTTCATTACTCTGCCGAGGACTTTCATCTGGTCGCCTGACATTTTAGGCTTGCCGCCCATTTCTTTATTCATTGGCTTAGGCATTTAAGCTTCCTCCTTTCCTGCTGACTGAACGTCGAAATCTCCGCCGCCCTTTACCTGAGATTCATATATCTCACGGTATATCTCGTTTGTTTCAACAAGCTTTTCGTGTGTGTCAAAGCCGTTTACTTTTCCACCGTCAAGAACTATTATCCTGTCGGCGTCCTGAACGCTTGAGATCCTCTGTGCGATAATGAACTTTGTTGTGCCTGGGATAGACTTTGCGAATGCCGCTCTTATCTTTGCGTCTGTGGCAGTATCTACTGCACTTGTGGAGTCGTCAAGGATAAGAACCTTTGGCTTCTTCAGAAGCGCTCTTGCGATACAAAGTCGCTGCTTCTGTCCGCCTGATACGTTTGTACCGCCCTGCTCGATATAAGTTTCATACTTGTCAGGGAAGCGTTCAATGAACTCGTCAGCGCAGGCAGCCTCACAGGCTTCGATACACTCGGCGTCTGTTGCGTTTTCGTTGCCCCAGCGTAGGTTGTCAAGGATAGTGCCTGAGAAAAGCACGTTTTTCTGCAATACTACAGAAACCTGATCTCTCAGATATTCCATATCATATTCTCTTACGTCCCTGCCGCCCACGCATACAGAGCCTCCGTCAACGTCATAAAGACGGCTGATAAGATTTACAAGGCTTGTTTTTCCACAGCCTGTTGAGCCTATGATGCCGATAGTTTCGCCGGACCTGATGTGCAGGTCGATATTGTTAAGCACCATTTTTCCGCTTCCATGCTTGTATGAGAAGCTTACATTGTTGAAGTCAACAGAGCCGTCTTTCATATCCTTTGCTGGGTTCTCACCGTTGTGAAGATCAGGTGTTTCCTTGAGTATCTCTGAGATACGTCTGATACTTGCTGTACTCATTGATATCATAACGAATATCATAGAGAGCATCATAAGTGACATCATGGCGGAGATAACATATGTAAAAACTGATGAAAGCTCGCCTGTTTTCATCGTGCCTGCAACAACATTCTTTGCGCCAAGCCAGCTTATGAGCATTACGCAGGAGTAGATAACGAACATCATAACAGGGTTATTCAGTGCGATAAGGCTCTCAGCCTTTACGAACATCTTATAGAGATTGCCTGAGGCTTTCTTGAATTTCTTCTGCTCAAAGTCCTCTCTTACATATGCCTTTACAACTCTGATAGCCGATACGTTTTCCTGTATGCTTGCGTTAAGGTCGTCATACTTTTTGAAAGCCTCTGTGAAAACTTTCATCGTCTTTTTAACGATGATCCCGAGAACTATGCCAAGAAGAACGATAGCTGCAAGGAATATAATGCTCATTGAGCCGCTTACTGCAAAGCACATTGCCATTGAGCAGATGAGCATCAGCGGCGCTCTCACTGCGATACGGATTATCATTTGGTATGCGTTCTGAACGTTTGTAACGTCAGTGGTCATTCTTGTTACAAGACCTGCGGTGCTGAACTTGTCGATGTTTGAGAACGAATAGGTCTGCACCTTGCGGTAGATAGCTTCACGAAGATTGCAGGCAAAGCCTGATGAAGCCGAAGCCGCATATTTTCCTGCAAGAAAGCCCGAAAGCAGGCTGACCATTGCCGCCACTACCATTACGCCACCGAAAATATAAACGTTTGTCATGTTGCCCTTTTCAATGCCGTCGTCGATTATTTTCGCCATTATAAAAGGCAGAAGCATTTCCATAAAGACCTCAAGTGCGGTAAAGACAGGGGTCAGAATGGAGTCCTTCTTGTACTGTTTGATCTGTGCTAGTATTTCTTTCAAGCCAGATCCCTCCTCTCGCTTATTTTTATATTGTATTGTCTATCATTTTTTTCTGGAGCCGTTCCATTTCGTCAAGCTCCTGATCTGTAAAATTACGGAAAGCCATTGTTTCTATCTTTTTAAGACAGTCGCAAATGTCCTGCTGGAGGGTATAGGCTTTCTCGGTTGCTATTATCTTCTTGTGACGCTCGTCATCATCACTGCCCTCATAGGAGAGATATCCTCCTGCACGGAGCTTTTTTATAAGCCCTGATACCGTCGCACGGGAAATATTCAGATCGTGGTGTATCGCCGTTGAGAAAACAGGCTCGCCATTATGTTCCATTATGTACATAAGCACATGGCTCTGAGCGGCGGTTATACCCTTGCCTGCGAGCATGGTGTTTATCTCGCATTCTATTTTCAGATGAATGTATTTGGAATACCGAAGAATGTTCTTTTTTCTGTTATCCGCCAAATTGTTCGCCTCCTTACATTTTTGCACCTAACATTTTGCTCTAACTAATAATATCACATTTTTACTTGAAAGTGAAATACAAATATGTTATAATGAATAAAAGAATTTTATAGATTACTATCAAATTTAATTTTTATTAAGAATTGTTTACCGAACGAAACAATTTTCGGAAATAAACAAACATAAAGGGGCGGTTTTTGTGAATACTGTACAATTGGAGTGTTTTTTGGCTGTGGCGCAGTATCTTAACTTTTCCAAGGCGGCGGAATCTGTGAGCATCACTCAGCCTGCGGTGAGCCACCAGATAGGTTCTTTGGAGGACGAGCTAGGGGTGAAGCTTTTCGTGCGAACGAGCAAGAGCGTTTCGCTCACAAGAGAGGGTATAATGTTTATTTCAGACGCAGAGCAGATACTTAAAATAGCAGGCTCAGCAAAATTCAGGCTGTCAGAAAAGCCTGAGGACGAACCTGTGAGGATAAGCATAGGCTGTCACAATCAGGCGGAGCTGAACGTTTTGACTCCTGCCCTAAGAGAAATGTCCAGGCTTTATGATGATCTTTTGCCGTATATAGATCTTACTCCCTTCAAGTCTATAGACAATCAGCTCAAAGATCAGAAGATACAGCTTCTTCTGTCATTTAAAAGTCCTCATAAACAGCCTTTTGACTATGTGGAGCTTTGCCGCTGTCAGTTTATGTGCCTTTGCCAGAAAGATCACCCCCTTGCAAAGGCGGATAGCCTTGATGTTGACGATATCTCAGGCAGACCTATTTTTATAGAGCGCCACACCTGTCCTGATGAGATCTTTGCTTTTCAGCATAGGATACTAGCAAACGGTAAGGTGGATAAGATAATATTCTGCGGAGATTATGAAAGCGCAGTTGCAATGGCTGAAGCGGGGCTGGGGTTTATGATTTTCCCCGCCATAGGGGACGCTTACAAAGGTCCACTAAAAGCGATACCAATAAAAGGCGTGAAAGAGGTATCTTTCGGTGTCTATTATCTCAGGTCGCAGCTTGAACAGCAGGCAAAGGATATGCTGAGGATATTGAAAAAGCAGTTTGCAAAATAAAAGCACTGTATCGGTGGGTGATACAGTGCTGTGAAATATGTAGGAGCGATCTTTGACCGCCCGTATTTTTGTATATCAAACTATCGGTACACAATTTTTTATGACATATTCTGCAAATATTCTTCAAGGCAGAGGTCATTTTCATACATTTCCTTTGCCGCTTTTTCGCCAACATATCTGTAGTGCCATTCTTCTGGGATAATGCCGGTAATATCCTGCTTTTCGGCTGTGTAACGCTCTATAAAGCCATATTTGTAGCTGTTTTTGGCGAGCCAATCCCATACTTCCTGATTTGTAACTCTGCTGTCACCGCTTGCGATATCGACGCACAGACCAAGCTCGTGTTCGCTTGTGCCGGGCATCGCCACCCATTCTTCCGCATAGGCTTTCGCCTTTTTGTCGCTGTAGCCTATTTTCTGATAGTGCTCATATTTGCTCTCAAGTATGTCCTGCTGATCCTCTGCGGTGCGGAACGATGATGTGATAGTTGGATATATCCCCTGCGAGCGTGCGTCATCAAACATTTTCTGAAGCTGTGGGTAAATGCGGCAGTCCACTGCCTGACCATTGTCAAGGGCGGTGAGTATCACTGAGCAATTCTCGCATATAGGCGTGTCATTGTTCACCAATGTGAGCTGCCAGTCCTGCCGGGCATTATACTCTGCAAGCTGCGACGATGTCACGCTGTCGTCATAGGTGTATTCCACTGATGCAGGTGTGAGCTGCTTCTTGGGCTTCATATCAGGAATGTAATATCTGTATATAAGTAATGCCACAACCAAAATAATAATTGTGGTGGCGATTACGATATGCTTTTTGTTTTTATTTGTCATAATGACCGCTCCTTTGCTTTTGCTGTATCAATGATACCATAATGAAGAGGGTTTCGCATGAGTATTAGCTTAATTGTTTCATAAGATTTTCTTAATGTGTCGGACTAGCGTTAAAATATTGTCGGTGATAACAAATTTTGCATGACAATTTGTGCATATTGACGGTTTTATAGAAAAGGTCTTGACTTGGAGCTAACTCCAGGTGGTAAAATATAATTGAAAAATCAATAGGCAATATCACATAAACCCCATGTGGTGTTGTTAAAAGGAGAAAGCTATGACTATTTCTGAAGTTAGTGAGAAATTCGGACTTACACCCGACACATTGAGATATTATGAGCGTATAGGACTTATCCCGCCTGTGCCAAGAACGAAAAGCGGTCTTAGGGACTATGATGAAAGTTCATGCAATTGGATAGAGTTCATAAAGTGCATGAGAGGCGCAGGTCTGCAAATAGAAGCCCTTATCGAGTATGTTGCTTTGTATCAGCAGGGCGACAGCACTATCGAGGCAAGAAAAAATCTGCTTATCGAGCAGAGAAAAGATCTCCTTGAAAAGCAGGCTGAGATAGCTGCGACTATCGACAGACTCAACTATAAGATAGACAATTACGAAAAGATATGCGCTAAGGTCATAAAGTGACGGATAAGGTCTTGATACAAAGGACGGCAGTAAAATGCCGCCCTTTTTGTGTTGTTTTAACAGCCTTATCTGCGTTGACAAACAGCGGTTTTAATGGTATAATGGAATAGCTTACAGATTTGTGGGGATAATTTTGACAGAATGAAAAAAGGACGGTGCGCTATGGTAGTGAAAAATGTGGAGTTGCCTGAATACAGCGTGCTTATGTCTGTTTATGCAGGAGAGAAGCCTGAACATCTCAGGGCAAGTATCGAGAGTATGCTGTCACAGACCTATGTGACGAACGATTTTGTGCTTGTGTGCGATGGAAAGCTCACAAAAGAGCTTGACGAGGTCGTAGACTACTATGAGGAGAATTACGAGTGCTTTCACCCCATAAGGCTCAAGGAGAATGTTGGCACAGGAAGATGCGCCAACAGAGGTATAGACGCCTGCAAAAATGAGTATATAGTCAAAATGGACTCTGACGATATCGCTAAGCCTGACCGCTGTGAAAGGTCGCTTTATGCTATGGCGAAGCACCCTGAGATAGATATGCTTGGGGCTTATATAGACGAGTTCGACAGTCAGACGGGCGAAGTGATAGCCACAAAGAAAACGCCATTGACCAATAAAGAGATACACAAATATGCAAGACGGAGAAATCCGTTCAACAATCAGACCCTTGTTTATAAGAAATCCCGTGCTTTGAGCGTGGGAGGATACAGCAATATAAAACGCTGTGAGGACTATGAGTTCGTGGTGAAAATGCTTGCGGACGGCGCAAGGGGAATAAATCTTGACAAAACGCTTGTGATGTACAGAGTTACGGCGAACAATTATGAGAGAAGAAGAAACTGGGCGAACACAAAGTCCTTTGTGAATGTCAGGTGGAAGATATTCCGTATGGGATATTCAAACCTGTGGGACTTTATTGTTCCATGCACTTTTCAGTTTTTCATTTTCATAATGCCGAAATCGCTGACAGGCAAGATATATAAGAGGTTTCTTAGGGGATAATGGAGAGCCGCAAACGAATAATAAGACAGCACATAAAATCAGCACTGCAAAAAACGCTTTTGCCGCTGTGCTACAAGCTGTCAAAGAAAAAGGATATAGACAAAAAGCTTGTTATCCTTGCAGACCTTAACAGCGTTTCTACTCCCGAGAGCATGGAGCTTGTAAAGGCGGAGCTTGGGCTCCGTGGCTATAAGGTCAGGGAGATGTACTGTGACCTTTCAAGCTGTGGAATGGTCTCGGGGCTTAAATATATGATGAGCTTTATGAAAGCTTACGCAAATGCAAGGGCTGTGTTCATATGCAACTATTTTGTGCCTGTGACTTCCTGCAAAAAGCGTGAGGAAACCACAGTGGTTCAGCTTTGGCATTCCTGCGGAGCATTGAAAAAGTTCGGCTATGACAGCGAGGAGGATATATCTTCCCATTTCAAAGGCTCTGTTACAAGAAATTTTGACCTTATCACTGTGAGCAGTAAAGAGTGCGTAAAGGCTTTTGTGTCTGCGTTCAGGCTGAAAGAAGATATCGTAAAGCCCCTTGGCGTCAGCCGTACGGACGTGTTCTTTGATGAAAGCTACAACGAGCAGTGCAGACGTGAGTTCTTTGAGAGATATCCCGACTATAAGGGCAAGAAGATAGTGCTTTATGCGCCAACGTTCAGAGGTAATGCACTTGATTGTCACTGCGTGGGCGAGGAGTATGCCGCAGAGCTTGAAAAAAAGCTTGGGGAGGCTTGGAAAGTCATTATAAAAATGCACCCCAGACTTCACAGCGGGCTGACTAACTGCGATATTGCTACAAACAGGATCATGCCTGTGGCAGACGTGCTTGTGACGGACTATTCGTCGCTTGTGTTCGAGTATGCACTGTATAAAAAGCCGTGGGTGATATTTGCCCCTGATATTGAGAGCTACAGCAAGGGCAGAAGCTTTTATCTTGATTATAAAACAGACATGCCTGCGCCTTTGGTGACGGAGGGAGAGAAACTTGCACAGGCTGTGCTTGACAGTGAAAAGAGCTTTGACCGTGAGGGTGTGGAGCGTTTCACGGAAAAATATATGTCTGCCTGCGACGGCAGGTCAACGGAAAGAATAATCGACAGCGCTTTGGAAAAAGAGCGTTTTTGACGGAGATGATAAAAATAGAAGGAAAAAAGTTTGATTGGTTCGGGCTTACCCAGATATTGAAGGAGCATAAGGGAAAGCTCAGACAGATAAGAATGTTGTCGGTGAACGAACTGAAAAAGAAGTATAAGGGTGCGGCGCTTGGCCCATTGTGGGCGCTTATAAAGCCGACCTTTACCCTGTTTATACTGTGGTTTGCCTTTGAGATAGGTTTAAAAAGAAACGGTGGAGTGCATTTCATTAACGGAAAGTACACTCAGTTCGTTTTCATGCTCACCGGCTATGTGCCGTGGTTTTATATTTCAGAATGTATCGTTGGAGGATCAAGGTCAATAAGAAGCAACAAGCAGTTTGTAACAAAGCTGTCCTTCCCTGTTTCAAATATCATGACCTTTACCTCACTTTCGGGACTTTATATCCACATTTTGCTGTGTGCTATAATGTATGTGGTGTTGCTGTGTTTGGGCTTTGGACCGAGTATTTACAATCTTCAGTTTATCTATTATGCGCTGATGATGTATTTTTTCTTCCTTGTGCTTTCGTGGATGACTGCTCCTCTCAGTGCGTTCAGCAAGGATTTTGAAAATCTTATAAACTCTATTATAACAGGACTTTTCTGGCTTTCGGGTATATTCTGGAACACATATGATATCTCACCTTTGTGGCTGAGAAAGCTTATGTATTTCAACCCTATAAACTATTTTGTAAACGGCTATAGAAAGAGCTTTCTTACAGACACGTTTATTTTTGATTCTAACTATACCACCGAAACTATGGTGTTCTATGCGGAGTTTATCTTTATGATATTCCTCGGAGCGCACACCTATAAGAAGTTCAGGAAGATACTTCCTGACGTTCTGTAACAAAGGCTGAAAGGAACTGACTTTTAAATGGAAAATCAAGCGACTGAGCCAATTATTGAATTTTTGGACGTAAAAAAAGAATACTTTTTATATAAAAACGAAAAGGCGCGTTTTAAGGCTATTTTCACAAAAAACAGGGGAGTAAAGAAGCACCCTGCCCTTAAAGGCGTGAGCTTCAAGATATACCCAGGCGAGTCTGTGGGAATTATCGGAAAGAACGGTGCAGGAAAATCGACCATTCTGAAAATGATAACAGGCGTAAGCTTTCCAAACAGTGGCACTATCACTGTAAGAGGAAAGGTTGCCGCATTGCTTGAGCTTACAGCAGGCTTTTCACTGGATATGACGGGTATGGAAAATATCTATCTAAAGGGCTATCTGCTTGGTCTTAATGACGATCAGATAAAGGAGATAGAGCAGGATATAATTGATTTTGCAGATCTTGGAGAGTATATCGACCAGCCTGTAAGAACATATTCAAGCGGAATGAAAATGCGTCTTGGCTTTGCTATCAATATAAATATCAAGCCTGATATCCTCGTTGTTGACGAGGCACTGAGCGTTGGCGACGCAGACTTTCAGAAGAAGTGCCGTGACAAGATAAATGATGTTATCTCCACTGGTGTAACGGTACTGTTCGTTTCCCACTCACGCAAGGCTATCGAGGAAACTTGCACAAGGGCGATATTCCTAAAAGACGGCAAGGTGCAGGTGGACGGCACTGTTGAGGAAGCCTTTGACGCTTACGATAAGAAAAAATGATCATGAAAGCTTTTCGTTTTTTGACGGGAAGCTTTTTGTTTGCACTTAATATGGTTGATATTTGATAAGTATATACAATTATCAATATTTAATTTTGTATAATAAATCATAGTCAAAAAGCTTTACAAAATCGCAAAAATGTGTTATAATAAGATATTATCGAAAGGAATTGATATTATGAATTGGGTTGAAATGGATATATATACCACAACAGAAGGCATCGAAGCAGTAACGGGAAGTCTGCTTGGAATGGGTATAAACGGCTTTGTTATCAAGGATGCAAAGGATTTTCAGGACTTTCTTGATGACAAGGACGGCAACTGGGATTATATAGATGATGACCTTATGGGTCTTAAAAACTGTGAAACTACAGTGACAGTTTATCTCCCTGAGAACGCTCAGGGTCTTGAAAATCTTGAAGCTATGAAGCTGGAGCTTAAAGCGCTCAAAAAGCGTGACGTGAACAATGAGTTCGGCAGGCTTGAATATGAGCTTAAAAACGTCAAGGAAGAGGACTGGGCGAACAACTGGAAGCAGTATTTCAAGCCCCTTTGCGTTGGCGAAAAGCTTCTTATAAAGCCGTCTTGGGAAAAGGTCGCTGAAGGTGAAAAGAGAAAGATACTGGAAATAGACCCTGCCTCATCTTTCGGCACAGGTCAGCATAACACAACCCAGCTTTGTCTGGAGCTTGTGGAGAAAAATCTCCATGAGGGCGACAGTATACTTGACCTTGGGTGCGGAAGCGGAATACTTTCTATCGGCGCATTGCTCCTTGGTGCTGAAAGTGCAACAGCGGTGGACGTTGACGAAAATTCTGTTAAGATAGCAAAGGAAAATGCAGAGAAAAACCATATAAATGCAGAAAAGTATACAGCTTACTGCGGAAATATCATAGACGATAAGGCTCTGGTGGAGCAGATAGGCACAGGCTATGACCTGCTTTGTGCAAATATCGTGGCAGATGTTCTTATAGGCATGAGCGGGATTTTCGGCGGATTTATCAAAGACGGCGGAACGCTTATAGTTTCAGGTATAATCGACCAGAGAAAAGACGAGGTGCTTGACAGGCTTAAAGCAGAGGGCTTTGAGCTTATTGAGATAAGAGAAAAAGAAGACTGGGTGGCTGCGTCATTCAGGAAATAAGAGATGAAAGGACGGATCAAAATGCAGTTATTGTTTTTGGTTATCAAGAGAATCGAGTTAGTAGACGAAATCATGCGTTCGCTGGCACAGGCAGGAATAAGGGGCGGAACGATCATTGACAGCGTGGGAATGGCGAAATCTATTTCTACAATGGATAATCTGCCTATGATCGGCGTTCTGAGATCTATTCTCAGCGGCGAGGATGCTGCACAGAAGGGCAAGACAATTTTCGTTGCCGTTGCAGACGATCAGGTAGATGTTGCAAGAAAGGCGATAACTGATGTTACAGGCGACCTTTCACAGCCTAACGCAGGCGTGCTTTTCGGTGTGCCGATCAGCTTTGCAGAGGGCGTGAATTAACACTTTATACAAGATAAAAAGCGTTGCACTTTTCACAGTGTAACGCTTTTTTTGGTGGATCAGTTTATTTTCATTTATGAAACTCTTAGAGAATAAAACAGATAAGTCCCGAACAGCCCTCGTTTATCATGCGCTCAATAGTTTCTTTTATCTTCATGCGTGCGTCCTCAGGAAGCTTTGAAAGCTTTGTGTGCAGACCCTCGCTCACAAGCTCGTGGAGTGACTTGCCGAAAATGTTTGACTCCCATATCTTTTCAGGTGATTCCTCAAAATCGTTGAGCATATAAAGCACAAGCTCCTCAGATTGCTTTTCTGAGCCGACGATAGGTGCGACCTCGGTGTTGATAGTGGTTTTCAGAAGGTGAATAGCTGGTGCGGCGGCTTTGAGCCTTACGCCGTATTTTCCACCCTGCTTTATTATCTCAGGCTCATCAAGGGTCAGCTCGTTCATTTCAGGCATAACGATGCCGTAGCCTGTTTTCTCCATTTCATCAAGGGCAGAGCTGAATTTCGAGAAACGCTCTTTTATCTTCACAAGCTCCAGAATTCTCGGCATAAGGTCGTTTTCGTCCTTTATCTCAAGCCCTGTGGCTTCGCCTATTATCCTGAAAAACAGCGCAGGGTCAAGCTCCACCTTTATGACAGCCGAGCCTTTTCCAAGGTCTATCTCAGCCACCGAACCAGATGATACCTGCTCACAGCAGCATATCTTTTCGGCACAGTCTGAAATGTCACGAAGATTTGTCACAGCCGAAGCCGCTTCCTTGATATGTCCGAAAACCGCTTCTTTCAGCCAGTGACCCTTGTCAAGAGAGTTTATCCATGAGGGCATTGAGATGTTTATCTCTTTCACAGGGAAAGAGTATAGCAGAAGCGTAAGTATCTCTTTTATCTCTTTTTCCGAAAGCTCCAAACAGTTTATAGGCATAACTGTAGTGCCGTATTTGTCGGAAAGCTGTTCGCAAAGGTCTTTTGTCTGCTGAGAGTAAGGCTCAGTGGTGTTCATAAGCACCACAAACGGCTTGCCTATCTGCTTCAGCTCGTCGATTATACGCTCCTCACATTCCTCGTATTCTTCACGGGGCAGGTCGGTGATACTGCCGTCTGTTGTCACCACAAGACCTATGGTGGAATGTTCTGTTATGACCTTTTGCGTTCCCACCTCAGCCGCCATGTTGAAAGGTACTTCCGTGTCAAACCACGGCGTGACCACCATTCTCGGGGCTTCATTCTCTATGTAGCCTATGGCGCTTGGGATTATGTATCCCACACAGTCTATCATTCGCACGTTGAAGCTTGCTCCGCCCTCTAGGGTGATGTTCACAGCTTCCTCAGGAATGAACTTAGGCTCAGTGGTCATGATAGTCTTGCCTGCGGAGGACTGGGGCAGTTCATCAATGGCACGCTCCTTGCGGTAGTCGCTTTCAATGTTCGGTATAACGAACTGCTCCATGAACTGTTTTATAAAGGTGGATTTTCCAGTGCGGACAGGGCCTACAACGCCTATATAGATATCGCCCCCCGTCCGTGTGGCAATGTCGGTGTAAATATCGTTTTTCATGTGTCTGTCCTCCTAGTTCATTAATGGGATAAGCAACATTCCCTGTTTTGATATTTTATCGTCGGTAAGCTCGTTTTCTTCAAGTATGGCTGTTATGGAAGTTGAATACTTTTTCGCTATCTCCCAGATGTCGTCGCTCTCATTGCAGTAGCATATTTTCAGAGCGTATTTGTCATTTTTCTCTTTCGGCTTATCTGTGAGTACCCTAAGCTCTGATATCATAGTCCCTGTCTGCTGAATAGTCATTTCGCCGCCTATCTTGATATCGGCTTTAAGCTCCGCTGTTGCTTCGTCTGCAAGATAGTATGTGCAGTTTTCTATGCACAGGTCAGGGGATATGGATATCTCACCATTGACATTCTCCGGAAGGGGTATCTCATGCTCAAAAGGCGAATCGTTTTCAAGATAAAGGGGAGTGCCGTCCTCGTTCCTGCCGATAATACAGAACGTCACGCTTCCTGAAATGATAAAGGCTTTCTTTTCCTCGTCAAGCCTTGATGTCACATTGGAAAGGGTCGCCCAACTGTCGTGAACACAGCGTATCTCGCCATCCTGGCAGGAAAGCTTTGCAGTAACACTGTGGCTGTCAGATATCTTTATGCTTTCGCTGTCAAGCTTGCTTTCACACCTTTCAGCCTCGCACTCAAAGCAGGTGGAATATGCGTCTGTGACGATCTCACAGGTGGAAAGCTTTTTGGCAACGCAGTTCACAAGAAGCACAAGCTCACATTCAAGTGTGCCGGAATCGTCAGACTTTGGTATGATATCACAGCCTGCAGGGGTTATCCTCACATCTGCGGTGAAAGTATCGTCAATGCCGTCTATGTCGATTATCTGTGAGAACGGCAGAGTAAACCGCATTGTTTCAGCGGTTTCTTCTCCATCGGTAGTTACGCAGGAGTAAAGCATCATTATCTCAGCGTCGCCCTTTGTCACAAGCTTGCCTGCTATCATTTTGTGTTCCTGTGGGATAATGCGGCAATCTGTCCGCAGGATAGTGCCAACAGGGGCTTTTGCCGCAGAAAGCTGCAATTCCTCTATTAGTGTGATACGCTTTGCTGCGGTAAGACGTTTTGCAGGGTATGTAACAGCCGCCTTTTTAAGCTGAATTCCGCAGCCGAATGCGTCTGTGACTATAGGCACAGTTACTTCGCCCGTCACCTTTGCGTGGATAGTTACAGCACCCCTGATATCAAGTCTGCGCTGATTTACCACACGGCAGTTGACATAATCGCATTTTGGCGTGAGCCATATCATAGGGTCGCCGCAATCCCCTTGCAGGTCGAAAGACTTTGTGTAGTTCATTTTCTGCTCGATGCAGTTTATCCGCTTGTCATTCTGGCTGATGTAAAGCACCCTGATAAGTGCCGCCATGTCAAAGCTGAGCTTTCCGCCGTTTATGGAATGGCTCTGTACTGTTGGTGTGATAACGCATTTTAGTACCCTGAAAATATCGGGATAATAGTCGGGCAGCAGAAAATCCTTTTCCACAGCCTGCTCGCAGGAGGCGTCAAGGATAGTCCGTGTCATTGACAGCATCTCTCTGTTAAGCTTAAGATCCATAGTGTTCATCTTGTCTGTTTCCTCCTAAAAATAAACTGATCATACGATCGTAAAGGGCTTGTAATGCCCTGCTGAGAACATTATATTCACTTGGGACGGGTCATATTCTGAAAATCTCAGACAAATTTAATGTATTTTGTCGGCAGAGGCTTTTTCACACAGCGTAAAGGCTTTTCATAGACTAAGATATGTCATTGTATCTGACATAATACTGTCTGAAAGGAAACATAATAGTATGAATGGTCTACTTTGGGCTGCGGCAGGCACGGGCTTTACATTCTCTATGACGACGTTAGGTGCGGCTGTAGTCTTTTTCATGAGAAAAGAGGGGCAGAGCGAAAAGGTGCAGAAAGCCTTTTTAGGCTTTGCCGCAGGCGTTATGATAGCCGCAAGCGTGTGGAGCTTGCTTATCCCTGCCATAAACGAGGCGGAAGCTCTCGGCAGGATAGGCTGGATACCTGCCGCAGGGGGCTTTGCACTAGGCGTGCTGTTTCTTATGGTGCTTGACAAGGCAATGCCTTATTTTCTACCTGAGCCTGAAAGGGAAGAGGGCGTCCGCAGGGGTCTAAAGCGTTCGGGAATGCTTATTTTCGCTATCACACTGCACAATATCCCTGAGGGCATGGCAGTAGGTCTTGCCTTTGCACTGGCGGCACATAATGACAGCTCGGTACTGCTGGCTTCTGCTATCGCACTTGCCATAGGCATGGGAATACAGAACTTTCCGGAGGGTGCGGCTATCGCACTGCCTCTGAGACAATCGGGCATGGGCAGGGCGAAAGCTTTCGGCCTTGGCACTCTTTCAGGAATTGTTGAGCCTGTTTTCGGACTTCTCACCGTTCTTGCCGCAGGTGCTGTCCAACCGCTTCTTCCGTGGCTTCTTGCCTTTGCCGCAGGAGCAATGCTCTATGTGGTGGTGGAGGAGCTTATCCCCGAAGCACATCTGGGGGAAGGTCACATGGGAACAGTTGGCGTAATGCTGGGCTTCTTGCTTATGATGATACTGGATGTGGCACTGGGATAAAAAGACGTATTTGTAAAAAGCTGCGGAGGAACTTTTCACCGCAGCTTTTTATGGTGATAACGCACAAGTATCGTGCGCTGACTTTGTGAGTTATTGCTTTCGTCTTTTTGACGTTTTTCGGTTGACAAATGGGGCGTGATTTGGTATAATTGAATATGTGTAAAATATGTTCTGCAAAAAAAGATAAAAGGAACAAAAAGAGAGCAGCGATAACCCCAAGACAACGAAAGGACAGATGAGAATTGACAAAGATAACTCGCACCTTTATTGCCTTTGCAGCGGCGTGTTTACTCGCCATTATGCTTATGACAGTAAGGTGCTTTGCTTATGATTATTCCACTATCACCGGCACAAAAGCCAGTGGAGCGGAAATAAGCGGATATTCGGGAGCGCTTGAAGTGAATGTTGTTGACTTCGGCGCAGACAAAAAGGGAAAGAAAGACTCCTCAAAGGCGATACAGAAAGCCCTTGACTATGCCATTGACAACGGCTCAAACTCTGTGCAGATAAAGGTCGTTGTGCCAAAAGGCAAATACAGGATAGACAAGCTTTTGGAGATATATTCAAACACTTGGCTGTATCTTGAGGACGGAGCGACTATTGTCAGAAATTTTGACAAGGGCTGTATGATAAAGAACGCTCAGGCAAATGGTGCAGGCGGATATGGCAGCGAGAGAAATATCGTTATCGAGGGAGGCTGTTGGGACGGCAACCCTTCGTCTACTTCAAGACCATTTTCTAATATGAGATTTGGTCACATGAAAAACCTTTGGATAAAGAACGTTGAGATAAAAAACAATTACAATGGTCATCATGTTGAGATAGGCGGTGTAAAGGGCATCACTATTGAGGATTGCGATTTTCATGGTTATACGGGAACATTTCAGAAAGAGGCTATACAGCTGGATACCATAAGTAACAGTGATGTTTTCCCGGCATATGAGCCTTTTGATGATACCCCTTGCGACAATGCTGTAATAAAGAACAACAAATTCCATGACCTTATAAGAGGTCTTGGCTCACATTCAGCTTGTCTTGGTGTATATTATACTAATACACTTATATCAGGCAACTCATTTTATAATATGAGCGGAACGGCTATCGTACTTATTAATCATAAAAAATGTATAATCGAAAACAACACTATGAAAAACGTTGGCTGTGCCATAGATTTCAAGTACATGACCGATTATGAAAATGCAAATTTCCATGTGCCTAATTCAGGCTATGCAGGCATAAAGGATCGTCTTGACGATAATGCCAACACCATAATAAGAAATAACGACATAACCGTTGTGGGTACATATTATTATCCGGAGCCGTATGCGATACAGATATTCGGCAAAAAGCTTGAAAAGTCATATTCACACCCTGATTACAACTACACTGTAAAGGGCGTGAAGATAGTAGACAACACTATAAAAACAGCTGGTTCGGCAGTAAGGCTCACGGACGTTTCGGGAATTTTCATAGGTTCTAATGATATAAGCTATGACTATGACAGATATAATTATTCCATGGATCTTATATGGCTCAGTGAATCGTCACAGGTGACTGTGACCAAAAATAAGCTTACAGGCACAAAGCAGAACAGCGTTTATATAAGCGGTGGTTCAGGCAATGAGGTAAGCTCAAATACCATTAAAAAGCCAGGCGTGTCGGGAGTTTATGTTTCAGGCGGTTCTGATAAAAATACCATATCAGGCAATACTATAACCTCCGCAGGCTCCAACGGCATAAAGATAACCAAAGAATCTAAGGCAGATGTGAGAAAAAACACGGTTAAGAAGTCTAAAAATCACGGACTTATATTCACTGGCGGAAGCGGTAAGGCTTCTGACAATATCCTTGAAGAAAACGGTCTAAGCGGTCTTATGGCTGACAACAGCGCTTCTGTGGAGTTTTTCAACAACACCTGCAATAAAAATAAAGGCTACGGAATAAAAGCTAATAAGAAATCTCAGGTTAAAATAAGCGGAAACAGCTTTGCTGACAACAGCAAGGGCGATATTTACGTCACAGGCAGTGCGGCAGTGCTTCTGAACGCGCCTGATAACGTAAAGTCGCAGGATATCTGCTCTGATAAGCTCACTTTAACATGGGACGAGGTGTCGCAGGCTGACGGCTATTATGTTTACAGAAAGACCGACGCTGAGGATGCAGAGTTTGAGCAGATAGCTACTGTAACAGACGGCACTTCATTTACAGACTATGGACTTGTTCCAAAAACAAGATATGTTTATAAAGTAACAGCTTTTCTTGATACTGTTGACAGTGTCCAAGAGGGAAGCGACAGTGCGGATATGAGCATAAAAACAAAGCTTACTATTGTGGGCTGTACCACAAATATGCGTGGCTCTATGTCATACACTGGCAAGGAGAGAACACAGATATTTGACGTTTTTGTTGGCGGCGAAACACTTATTCCTGACGTTGATTACAGAACAGTTTACTCTGACAACGTGAACGTTGGAACTGCAAAGGTGACGGTTATAGGCATGGGTCAGTATTGCGACTCGGCTGATTTTCAGTTTGACATAACACTAAAGTCTGATAATGTAATGGTCATAAAGCCGCAGGAGCTTAACAGCAGGTCTATCGTTTCGGGCAATCCTACAATGAAAGCCCAGGGCTATGAGGTAGCAGAAACGGTCAAGGATAAGCTTGACCACACATCTCACAGCGAGCCTGCCATAGTGGTGAACTACAATTCACCTTCACAGGTCATTGCAAAGGCGAGAGCAGATATGCTGGATCTTAGAGTGCGCTCATATCGTGAGCTTACAGGGGAAACTATTTACGGCGCTTGGCTGTAAAATATAAAAATTGGCATAATAAAACACGGCTGATATTTTTTTTCAGCCGTGTTTTTTTTGTATGTCTTTATTCTTTCCTTACTGTGGTGTCTGCTGAACGTCCTGCATTTGCGGAGCAAAATTTGCAAGGGAATAGAGCCTGTTCATGAAATCACCGTCAACCAAGAGTTTGTTCACGAGAACTTTTGTGTCAGGGTTCTTGTTCTTAGGGTTGATCGTCTGCTGATAAACTGTTAGATAATTCTCATTGCCTGACTTGCTCACATAGCAATCTATCACCATATATGTAGGCAGGAATTGAGTAACAGCCGTCTGATAATCAAAAAGCGTGTAAGGGCTTTGCTCCATTGAAACCTTAAATGACTTTATGTCCTCAGGCACCATGAATTTGTATGCACCCTTGAGGCTTTTGTATTCTGCCCAATCGTCCTCAGACTCTATAAAAGGCTCTTTTGACTTGATTCTCACGCCGCCCACAAGGAAAGCCAGCAGAAGGATAAATTCGCTGCCCCATACTATCCACAGGATCGTGCCGTTCACAAGCGAGCCGTTATCTCTTGATGAATGTGATGACTTGTAAGACCAGCGACCCTCCTTGTTGATAGACTTTATATCATTCCAAAGGTCAGATGGGTGTGCGATTATGTCAAAAAGGCCTGTCTTGTCATACTTTCTGAAATCGTAGGTGTAGTCATATGCGTTCATGGTGTATGACTTTTCAAGGCTTTTCTGTGCGGATTTTTTATCCTTGCCAAGAAGCTTGTCAAGCTCGAAAAACTGCCATACAGACTTTTTCTGCATGGTGGCAATGTCCTCGTCTGAAAAATCGCCTGTTGAATCGTTGCTGAAAAGATCATATGCCTTGGTCTGGTGATAAAAGTCATAATAATCACCGAAGCCGTCTGTGTTTTCATCGAAAAGCATATTCAGCTCGTCATAATAATCATAGGCTGTGTATTCACCCATAAGCTCATAGCCATATTTTTTCAGATCGTTGTAATCATACAGCGCCCATTTAAAATATGAGGCAAATAAAAAGCCCACCACTGCACAGGCAACTGCCACAACTGTGTTTCGCATTTTGAATGCTCTGACTATCTTTCCTCCCACAAAGCCAAGTGCGCATGACACCGCTATCGCAGCGATAACATTGAGATAGATGATAGTGCACCAGCCCTCAAAAAGCAGATAGAGCCAGAAAAGCAATCCGCCGCATACTGCCGTTGCAAGCACCATGAGCACTGCTCCAACTGGGCTGAATTTGCCCGACTCTTTGTAATGTTTGTGTTCTCCCATTTAAAATACCCCCTTATATACTTCAGGCGTAAGCCATGAAGAAATTATATCACAAATTTAAAGATTTTTCAATGGTTTTAGCTGAATTTATGCAGGCATAAAGAAAAATTTTTGTGGAAAACTATTTGCAGTTATGAAAGGAGCGAACTTAGATGATAGAAAAGGATACAATAAAGCTTCTCAGGGAGTGCGATGCAGGAATAAAAATGGGCGTGCAGTCTATTGAGGATTCGCTGAAATACACTTCAAACGGAGAGCTAAAGCGAACGTTAGAGAAAAATCTTGCAGGGCATGTGGAGATACAAGAGAAGCTTCAGGGACTTTTAAATTCATATCATGACAGCGGAAAAGAGCCGCCTGCTATGGCAAAGGGCATGGCATGGCTTAAAACCAACTTCAAGCTTGCGGCAGAGAGCAGTGACGACGCTGTGGCAGATTTTATAACAGACGGCTGTAATATGGGCGTGAAGTCCCTGTCTGGTTATCTCAACAATTATAAGGCGGCAGACGAGAAGTCCAAGAACATTGCCAAGGAGCTTATATGTCTTGAGGAACGCCTTTCTGTAGACATGAGAGGATATCTCTCTGCAAAATAGGCATGAAAATGGCAGCCGTGGAGTTTTTCCTACACGACTGCCTTATCTTATTTAGATACAACGCAGTTTTTGCCCTGATTTTTGCCCTTGTATAGCAGCTTATCCACTTTTGAGATACCCTCGTCATAGTTTTCGTTCGGAGTCACTGAGTAAACTCCAAAAGTCATGGATATATTGAAACTTCGAGAATTTTCCTTAAATGTACACTCATGTATTTTCTGGCAAATGCTCTTTGCTATCTTCTCACAGCTTTCTGTGTCTGTATTTGGGACAACGAATAGTATTTCCTCACCGCCCCAACGGCACACATAGCCCTCGCTAGGCACGTTTCCAGCTATAACATCTGATACCGCTCTAAGTACCTTGTCACCGACTTCGTGACCATATGTGTCATTAACGTGCTTGAAATCATCGATATCGCCCAAACACATAGAATATACGCTGTTTGTCCTGCGGCTGTTGCTTTCTATCTTTTTGATAAAATCCATCATGGCACGGCGGTTGAAAAGCTGAGTGAGTGGGTCGATAGTGGCAAGCTTTTGAAGCTTTTCGTTCTGTGCTTTTGCTTCACGCTTGTTATGCTCATTTGTGAAAATGTATATGGAAGATACATAGATAATTATAATAAAGCTGCATAGAGTATTGTAAATGTATAAGATATTCTCTCTGCTGGTATCAAAGCTGTAAGGTGCGACCCTGTTTGTGACTATGATACGCATGACTATGAACACAACAACATCAAAGGACGAAAGTATATATGGTATCGCTTTCCTGTTTTGTGCAATGAAAAATGGAATAGGTATTATACACAGCATTATCTGCGTAAATCCTGCTGACCAGCCTATGTAATAAGCACCCATGCAGGCGTGTACTATTATCTCGCCAAGCACAAGGTAAGTAAATGACATTTTGTCTATCTTCTTAAAATGAAGCAGGAAATACATCACTGCATAGAATGCTACGCTGAAATAGTTATAATATACCATTTGGTATACTCCAAACCGATAAAACAGCACAAGATATATTATATGACCTAACAGCAGTATGATATCACCATAGCGATATATTTCCTCTGCGGTGAACATTCCCGCAAAGAGGTTTATTTCTTTTTTTATTTTCATACATTTGTTTCTTTCTTTGATATTTGGTTTGGTGTTATAAACAAAATCACTTTGCTTTAATAAACATATTATATACTATTTTAAACGTTTTTGCAAGACTAAATTTGTACAAATTATCATGATGAATTTTGTAGGTGCTAGCCTAAAAAGTGCGAAAAATGGCACTTTTTTGTTGCTTTTCATAGAGTGCGTAAATCATATTATATTGATATGAACAATATGAAAAAATATAGTGAAAAAAATATTGCCGACAAGCCATGGTGTAGGTTTGTCAATCATATTGGACACTATTATTAAGAAATTCGATAGGCGA
>NZ_QTWZ01000040.1:0-3949 GCF_003461385.1 Ruminococcus sp. AF17-1AC
TCTCTCTTTTCTTTTTTCTTAATTTTGTCCAATATCTATTGTAGCACTACACGTTTTTATCGAAAAAACTGCGAAAAAGTATTGACAAAGTACGTGTAATATGATATAATAAATACGTTGCATTGAGCAACGTTAAATATGCGGATGTGGCGGAATTGGCAGACGCGCTAGCTTCAGGTGCTAGTGATCGCAAGGTCATGTGGGTTCAAGTCCCGTCATCCGCACCACGAAAAGCTCGATTTTATCGGGCTTTTTTCTTTTGCTCCAGTAAAAATAAATGGGCAGACACGCTGGCTCTAAGAACAATTTTTAATTGATATTATGCTAAAACGCACTACCATAGCTAATGCGTCTGTCGGTTAATATATTCATATATGTAACGAACAAATCCGCAGGCGATACTGCGGATTTCGTTTTAATTTCTATGCACTTTCTAATTCTTCTGTTGGCTCAATAAACACGCTGACAGTTCCATTAAACTCTCCGTTCATCTCGAATCTGATATCAAGACTTTTATCTTCATTTTGATGAATGAAAATTCGCTTGACTAACATTCTTAGATTGATATCCGAAATCGTACCCTCGGACAGGATTTCATCAAGTATCTGTGTTGTGTTTTTAAGCTGTTCTTTTCTCTGTTTGCAGATTTTGTCATATTCCCTCAAGTCGGTTATCCGTTTTTCAATAGCGGATATTTCTTCTTCACGCTTAGTAATCATATTGTTGTAAACTTGTGCGTGTTCTCTGTCGCCGATTCGCTCTATAATCAAATCTTCGATCTGCTGTCGGAGTGATAATATCTTATCGTTGAGCTGCTGTATCTGACGTTCATACAGCGGCTTTTTCTTTACCCAATCCTTGACAATCTTGTTGTAGCGTTCGCTTTCGGCAAGTATCGTTTCACGAAGTCCTCGGACTTCATCTTCGATCAAAGCGTCAAGCTGATTTTCACGGACTGTGTGCGGAGTACAGTATTGCTTGCCGTAGCGGTGTGCGCTGTTGCAAGTGTATTCAACGTACTCTTTGCCTTTCCATTTTCTTGTGCGAGCTACAAAGCAAGCCCCGCAGTCGGAGCATTTTATTAATCCGGAATAGCGATGAAGATTCCTGCCATTTTGCGAACGTGGATTGATCTGCGAACGCTCTTTCAGCAAGAACTGAGCCTGTTTCCAAGTTGTTTCATCAATTATTGGTTCGCAGAAATTCTCATGGCGATACTGTTCTTCGGGCGGAATGAAAGTTTTGGTTTTGTATATTTTTGAAGTTACTGTCTTATGATTAACCATTGTGCCAATGTATAATTCATTTGTGAGAATGCGTTTGACTGCTGTTTGTACCCACAAGTATTTTTTAGAGATGTCGGGTTTCCAATCTGCTAGCTTTCTGCGCTGATAGTATTCTGGTGATTTTATTCCACGTTCGTTCATCTTCTTTGCGATTGTGGTCAAGCCGTAGCCGTCAACGTATAGCTTGAATACTTCCTGCACTATCCAAGCTGTTTCATCGTCTACCAAAACAGTATTTGTGTTTCGGTCACGCTTGTAACCGAGGGGTAAGGACTCTATCAGACCTTTTCCTTTCTGCTTTTGACGTACACCTGCTTTTACTTTTTTGCTGATGTCCTTAGCATAAAAATCGTTGAAGATCTGCTTGAATCCAATCATCAAATCGTCATTCTCGTTACTGGAATCAATGCCCTCAGTCACAGAATAGACCTTGACATTGTTCTGTCGCAAGTGATCTATGAACAGTTCCGTTTGAGTACGGTGTCTGCCAAGTCTTGATAGATCCTTGACCAGAACTACATCAATTTTACCTTCGTCAACAGCAATTTCAAGTTCTCCTAAGCCTTTTCTGTTAAACGTCATTCCTGAAACATTGTCATCAAAGCTCTCTCCGACGATTTCGTAACCATTCTGCTCAGCGTAATCAACTAAAATCTGTCGTTGATTTTGCAGACTGTTCATTTCCTCATCTTCGTCACGAGATAATCTGTAGTATAGCCACGCTCTCATTTTATCGACCTCCTTTAAATTCGGCAGGCACGCTGTGGTGTGTCCGCGTTACCTATCTGAACTTCGTTCAGATTGACACTACCACAAGCCACCCTTAAAGTCCAGCGATCACGCTGTTTTATCAATAATTTCTACCTTATCAATAAAATCGGAGTCGGAGCATTTGGACATACTATCTGAATTCAAATAGTCGTTAATCATGGACTCCATGAAGGTATCAAATGTCTTTCCGTCGCCATTATAGATAACAGTGACTGAATTGATTTTCGGGATTTCTCTTTGTCTTGGCATATTTTTATCGCCCTCCTTACTGTCTTTTCAGTTTCTTTTTCTCTGATTTTTAAACTGATCATTTTTAATCATTCCTTTCTTAAAATTTCGTTTGACATCATCAACAACGCCCGCAATTATGCCGATTTCACGCAGTTTTTTGCACTTACGACCCCTCAATCATTCAAAGCTCAAATTTATGACCCCATAAAAATTATGCACAATCATTTTGCTGAAACTGCGTATTTTCGGCACTTTTGCGGCGAGCTTTGCTCGTCCGCTGTGAACGTTTAGGGGGCTGTGACCCCGAAACTTTAACTTGCAATGAAATATTTAACTTTGCTTTAACTGCTGCATATCCGGTATTTGTGCAGATTGACAACTGCCTTTTTATTATCAGAATTAAAATCTCTCCCACATATCGCCCACAGCGGCTCACAAATTGCTTGTGTTGGCTTTTGAAATGCTTTTGCTAAACTTACCCGACAGAAAAATCAAGCCCTCAAATTGGCTTACGTTGCGTTGACAGTAACCTTGAAATGTTGACAGTAACTTTATCCGATTTCAGTTACTGTCACACCTCGCAAAGCAAGGAATTTCAAGGCTTTTCACTATTTTGAAGTCAGCCTGTTGACAGTAACTCCGCTACCATTTTTACTGTCACTACTGTCACGGTCATTATTTTATCTGTCTTTCCACTTTGTTGGTAATATACATTTTTTCTTTTGCTATATTAATATTACTTAGTATGTTATATTAAAGGTATGTCTGTGTGACACGGAGACTATCGCAAATCACTTCAATTGATCTCTTATTATTACTGGCAACAAATTTGAAAAAGTACAGGATTTTTTTATTTGGGTTTTATAAATTTTGTATGGTTGCACAAAATTGAAATTGATAATTTGTCGAGTTTTCCTATACTTGTATAGGGGAAGTAACTGATGACTTAACAACCTTATTTGAAAAAATTTTCTCAAGTCTGTATGATTACACAATAGTCAGAACTTTTATGACTTTTAGCTTTAGCATTTACACAAAGTTATGAGGTGGTAAAACGCCACCTCATAATTTTTATTTATGCGATAAGAATATATTTCCTTGTCTAAAATCTATTTGTTTGAGTTCTTGTACTTGCAAAAAAAGCATAATCATAAAAATGACGATAAGAATGTTGCAAATTGGTCTTAGATGTGATATACTCAATTTTGGAAAAATAAATGTTTTGACTTATTGATAGGAAGTGACAAAATGTTACCGATTCATATGGTATTAGTTGATGATGACGATGTATCAGATTTTGAGGTACTATATAGAGCGTGTAGAAATAAAGCATACATAATTGCTTATAAGATACTAAAAAACGAAAGTCTTGCGGAGGAATGTGTCTCGGAGGTCTTCTTTTCCGTTGCGAAGAATTTCAAAAAAGTTAACAATTTAACTTCTTACGAAAAGCAGAAATATGTTGTTATTAGTGTTAGGAACAGAGCATTTAACATTCTTTCAAAAGAAAAAAATAACAATTCAAATGTGCCCTATGAAGATGATATATACTTTAATGACAAAGATTACTATGAATTTTCCTACGATCAATGGGTTTGCTGCATAAGAAAATTAAATAAAACTGATAGAGATATACTCTATCTTGTATGCGTCCAGGGAAT
>NZ_QTWZ01000041.1:0-1876 GCF_003461385.1 Ruminococcus sp. AF17-1AC
ACGCTGTGAAAGTATGTGGGCAAGAATGAAAGAAGAGCTATTCTACAGCCGTGAGGACAAGTCGGAGAACTACACTATGAAAGAGTTGAAGACTATGATCTGGAGATATTATATGAGTTACTGGACCAACAGAAGAATCTGCACCGCCAACGGTGGGCTGCCTCCGGCAGCACGAAGAAAGCTCTACTATGATCATATCTTTCTCGTTGCATAATTCTTGTTCGAATAAAATGTGTCAAGTGATATTGACAAAACCAATATCAACAACAGGACTATTCATATCCAGTACAGTTCTGATTATCATATTTTTAACAGACTTAAACTCCTTGTTGTCCGCAAGCTTTGGAAACTGAAGCTTTGCCGACGAATAAACGTCGTGCTTCTGCTGCTCCATTTCACACCAAAGAGAATACATTTTCTGAATTGATTCGTTTTCCGAAAGCCTTATAAAAATCTCATCAACAGTTTTCTTCACATCCGCTTTCAAGTATCCGTATACCTTTTTGCCTTTAGAAGAATTAAGCTGTTCATGCAGTTTTGCAACAAGATCAATTAGTTCTGCGTTATCAACATCATTCTGTGAAATGTTATCCGCAAGCTTCTGCATTAATTGTTCTGATTCCTTTTTCATCAGATTGCGCAAATCGGTCTGCTGTGCATAAAGATTGTGAAGTTCATCTGCATAAATATCGTTTGCAAAACCACTGCGGATTTTTTCAATACCATGATTAGTGAGAAATCCCTCGCGCTCGTTGTCGGAGTACACAATAATATGCACATGAGGATTTGTTTTCTTATCGTGAAAAGCAGCGTACCATTTCAGATTAGCCATATCAATTTTCTGATTCTTCGCAATGTTGGGAATCTGCCGCTTGACAAGCTCACGCCACGCTTTTAAATTATCATACCCCATTGCCTGAGCGTTATCTCTGCGGAGCGAAACGACATGAGTCCAAACGTTACCGCCATGGTTTGCAATCTCTTTTGCAACCTTTTCAAGATTAATAGGTTCGTCCGATTGTGAAAACAAACCGTGCGAACCAAACTTGACTGCTCCGGGACGGTTTGCAAGATAGCCTACATAATTTTCACGGCTTGTAAGCCTGTCCATGTTTCGGTCAAGTATTTCCGATATTAGCGCCGAACCGTTTTTGACAGTGGGATCCTTTTGGTAATCTTCGTACTCAAATAACTCTTTGCTGTCGGGGAAGTCGTTCAGCAGAGATGAAATAAGCTCCTGCTGATTTTTCGTAGCAGGAGCTGTTTCATTTGCATTCGGTATCGGAACTGAACCCTCACGGGTTGCAATGTATTTTACATAGTGATAGAGCTGTTTTTTCTTCCCAGAGCCGCTTTTCAGATAGCGGTGGTTTTGTCAATATCACTTGACACATTTTATTCGAACAAGAATTATGCAACGAGAAAGATATGATCATAGTAGAGCTTTCTTCGAACTGCCGGAGGCAGCCCACCGTTGGCGGTGCAGATTCTTCTGTTAGCCCAGTAACTCATATAATATCTCCAGATCATAGTCTTCAACTCTCTCATAGTGTATTTCTCCGATTTGTCCCCACGGCTGTAGAACAGTTCTTCTTTCATTCTTGCCCACATACTTTCACAGCGTGCATTATCATGACATCTTCCGCCGGCACTGTTCATGCTTTGAATGATCCCATATTTCTTTACAGCAGCTTGGTACTCTTCGCTTGTATACTGACTGCCTCTGTCCGAGTGGATGATACAGCCCTTTATATCAGGATATGATTTGTTTGCGTTTTCAAGAGTATGGCAGCAGAGCGAAGCTCTCATATTATCTTCAATAGCTATCCCCAGCGGCATCAGATCAAAGCAGTCAAATATCACTGAAACATAGAGC
>NZ_QTWZ01000041.1:1909-2416 GCF_003461385.1 Ruminococcus sp. AF17-1AC
ATGATACAGCCCTTTATATCAGGATATGATTTGTTTGCGTTTTCAAGAGTATGGCAGCAGAGCGAAGCTCTCATATTATCTTCAATAGCTATCCCCAGCGGCATCAGATCAAAGCAGTCAAATATCACTGAAACATAGAGCCTTCCATCCTTTGCCTTCACCTCGCTTATGTCGGTCACAGCTTTTTTCAAAGGCCTGTCTGCGTAAAAATCACGTCTGAGAAGATCATCCGATTTTCGAGCAAGCCGATCCGCTTTGGTTATCCCGTTTGGCTTTCTGCGAGGCTTGTGTATCAATCCTATCTGCACCATGACCTTGCGTACAGTAGCTTCACATGGAATGTCAATGTCAGTTTTCCCGGCATCCTTTCTCTGCTGCAATGCAAGATACATACGCTCTCTGCCGTAGCAGTCATTATATTGGTCTTCTTCGTGGATCTTCATCATTTCATCTGCAAGTGCCTGATACTTCCAGGGGGCGTTTTTATGGCTGAGATGATCGTAAAAT
>NZ_QTWZ01000041.1:2426-2832 GCF_003461385.1 Ruminococcus sp. AF17-1AC
ATCATCCGATTTTCGAGCAAGCCGATCCGCTTTGGTTATCCCGTTTGGCTTTCTGCGAGGCTTGTGTATCAATCCTATCTGCACCATGACCTTGCGTACAGTAGCTTCACATGGAATGTCAATGTCAGTTTTCCCGGCATCCTTTCTCTGCTGCAATGCAAGATACATACGCTCTCTGCCGTAGCAGTCATTATATTGGTCTTCTTCGTGGATCTTCATCATTTCATCTGCAAGTGCCTGATACTTCCAGGGGGCGTTTTTATGGCTGAGATGATCGTAAAATGCTTGTCTTGTAACCTCTAAAGCCTTGCAGTAAAAACTGATCCTTCCTGTGATCCTACCGTCATCAGTCTTTTTGGAAATGAACTTTAACCGTTCTTCTTTCCTGACTTCCGACGGTTCGCGG
>NZ_QTWZ01000042.1:0-2051 GCF_003461385.1 Ruminococcus sp. AF17-1AC
CCCTCAGAGCCGTTAGCCTCAATTCTCCAATGAGTACCGCCTGCACCTTTTCCGTCACCGACCGTTTTGGAATTGATAAGACTTTCCGAAACTCCAATTGATTTCAGATATGAAACAACATCGGAACGGCTGTCGAACTCACCCATATATATCCATGCATGGTCGATACCACTGGGGTTTTCAGCAACAACTACCGAACCGGGAGTAATATTTGAACCGTCGGCACACTCCCAATACGGACGGTCCGTGGTCTTAATATTCTGCTTTTCAACATCGACTTTTGAAGTCACACCGTCATAAGTGATTGTGCAGTTATCGCTGACTGTCAGCCAGTGATCGGTATCCACAGGAACGGGGTTGTTCCATGAAAATCCCGATGTTTTGTATCCAAGCTGCGTCAGCGTATAGTACACAAGTCCCGAACAGTCGATGCCGAGATTATTTATCGTCTGCACCGACAGAGGAGTATACTGTCCCTGATTGTATGCGTACCAGTACCCCTTATTCCCAAATGTATACGGTGTTCCGAGCAAAGTTGCCGCCTTTGCGATCACCGTATCGGAAGACGGAAACGCAGAGTTTTCGGTCGAAGTACTTGCGGCATTTGCTGTTATCGCTCCGCTCACAGATGAACCGAGCATAGAAAAAGCGCAGAGGCCTGCCATAAACCCTGCGCCAAGCTTCTTTAATATTTTGGATTTTTTAAACATAAAATGCATTTCTCCTTTGATTTTAAATTACAACACTTTACTTTTTATTACATCGTTATTTCCGGCTCAGGTTCATCCGCCATTTCCTCATCGGGAGTATTTTCTACCTCAATTTCCGTAGCCTGCATTTGCTCCAATACGATAATGGGAGTTTCAAACATTTCGGAATATTTCTTGATCTGATCATCGGTAAGTGAACAGCTGTCCCATTCGCCGTATTCGTTCATATAATTTCCTGAAACAAAGAAAGTTCCATGTACAAGAACATTTCCCACAATACGATTAGGCTGTGAACCATTAAGCAGGAATTCATCGTTGCACCAAGCAATCGCAGTTTCTTTCGGCTCAAAATATATAGGTTCGATACACCCTCCGACTATTGCCTGCATATCGTGAATATCATCGCCGATTTCCTTTTCATACGGCGCTTTTTCAGGCTCAATAACAAGTATTTTCATTTACAAAACCTCCTCATCTTCATTGCAATAATCCCACAGTGGACACTCGTTACAGTCATCATACATTGAACATGTTCGCTCTATTTCTTCCTCCGAGATACCGCAGTCACGGCGTTCTGTTTCAGGAGCATTGCGCCATATCGTAAGCGTCACTCCGCTATCATCGCACTCCGTTTCCACGCTTACGGGATTTTCGTTTTCATCAAAAAGCCCCGAAAATACGGTAGTTCCGTTGGTTGTGAGTACCTGTGCAAAAATAATCTTTCTCATAAAATTATACCTCCAAATTGTCTGTTTCATCGTCAAACAGCGAAAGCTGGCGAACCGCCTGTAATCTCTCGCTTGTATCGTAATTGGATATGAGCAGCTCCGCATACTGACAGCCGCCGTCGTATCTCTGCGCCAGATTATTCAGTCTGCTGATCTCCTCAATGTGAATATTAGGCTTATCCCATATCTCACGGATTTCTGGACAGTCATTGTAGGAAACAAGAAACTTGCCCTTGATATCCATTAGCGAATCCCTGAGCCTAATATGATCCTTGGTTTTAAAACCAACGTCTTTGTAGTAGTTTTCGGTTGCAAAGTACGGTGGATCGCAATAAAAAAAGCTGACAGGGCGGTCGTACTGCCGTATCAGTTTTTCAAAGTCTTTATTCTCAACTACTACCTTCTGCAATCTCCTTGCTGCCAAGTCTATCATCGGGAAATCCGACCATATTGAATGCGGCTGACTGCCGAAGCTGTCAAGTCCACTTGCGTAGCTGTAACGGATAAGCTGATAAAACTTCGCCGCCCTGTCAACATCACGAAATCTGCTGAACAGACCTCGCTTATGAAGACTAGCAATCCAGTCGAAATCTTCACGAGAATCGAGGACATA
>NZ_QTWZ01000043.1:0-1974 GCF_003461385.1 Ruminococcus sp. AF17-1AC
TGTGCAATAAAATAGATGCACACCTCGAAAAGCTCGTATTTACGAGCTTTTTTGCGTTTTGAGAGCGAAATTTTCAGGTGTAAAACCGTAGATGCTTTTTCGTTAAAAAAGGATCTGAACCCTCAACAATTGAATATTGTCAAGCATTCCGGCAAGTTATGAGCATATTTTGCTCCCTACTTGCCGTATTTTTATGAAAAAAAGTTTCACGAAGTTTTAAAGGCTGTTTTGTCTAATATCACGAATTAATGTGATGTTAAACGAAACAGTCTTTTTTGTTAGCACAAGAGAGAGGGTGATTCCAATGTGGCAGGTATACCATTAAAAGAGAGCAAAAATTAATTCAACAGGAGGCAATATGATATACAACCAAAACAAGGTAGAAATACTGAGACAAGAGATATCCGGAAGGAACAAGGATCTGCGTTGACTCGATGGACGACTACTGTCCCTTTGAAAGCGGAACCTGTGGTACGGTTGAGTTTGTGGATGATGCAGGTACTCTCCATTGCAAATTCGATAACGGAAGAACGCTCGGAGTTATTCCCGATGTGGATAAGTTCCATAAAATTGATCAGGAACAGACTCAGACCGATGAGCAAACAGAAGAAATTACGGAAACTGAGGATATTGAAGAATCTGAAGAAATGAATATATCAATGTGACGGTCAAGTTTTGAAAAAAGCTTGACCGTTTTTTATTTCAGAAAGGAACGTGGTAAATGATAAAATATTTCGATATCTTCGCAGGTATCGGCGGATTTCGCTCAGGGCTTGAAAAAGCAGGTGGATTCAAGTGCGTCGGTTACTGCGAGATAGATAAGTATGCAAAGAAAGCCTATGAAACTTTGTATGATACAGAAGGTGAGGTGTTTTATGATGACGCAAGAAAAATCGACCCAAACGAGCTGCCTGATCTCGACCTTATATGCGGAGGATTCCCTTGCCAAAGCTTTTCGATCGCTGGAAAACGAAAAGGATTCAGCGATACCCGAGGAACTCTCTTCTTTGAGATCGCCAGGATTGCCGCCATTAAAAAACCTAAATATCTGCTCCTTGAAAATGTTCCCGGACTGCTATCGCACGACCAAGGCAGGACGTTTGCGGCCATCCTCAGTACGTTGGATGAATTGGGGTACGATGTCGTATGGGAAGTGCTTAACAGCGCAGATTTTGGTGTGCCCCAATCCAGAAAAAGAGTGTATATTATCGGATTTCATAGAGAAAAGTGTGCAGGAAAAGTATTGTCTTTCACGGACGCAAATCCAAAAACTCTTGTCAAAAGAATTTCAGGCAGAGAGGGAAACAGAGTATATTCAGCAGACGGACTGAGCATAACCCTTACAAGTCAAGCAGGCGGTTTCGGCGGAAAGACAGGACTGTATGAGATAATGGGACTTCCCATTAAGGTCAAAACAAAAACAGGCTATCAGACAGCCTTGCCCGGTGACAGTATTGACCTTGCATATCCAAATATGAATTCAAGGCGTGGGAGAGTGGGAAAGGAGATAGCCCATACCCTTACAACAAGCTGTAATCAGGGATATTACGCATTAGGGATAGATATGAACCCTGAGCCGAAGGTCACAGAGCTTGCAAGATGTATCACCGCAAGACAGGACAGCGGTATCGGTCATCACAAAGGCGAAAAATCCGGAGTAGTCCTCATAACAGACCCGATAGCCGTGCTTGATCCTGCAAAAGCAGAAACAAGACAGCAAGGCCGAAGATTTAAACTTCCAAACGAGCCTATGTTTACTTTGACCGTTACCGACAGACACGGAGTTGTGTACTGCGGGTATATCAGAAAGCTTATGCCGTTGGAGTGCTGGAGACTGCAGGGCTTTACAGATGAGCAGTTTGAAAGGGTGAAAGCCACAGGAATGTCTGACGCTCAGCTTTACAAACAGGCAGGAAATGCAGTGACTACAAATGTTATCGAGGCTATTGGAAAGTATATTTCAGAGATCGACAA
>NZ_QTWZ01000044.1:0-1685 GCF_003461385.1 Ruminococcus sp. AF17-1AC
TTTATTATACTTTGATTGTTTTTTATGTGTCAAGTTTTATTATACAGGATTATGGTGCGGATGTTTGAATGGATCTCAGACGCCATTGACTGGATAGGCGACGGTATTTCGTCGCTTTGGGACAGTACGGTAGGCTCGGCGGTGGACGCAATTACCGACGAAATATGGGACATCATGTTTTCATGGTTGTTCAACCTCATTTACGGGGCGGTAGCTGATTTGTTTGAATTCATAAACGAAAGCACAAGCGATATTTTTGCCCTGTCGTGGGTGCAGTCGTTCATTGCATTGTTTCACAGTCTTGCATGGATGTTATTTGCCTGCGGAATGATAGTTGCGGTGTTCGATACGGCAATTGCATACGAATCGGGGCAGGCAAACATCAAAAACACCTGCATAAACGTTCTGAAAGGGTTTATGGCGGCGAGTCTGGTGACAGTTGTTCCTCAGCGTCTGTACTCGCTTTGCGTTGCTCTTCAAGGGACTTTCTCTTACGAGCTGTTAGGCGGTTTCATAGGGGCAACTTCATCAACTGTTGCAGGCACGGGACTTTCGGTCATAGTCGCTCTTGCCTCTGATGTATCGCTGTTCAGCCTGTTTTTCATAATTCTGTTCGGCTACTGCACGGTAAAAGTTGTGTTTGCAAACATCAAGCGAGGCGGAATAATGCTCTGTCAGATAGCTGTGGGAAGTCTGTATCTGTTCGGAGTTCCGAGGGGCTACACCGACGGCTTTTACAGCTGGTGCAAGCAGGTCATAGCAACCTGCCTGACGGCTTTTTTGCAGACAACGATATTGTATATCGGACTTCTGACGTACACTCAGCACCCATTACTTGCTGTGGGGATATGCCTGTCGGCAAACGAAGTGCCGAGGATAGCTCAGATGTACGGGCTTGATACCAGTGTTAGAGTCAATATGATGAGTGTTAGTCATACCGTTTCTATGGGAGCTAAAGCAGTCGGTATGCTGAAACATAATGCATAAAACTTAAATTCATATTTTTATATTGCTATTTATGATTTAATGTGGTATAATATGTTTGGATAGTAATAATTTCGATTTTTAGCATCAGCACACTGGGAATTCCAATAGATATTATTTCGTTAATGGTAAGTATATTGAGTTTATTTGATCTTGATTTTATCGGAGGCGGTAATATGGGATTTAAAGCATTTCTAAGAAAGGCTATAAGTGGCACTTGTGAGATGATTCTTGTGAATGTACCAAGTATGATGTTTTATTGAAATTATTATATATAAGTGCCATCAAGGGTTCGAATCCCTTGCATCTCACCAAGAACTCTGAAAGCAATTTCGGAGTTCTTTTTTTAGGAGGTCTGATAAAATGAAAACCTACATCTATCCCGAAAACCTAAAAGCTAACGTCAAACTATGGTTCTGGAACGTCCGTGACTTTATCATTATTTGCACAGGGCTGATCTTGTCGGTAGTAGTGCTTGTGAACCTGTGGAACGTTCTTCCCTTAGCGGCAACAGCATCTTATGCATTTCTTAGCCTGAGGGCTGACGAAACTTCGATCATAGACTATATTTTTAACGCTGTGAAGTTTTTTCTGACTTCGCAGCAATTGTATTTATGGAGGAAATTTTAAATGACAAAGAACAAAAACTAATCCTGTATAATAAAACTTGACACATAAAAAACAATCAAAGTATAATAAAA
>NZ_QTWZ01000045.1:0-1439 GCF_003461385.1 Ruminococcus sp. AF17-1AC
ACAATCAACAAGATGTTAATTCTACAGACAATCCCCCTTGAAATTATATATAAATAATGCTATACTAAGTTTATTACAAAATTAGACAGAGGTGATCAAGTGCTCACTGTTTGTATGACGCTGATCGACGATGATGATAAATCAGAGTTCAGAAAAATATATGACTCTCTTGAAAGAAAATTGTTCGTATTCTCAATGTCAAAGTTACATAATAACGCATTGGCGGAGGAAGCTGTTTCTGAAACATTTTTGGCGTTAGCAAAAAATTTCAAAAAAATTCATAGTTTAGAACCAGCCGAAATAGTCGCTTATACAGTTATTATTAATAGAAACGTGTGTATCGATATTCTTGAAAAAGAAAATAAACACAGTATCAATGTCCAGATAGATGATAAAATTAAAGAGATATCTGAAGACTATGACCACATTGAAAAGCTTATTGTTGCTGATATGGTCGAAAAGCTGCCTGATATTTATCGTGACGTTATTATGATGAAATATTTTTATGGCTTTAAGGTCAATGAAATATCAAAGCAACTACATCTATCTGTTGGAGGAGTAAAATCAAGACTTGAACAAGCCCGAAAAATACTCAGAAAGGATATGAATGACGATGAGTGATACACGATCAGAATTAAAAAAGCTTGTGCCTTTGTATTGCAACGAATTAAATAGCCTAGACCTGTCATCATACAGCAATTATGAGTTTTCTGAGGACTATCTGAACAAAAAAGAAAAGCTCATAAAGAACCAAAGCCGCATCTATTATCCGCTTATCAAAACCACAGGACGAAGGATCGCTTCTGCCATAATTGCGGCAGCCATTATGGGTACAACGACTGTTGCCGCCTATGCACCTGCGAGAAATGCAGTAAGGAATTTCTTCCTGCGAATTTTCAATGATCACACCGTTGTATCTGTTCAACATGATAGCAAAGATATAGGCAATCACAAAAGCAAGATAGAAAAGCAATATAGCATTACTGTTCCGGAAGGCTTTGTTTTAGATGAAAGCGAAAGTGTTTCAACTGACGATCATATCGGATTATGCTATTATTCAAATGATAAGAAAAAGAGTATATATTTCGACCAATATACAGCGGATTCTTATTCTTCATATTATGATAATGAACGTGGTCATTTCAAAACTTCATCAGATAAATTCGGAAATGAGTTTATTTTATACACAAATGATGATTTCATAAGTATTTTGTGGGATAATGGTGAATATATATTTGAATTAAGCGGTGACATATCTGAATCAGAAATAATGGATATCTACTATTCTGTAAAATAGGAATTAATAGTGCATGGTGTGATACAGTACACTATTTTTATGCAATAATAACAAACCGTAATGCACATTATTGTGAAACCATACAAACTTGTGTATTTCAACCAGCCATTTTCACTGCTTTTTCAGTTTATATAATTGAAAG
>NZ_QTWZ01000046.1:0-1423 GCF_003461385.1 Ruminococcus sp. AF17-1AC
CGCTTATGAAGACTAGCAATCCAGTCGAAATCTTCACGAGAATCGAGGACATACCGTAGTTTGTATTTCAGCTTATTCGGCTTGTCCCTGACACAGCGATAAAGATTGGCAAGATTTCCGTTAAAATCGTTGTATACCTCAAAATCCATACCGGGCGGCTTGCGAAAAAGCACCCAGCCCGCCCCTCCGAAAACCTCGATATACCGTTCATAGTAAGGAGGAAAGCGAGCAAGCACGTCGTCCCTGAGAGCTTTTTTCCCTCCCACCCATGACATAAAACTATTCATGTTTTTCCTTTCTGCCGCTAGAACCAATGACAGAAAGAAAGTCGCTTTGCTAATTACAGAAGTTTTCTGTCATTGGCAAAACGACTTAATTAAATATTAGATTTTACGCTTAAATATTTGATTTTACGCTGTTTTCAACCCTTGATGATCGGATCGACGTAGCTGAAAATTATTCTTTTCTGGTCAAGATAGCCGTTGGCTTTATTGACCTCGTTGCACAATTCCTTGTACTGCCTTTCCGAAAGTACGGGCTTTGTGGCTCTCAGCATTGCAGGAATACTGCCGAGACAAAACTTGAAGTCCACTTTAGCTTTAATTCTGTTTGTGTGCATCACTTACCTCCTTGTCCAGACGTGCGATCTCTTTTTCAGCAGACTTAAAAGCCACGGCAAGAGAACCTATCGTTGTTCCGATGATAACACCTATCATCATTCCAATGAACAAATACGTCATTTACATCATCTCCATTTCCATATCCTCATCTTCTGTCTGTTCATCATCGATAGAAGTGATCTCAACATACTCGCCGATAACATTCAAGGCCTCATAGTAACTGCTCGAAGATGTTATTCTGCTGCACATTTCCTTTGCCTCATCATACATTCCGTTCCTTTTCAGCGTTTTTGAGGCTATGCCCATAAGATTGAATATATTTCCGTCCTGACCTATCAGCGGACATTTTGGCTTTTTGGACATCACGACATCTCCTTTCCGTAATATTTTCTCAGCAGACCTATGATAAAAAGCTGACCTTTTCCCGTAACAAACGTCTGCTGATAGGTCTTTGTCATAGTCGGAGTTTCAAAAACCGACTCCTTAACAGCAAAATATCCGCAGTCGATAAAAGTCTGATAGGGGAGATTGTTTGCCATAAGCACGCCTTTTCCTTTCAGCCAACTATAGAGCCTGTTTCTGCCGACAGGGATATTTTCGGCTCTCGCAAGCTTCGCCATAGCGTTCATGTCAATGAGATTGGTTGTATCAGAAACCTGTTCCGCAAACTCCACCAACGGTTCGTCGTGGCGGATACGCTCGTTGAGCTGATTTATCGCCATCATCTGCAGACGGAAAAGATTCTGATACGGCTCGTCGAGAAAGGGGAGATAGTTTTTGATGAACATATCCTCGTTGGAAAC
>NZ_QTWZ01000047.1:0-1360 GCF_003461385.1 Ruminococcus sp. AF17-1AC
GCATAATTCTTGTTCGAATAAAATGTGTCAAGTGATATTGACAAAACCATTTTTAACAGATCTTATCCCAAAGTTCATTGCTAGGTATAGCTCGTCTGCTGTTTAATATGTTCATATAAGCAAGGAAGATCCGCAGAACTGCCTGCGGATCTTCCTTGCATCTCTATGCACTTTCTAATTCGTCCAGCGAATCTATAAATACGCTGACTGTGTCATTGAACTCTCCGTTCATCTCAAATTTGATGTCGAGGCTTTTATCTTCATTTTGATGAATAAGAATTCGTTTGACAAGCATTCGCAAATTAACATCGGATATTGAACCTTCGGACAAGATCTCATCAATAATCTGAGTTGTATTATTAAGGTGTTCTTTCCTCTGCTTGCAGATTTTGTCATACTCTCTTAAATCTGATATCTTTTTATCAAGTTTAGCTATTTCATCCTCACGTTTGGTGATCATATTGTTGAAAACTTGCGTGTGTTCACGATCGTTTATTCGTTCGATTATTAAGTCCTCAATTTGCTGTCGGAGTGATAAAATCCTATCATTGAGCTGCTGTATCTGACGTTCATATAGCGGCTTTTTCTTTGACCAGTCTTTTATGATCTTATTGTATCTTTCACCTTCAGCAAGAATAATATCACGCAGTCTAAGTATTTCATCTTCGACCAGTTCATCAAGTTGATTTTCACGGACTGTATGCGGAGTGCAGTATTGTTTACCGTAGCGATGATTGCTGTTGCAAGTGTATTCAACGTATTCTTTCCCTCGCCATTTTCGTCGGCGGGCTATGAACCCAGCTCCGCAGTCGGAGCATTTTATCAAGCCAGAGTAGCGGTGCAATTTCCGACCATTTTGCGAACGTGGATTGATCTGCGAACGCTCTTTCAGCAAGAACTGAGCTTGTTTCCAAGTTGTTTCATCAATGATCGGTTCACAAAAATTCTCGTGACGGTACTGCTCTTCAGGCTGAATAAAAGTCTTTGTCTTGTAGATTTTACTTGTCACAGTTTTGTGATTGACCATCGTTCCGATGTACAGCTCGTTCGTAAGTATCCGCCTTACTGGTTTTGTCAAGTGATATTGACAAAACCACTGCGTATTTTCGGCACTTTTGCGGCGAGCTTTGCTCGTCCGCTGTGAGTGTTTCGGGGGCTGCGACCCCGAAACTTTAACTTGCAATGAAATATTTAGCTTTGGTGGTTATAGCTCTAGCTGCTGAATTGTGAAAAGTACATAATTGCTCAAATCGTTGAGTTCGACTTGCACAAGCTAACCTTATTTAAAATTGGTTTTGTCAATATCACTTTGGTTTTGTCAATATCACTTGACACATTTTATTCGAACAAGAATTATGCA
>NZ_QTWZ01000048.1:0-852 GCF_003461385.1 Ruminococcus sp. AF17-1AC
GTGACTACAAATGTTATCGAGGCTATTGGAAAGTATATTTCAGAGATCGACAAGGAGAATGAAAATGGAACAGAAGATAAAAATATTTGAGAATGAAGAGTTCGGCTCGGTGAGAACTATCGAGGAAAACGGAAGGGTGATGTTTTGCGGAAAAGACGTGGCTCTCGCATTGGGGTATAGCGATACGAACAATGCGATAAAAACTCATTGCAAAAAAGATGGGGTGGTGATTCACCACCTCATAGATTCAATGGGCAGAAAGCAAGGTGCTAAGTTTATTTCTGAAGGTAATCTTTACAGACTTATATCCCACTCCAGACTTCCCTCTGCTGAGAAATTTGAAAGCTGGATATTTGACGATGTCCTCCCAACTATACGCAGAACAGGCGGTTATGTTTCGAACGAAGAAATGTTTATTGAAAACTACCTGCCCTTCCTCGACGAACCGTACAAAAATCTTTTCCGTCTGCAAATGACGTTTATCAGCAAATTGAATGAACGGATCAGAAATGATAAGCCACTCGTGGATTTCGCTCTGCACGTTGCCGACAGCGAGGATCTAATAGATATGAACGCTATGGCAAAGCTGACGGCTGATAAAAATTTCAATATTGGCAGAACAAGACTGTTTCGCTGGCTGAAAGAAATGGGAGTTCTTATGTCAAACAATCTGCCGTATCAGAGATATATTGACCGCAGATATTTTGTTGTAAAAGAGTCTGTGTTCGAAGTCGAGGGTATGAAAAAGACTTATCGGCAGACGTTTGTGACGGGAAAGGGTCAGCTTTTTATCATAGGTCTGCTGAGAAAATATTACGGAAAGGAGATGTCGTGATGTCCAAAAAGCCAAAA
>NZ_QTWZ01000048.1:862-1125 GCF_003461385.1 Ruminococcus sp. AF17-1AC
TTACGGAAAGGAGATGTCGTGATGTCCAAAAAGCCAAAATGTCCGCTGATAGGGCAGGACGGAAATATCTTTAATCTTATTGGCATAGCCTCAAAAACGCTGAAAAGGAATGGAATGTATGATGAGGCAAAGGAAATGTGCAGCAGAATAACTTCTTCGGGCAGTTACTATAATCCTGTATAATAAAACTTGACACATAAAAAACAATCGAAGTATAATAAAAACAAAGGAGTGTGTCATCAATGGGAACAGGAAAACAATAT
>NZ_QTWZ01000049.1:0-1093 GCF_003461385.1 Ruminococcus sp. AF17-1AC
CGCTTATGAAGACTAGCAATCCAGTCGAAATCTTCACGAGAATCGAGGACATAACGAAGCTTGTACTTCAGCTTATTCGGGTTATCCCTGACACAGCGATAAAGATTTGCAAGATTTCCGTTAAAATCGTTGTATACCTCAAAATCCATACCGGGCGGTTTATGGAATAAAACCCAGCCTGCACCTCCGAAAACCTCGATATATCGTTCATAGTAAGGCGGAAATCTTGCAAGTACTGCGTCACGCAATGCCTTTTTACCGCCTAACCATGACATAAAACTATTCATGTTTTTCCTTTCTGCCGTTTATACCAACAGCAGAAAAGTCGCTTTGCAAGCACCAGATTTTTATCTGCTGTTGGCAAAACGACCTTGTCCTAGCGCGGACGGCGCAATTTACGCTCAAATTTGATATGAACTATACTGCCTGCCCGCTGATTTTCATTTGTTGTATTTTCAGCCCTTGATTATTGGATCGACGTAGCTGAATATGATTCGTTTCTGTTCAAGGTAGCCGTTGGCTTTATTGACCTCGTTACACAGCTCCTTGTACTGCCGTTCCGAAAGTACGGGCTTTGTGGCTCTCAGCATTGCTGGAATACTGCCGAGGCAGAACTTGAAGTCAACTTTAGCTTTAATTCTGTTTGTGTGCATTATCCCATCTCCTTGCCATAATATTTTCTCAGCAGAGTGATCACAAATCTTTGCCCTTTTCCTGTCACAAACGTCTGCTGATAAGTCTTTGTCATAGTCGCAGTTTCAAACACCGACTCCTTTACGGAAAAATATCCGCGGTCGATAAAAGCCTGATACGGCAGATTGTTTGCCATAAGCACACCTTTTCCTTTCAGCCAGCCGTAAAGCTTGTTTCTGCCGACGGGGATATTTTCCGCTCTCGCAAGCTTTGCCATTGCGTTCATGTCGATAAGATTATCGGTATTTGACACCTGATTCGCAAACTCCACCAGCGGCTGATCGTGGCGGATACGTTCATTCAGCTTGTTGATAATGGTCATTTGAAGTCGGAACAGGTCACGGTATGGCTCGTCGAGAAAGGGGAGATAGTTTTTGATGAACATATCCTCGTTGGAAAC
>NZ_QTWZ01000005.1:0-187266 GCF_003461385.1 Ruminococcus sp. AF17-1AC
TGCTTGCAATTTACTTTGGTCTGCTATGCTCATTCCTCACTCCTCACTCCTCATTTCTCATTCCTCCCCTCCTCACTAAAAATCCGCCCCCACATCTTGCAATTTACCTCAAAATGTGCTATCATTATCTCTATAGGGGGTCTTATCCATGAAAAAACTCTTTTCCGTAATTTTTATGAACTTTTTCGGCTTCGACATGATAATTTTCTTGGTTGCAGTCGCGACCGCCCTCGTCTTTTATCTCACTAAAAAATCGGCTGATGTTCTCTACAACAAGCTTCATCTTAACATCTTCGTTCCCGACTCAGGTGCTTCCCGCCGTCAGGCTGACAGCGATATTTCGGACATTCGTGAAACAGATATCGTTTCTATGCGCAACCGCACAGGAAGCCTTTATTCTCTGTTCGTAAATCTCACAGGGATTTTCCCTCTCTTGGGTATCCTCGGCACTGTTATCTCCCTCCTCGGTATGGTGGGCGATATGACAAACGTTCAGGATAATTTTTATGGCGCTTTGACCTCCACTTTTTGGGGACTTGTTTTTGCTATAATCTTCAAATTTCTTGACGGCATAATCTCTGCAAAAATAGAGGATAACGAGAAAAATGTTCAGCTCTATCTTGAAAGAAACAACGCTGAACATTCCCAAAGCGGTGAACAGCCATGAATGGTTTCAGGAAAAATAAGGGCATAGTCCTTGAGCTGACTTCCCTACTCGATGTTATCATGATAATGCTTTTCTGGGTCATGACCGATGTTTCCGCATCTGCCGACAGTCAGAAAGAGGACGCAAAAGCTCAGGTGCAGGCTGTCACTCAACAGCTTGAGGAGCAGAAGCAAAAGTCCGCTGACGAGCTTGATAAGCTCCGTGAGGATATGCAAAAGCAGATAGATGAAGCCTATAAAAAGGCTGAGAACATTAACAGCAATGCCGCAAAAAATCAGCAGGCGCTTGACGGCTACACTCAGGGTATGCTTATCTCGCTTGATATGCGAAATGAAAACGGCTCTGACAAGCTGTATATTTCCCGAAATGATGAGGATATTATGACCGTGACCCCTGATGAAGACATCTCAGGCAGGCTCATATCTCTTTTTGAAGGACTCGGTGCGGCAGACGGTGAAGTAATGCTTGCGGCAGTGGTCTATGACGGTGACGCTGTGCTTTATCGTAACATGAGAATAGTTGAAAACGCTGTGCAGGCTGTGTCAGACAAATACGAAAATGTTTACTTTACATACATAAACACTTCCAAATAGAAAGGACAATAAAAATGAGTATTCAGAACGATGTTGAAAAGCTCTACCGCAGTGACCTTGAAAAACAAAGACAAAAGCAGAAAAAGAAAAAGAAGAAAAAGCTTCTTGGTATCATGCTGATCGTCATTATCATTGCGGCGCTTATTCTTATAATGCAGTATCTTGGACTTGGACTGGGCGGTGGAAAAGGCGAAGGCTCAGGGGACGGCAGGGACGCAAGTGCTTCCTCCAATGAAGCTTCCGTTACTACCACAACAACAGCAGCTCCAAAGGAGTTTTATGACATCAAGGTTTCGGGAAGCACTTATATAATCGATGAGCGTGTGGTAGATCTTAGCAGTCTTGTTTCCACAGTGAAGCTTATGAGCGACAATGTTATCGTAAGGATAACAGACGACAACGCAACAAAGAACGCTATGGATGACTTGAAAAAGGCTCTTACCGACGACGGCAGAGAGTTCACAGAAACAGTTCTTGACAATTCAGCTTTGGATAACAGCAGGGCAGACACAACATCTGAAGCCGTAAGATAAAAACTGTAGGGGCGAACATCCTTCGCCCGTTTTCTGCATAATTTTAAAGGATACAGATATAAAATAAAATTGGGGGACGGTCAAGCCGTCCTCTTTTCAGAAACAGAGGTAATTATATGCTTGGACTTACTTTAGAGGGCGGAGCCAGCAGAACGGTCTATTCCTGCGGAATAATGGACGCTCTGCTGGAGGATAAAATAATAGCCGATTATGTTATAGGCGTTTCGGCAGGAGCGGCATTCGGCATCTCCTATTGCTCAGGTCAGATAGGCAGAAATCTTCGCCTTGCAACTGAGTTTATGGGAACAAAGAAATACATGGGTGCAAGACATCTTATCGACCCCAAAAATAGATGCTACTATAACCTTGATTATGCCTACAATGTTGTGCCTAATGTTGAGCTTCCCTTTGATTATGAAGCCTACAGAAACTTCAAGGGCAGATTTTGTGCAGTTGTTACAAACGTAAAAAACGGCAAGGCTGAGTACATGGACGTGCCAAAAGATGACACCCACTGGAATTTGCTTAGAGCAACCTGTGCGCTTCCTCTGCTTTTCCCTGAGATAGAGATAAACGGCGAAAAATATATGGACGGCGGTATATCAGATTCAATACCATATATGCAGGCAATAAAAGCAGGCTGTGACAAAAATATCGTTGTGCTGACCCGACCAAAGGGCTATGTAAAGACCCAAGAGCCTGCCACAAAGCTTGCCATGAAATATTATCACAAGCACCCTGAGTTTGCCGAAGCCCTTGCCACAAGAGCCGAGAGATACAACAAATGTATGGCAGAGCTTATGGAACTTAAAGCGGAGGGGAAAGTCTTTGTTTTCACACCAAAGACCACCTTCGGAGTAGGCAGGACTGAGGGCGACCCTGTAAAGCTGAAAAAGCTTTATGATTACGGCTACGCCCACGCAAAATGGGCAATGGACGACCTGAAAAAATATCTTTGCAAGTAGGAATGAGGTAATAAAATGTCATACAAGCTGCCGCTTTTTGTTGCCGCCACATTTCTGGGCGGTTATATGCTTATTTCAAACAGACAGCTAAGGGTGAACGAATATGAGCTGAAAGTATCAAAGCTCCCTGAGAATTTTGTTGGTAAAAAGATACTTCTTCTTGCAGATCTTCACAAGAAGCGTTACGGGGATAATTTCAACAATCTGGTAAATTCCTGTATTGCCGCCGAGCCTGACTTTATTTTCTTTGCAGGTGATCTTTACAGCCGTGACGAAACGGACATGATACCGAAGCTTGCCCTTATGAAAAGGCTAAAACATATTGCACCGACCTATTATATTTTCGGTAACCATGAAACTGACAACATGGATAATGCCGAAGCCCTTGCTTTGAAGCTAACTGAATGTGGAGTACACATTCTGAGAAACAACATGGAGCAGATAAAAATAGGCGAGGATCACATCAATATATACGGCACTCAGCTTCCCCAAAGATTTTACCGCAACGAAGATTTTTCACACCACGACCTGCCGCAGATCACAAAGAACGAGCTTACAAAGCTTTTAGGCGAGCCTGACAGGAGCGAGTGTAACTTTTTGCTTTCGCACACACCGCTGGCTTTCCGTGCTTATGCGGACTGGGGAGCAGATGTGACTTTTTCGGGTCACTGTCATGGGGGAGTTATAAGATTGCCTTTTATTGGCGGAATACTTTCTCCCGAACGGAAATTCTTTCCACGATACACAAAGGGCATTTACGAACTTAACGCTGAACAGGGATTGGCAAAACTTGCTGTTACGGCAGGACTTGGTAAATTCAGACTGAATAATCCCTCGGAAATAATGATTTGCACACTTGAAAGGCAGGAATAAATATGTATCAGAAACAATTTGCAGAATATTTTGAAAAGCACATGGAGGAGATACTTCGTGACCTAGACGAGATAATCTCTATCGAGAGCGTTGGCGACATAAACGCCCCTGTTAAGCCATTTGGCGAGGGTTCTCGCAAGGCTCTTGACTGGGGAAAGGCTTATCTTGAAAAGCTCGGCATGACAACAAAGGACTTTGACGGCTATGCTGTTCACGGTGATTTTTACCAAAATGGGGAATGTAAGCTTGCTGTGCTTTCACATCTTGACACTGTTCCCGCAGGCGAGGGCTGGAGCTATCCGCCTTTCAAGCTGACTAAAGCTGACGGAAAGCTTTTCGGCAGAGGAACAATTGACGACAAAGGTCCGAGCGTTGCGGTGCTGTGGGCTGTAAAGGCTATCAAAGAGCTTAACATTCCTATAAAAAAGAACTTCCGTGTTATTTTCGGTGGCAATGAAGAGGGTGGCTGTGAGGACATGGAATATTATGAAAGCAAACAGCCTTTCCCTGAAATGGTGTTCACCCCCGACGGCTCTTTTCCTGTGCTCAACTGCGAAAAGGGCATGGTGCATCTTACATTCTCTGCTGAATTTTCAGATGATAAGATAGCTGAGATAAATGGCGGAAGCGTTATAAATGCTATCCCTGACAAGTGCATTGTGAAGTTTGCTGACGACTGTGAGAAGGTCATCAGAGGAAAATCGTCACACGGGTCAAGACCTGAAAACGGCGACAATGCGGTGACAAAATTTGTGGCAGAATATAAAAATAAAAATGCTCTCCTTGGTGGGTTGGCTGAGCTTTTCCCACACGGAGAATGCAACGGAAAATCCTGCGGTCTTGGTTTTTCAGACGATGTATCAGGCGAGATGACCTGTGCGCTGACTATCCTTAAAACTGAGGGTGGCAGGCTTCATGGCGGTATCGACATACGCTTCCCTATTGACAAGACGCTTGCTGAGATAGGCGGTATCATAACTTCGGCACTTGAGAGCAAGGGCTTCAAGGTGGACGAGCTTGACGGCATGGAGCCCCATTATGTGGACGAAAACAGTGAATTCGTTCAGACCTTGTTAAGTGTATACGAAAAGGTCAAGGGCGAAAAGGGAAAATGTATCGCAGAGGGCGGAATAACCTACGTTCACAACACAAAGGGCGGTGTTGCGTTCGGTGCGGAATTTCCTGAGGAAAACAACAATATGCACGGAGCTGACGAGCATATTTCCATGGAAACTTTCAAAATAAATCTGAATATGTACGCTAATGCTATTGCAGAGCTTTGCGGTGAATAATTGAGTGTGCATGGCTCTTGACAAAGTGTGATTTTAGTGGTATACTTTATTACATAAAAGCTTAAAAGTGTAAAAGCAAAGGGAGCATGACGGACAATGAAGATTTGTATAGTTGGACTTGGACTTATAGGCGGTTCGCTTGCCAAGGCAATAAAAAAGAACACTCATGAGAGCTGTTTCGGTATAGATATTGACAGGGGAACGATAGCAGGGGCGCTGGCGCAGGAGGCTATCGACGGTGAAATGGCCATTGACGACCTTGCAGGCTGTGACGTTGTTATCGTGGGACTTCACCCTGAGGCTACCATAAAATTCATCACGGAGAACGCAGGCAAGTTCAAGAAAGGCGGTATCGTTCTTGACACTTGTGGAGTAAAGGGCGAGATAGTCAGAGCTGTAGAGTGCGTTTGCATTGAAAACGGCGTAAACTTCCTCGGCTGTCACCCTATGGCAGGACGTGAATTTTCTGGCTTTGCATACTCGGTGGACAATCTTTTTGAAAAAGCAAGCTTTATAATGACGCCTACTGACAGAACGCCTATGAGGGTGGTGCAGGATATATCAAGGCTTGCATATAATATCGGTTTTGCAAAGGTCGTTGTATCAAACGTTGAGGAGCATGACAGCGTCATTGCGTTCACTTCTCAGCTTGCTCATGTTGTATCAAGTTCCTATGTAAAAAGCCCTAGTCTTTTAAAGCAGGCAGGTTTTTCGGCAGGGTCATTCAAAGACCTTACGAGAGTGGCTAAACTCAACGAAGATATGTGGACGGAGCTTTTCCTTATGAACCGTGGTCCACTGGTGGACGAAATAGAGCATATAATCGCAAGATTAACAGAGTATCGTGATGCTATTGCAAATAATGACGCTCAAAGGTTGCATGACCTGCTTAAAGAGGGTCGAGAGCTTAAGGAATTGTCTAATAATAGCAAATAATAAAATAAAGCGGTGTCAGAGTTTCAATTCTCTGCACCGCTTTTTGTTTATTCTTCTGTTTCTTTATCTGTGTCTGTATCGTCGTCTGTATTATCAGTTTCTTCCTGCTCTTCATTTTCGTCAGGTTCGTCAGGCTCGGACAAATTGGTATCGTCGCTTTCGTCTGTATCGTGGATATCTTTATCATTATCCTTGTTGGCTGACTTATTGTCGCCTACTGTTTTGTTTTTCACTATCATAAGATACTCAGCGGCAATAAGAGCTACGCACAAAACGCAGACCACGCCAATAATAACGCCCATTGATGAACCGCTCTTTTCTTCCGACACCGGACTTGCGGCTTTTGAGGTCGCTTCTGCTTCTGAGCTTTCAAGCTTCGCGGCTTCAGGTTCTTTTATCACTATTTTAAAATGCCCTACTGAGCCGTCCTTATAAACAATATCTATCTTTGTTTCGCCTGTGCTGAGGGTCTGGAACTTGCCGTCCTCGAATATAAGCACTTCGCCGTTGGCTACTGTTACGCTGTCAACATCCGTAAGTCCTATATCCTCGGGAGCGATAGGGTACTTGGAATAGTCAACGTCTATTTCGATATAATCGCTGTCGTCCTGCTGAACGTCTGCAGCGTCCTGATACTTGACGATACCGTTCTCTACCTGATTTGATATGGCATTGAGGTTTTCGTCATCAAGGGAATTTACCGTAAGATAAAGCACTGTTGAGGTGAGTTTTTCGTCTGCGACTTTGAAATGAAGGGTCGCATAATCACCGTCAAAGTCTGTGCCGTCTGCGTTCACATAGTTATATACAAACTTACCTGCAAAGGCGTTGTCAACTGCCATGCCCCCTGCTTTATCGTTGGTTTCGCATTTTTCAAACTCTACAAGGCTATCGTCATAGCCCACGGAGATAGAGGCATTTGAGATAAGGTGGTCGCACTGGATATTTATTTTCGCTGTGAACTTTTTATCCTTTACCTCGCTGACCACAAGCTTTACAACTGTCGGCGTAGAAGTCGGAGTGTCCGGAACATAGGAATAAGATGTGGTAGTTCCCCATGTGGTGGTTTCCCATGTCTGAGCTGTGGTAGTTGTAGTCGTTTCAGTGTCCTCCCGCTGAGGCTGAACGGTAGTGGTTGTTTCCGGTACAGGATCTGTGGCTGGCACATCGGTTGTCACAGGCGTTTCGGGATCAGCGAAACACACTGAGGTCATTGCCATGACCGCTGCAAAAAATCCCACTGTTACTTTCTTGAAATCCATTATTTACTCTCCTGATATTGTTTTTGACGTAAACAAGGGCTGCCGCCATAAAGACCGCAGCCCATGATTTTCCTTTTTATTAGCCCTCAATAAGAGTTACTTTCTTCATGACCTGATCTACAAGCGGCTTATCGTTGAAATTTACGTCAACTGCTGCGATCTCGTCAACAACGTCCATGCCCTCGACTACCTTGCCGAATGCTGCATACTGACCGTTAAGATGAGGAGCGTCCTGATGCATGATAAAGAACTGTGAGCTTGCTGAATTTGGCATCGCTGAACGTGCCATTGAGATAACGCCTCTTGTATGCTTGAGGTCGTTACGAACACCATTAGCAAGGAACTCGCCCTTTATCTTCTCTTTTGCACCGCCCATGCCTGTTCCCGTCGGGTCGCCGCCCTGTATCATAAAGCCTGAGATAACTCTATGAAAAATAAGTCCGTCATAAAAGCCCTCTTTAACAAGCTTCTCAAAATTTGCAACTGTGATAGGCGCAACGTCAGGATAAAGCTCGATCTTGATATTCTTTCCGTTTGCCATTTCTATATTTACCATGTTAATACTCTCCTTATTATTTGTTAATACAAAATTTACTTTGATTTTGGCAGCTCGCCACGTTTATTTTTCTCCATAAGATCATTGAAATACAATGTGACAGGAGTTGGAACTTTCTTGAAAAGTCCCTTTTTCTCAACCTCGTCACAAACGATATAATCTCTTTCACCGTCATTATTTACGCAATAGAGCCTGTCTGTTTTATAGAAGCCGCCGTTGCCGTCATCTCTGTTCTTATCAAAACAGCCGAAGATATCCTTTGCCATAAGCTCGCAAAGTCTGAGTATCTTCTCATAGTTGGTATGCTCGCTCCACTTTTCAAGCTCTTCATGGAAAAACTGCTGGACAGGAACGTCATTGACTTCCATTTTTCTTATTATTCTCGCAAGGCATATAGAAGCGTCCTGATCGGTAAGTTTATCAAGTCTTGCATTCTTATAATCAAGTATATACTCGTTTAATGTAGCATAAAGCAGCTTATCATACTGAAACGGCTTGCCTTTGCCTGAAAATTTTATGATAGGGTTATCGGTATTGATCTTCAATTTTATCTCTCCAATTCAATTTATTCTGGCAATACCCCTAATGACTGCCTTTACCCCGATCATCTGCCATATTTTTCATTAAATTCTTTCACCTTCTGCGCCAAAAACTCTTCCGATACTGAGCCGATAGCATCGTCGTCCTCGCTGTGGTCAACAGAGCCAAGACCCTCCACAAGAGCCTCATCGACGGATATTCCCTTTATATCCTTATACTCTGCATAGTCCTCAGGCTTTTTTGCATAAGGAAGCTCAGCCACCTTTGCGGCTGTGGTCTCTGCACTTATGGCTTCGATATTGCCTGTATCACGCTTCTCCTGAGCCACTTTCTCGTCATGTATCCTATATATCTCCTCAAGCTTTGAGTCGATACCCTCAACGGACGCCACGCTTATATCCTCCTTATGAGAAGCTACAAATCTTGCGTGTTCCTCCTCATAAAGCTTTTCATACTCGCTCTGGGCATCGGTTATCTCAGCCTGTCCTACTGGGTTCACGTCGTAGTCGGCATAGGTCTTTACGGGATCGTTTTTCTTTTCAGCCAGCTCTTTTTCAAGCTGCTCCATCTTGCTGCGGATAGTTTCCGGCTCTATGGTATCGGTTATCTTCTCAGCGTGTACCTTATCGCTGCTGGACTCCTTCACAAAAGCCGTATCTCCGCCTGCTCTCTTCACAGGAGTGTTCCATATATCATCAGCATTTATCTGCTGCTTTTTAGGCTGTGTCGATGTTTTGGGCTCGGAGCTTTTTCTGCTGAACAGACCCATAAGATCTCCCCCTTTTTTATTGGCATGATGATCTGATATCGGCATTTTATGCCTGACATCTTATACTTATTTATTATACAATATTTTCACCAAAATTGCAAACCTTTTGACAGTTACTTTTTGTACGATTTTTTAAACTCTTTTTGTGCATTTTGTTTCGCATTAATATAATATAAATATAAAATTCACGTTTAGTTAATGTAATTTATACTAATATTTGCTATACTATATTTGTTAAGTTATTTATTTTGTTAATTAAAAACAAAAAACAAATTAGTTTAAGAAAACTATTTTTGGCATAAAGATACACAAAAATACCCGATCGTGAAGAAGACAACACGAATAAAAAAGGTAAAAGCTTAAGTATATATGAAGTAAATTCATGGAGGAGGATATATTTATGACAAGACCGTCACTTGGGGTAACGGCAATGGAACTTTTTGCCTGCAATCCTTTCAGGGTGCTCGGCATAGCCGTTGACACTCCTACTGCTGATGTCACGCTCACATACAAAAAGCTGCTTGATATGGCGGCTAAAGGTGACACGGCTGATTATGAAACGCCTTATGATTTTGATTTTCTGCCGCCTTTCTCCCGTTCCGAAAAGGATCTGAAGACGGCTTATGCAAAGATCGCCAGCAACGGATACAGATGCTTCGCATTCTCTGATCCTGTATTTTCGGCTTCCCTTAACATTGATGACGTTATGCTCAACCTCAGAGATATTTCATGCTATGACTGTTTCCTCAGATGTTATATGTGGCTCATCACCAACGACAGAGATTTTGAAGAGCCTGAGCTTTGGATACCACTTTGTCAGTACATAGACAAGATGATAATGTCAAGTCCTGAGCAATGGGATAAGTATTTTGACCATCGTTTTCCGCAGGATATGCTTGACGGTTCAATGTCTGCGCTGAGGTCTTTCTATGCCACATTCTGCGATATAATTCTGCTTCCTATCAAGGAAATGGTAAGAGGTTCTATGAAGTGCAGAACCGCAATGGAGATACTTAAGATCGCAAAGGTGGACGTTGACGAGGTATTCCCTGACATTGACATTCCACAGGCTAACCTGCCTAAGAGGGGCGAGCCTGCGCCGAAGCTCAAGATCGCTGTCAAGGACGGCGAGGAATACTATGATGTTACAACAGGCAAAATGGTAAGTTTTGAGGGCGACGAGGATTCTGCTATCGAGAGCAACGATTTCTCTGCGGCTGCAAGCTCCATTTCTGCTGACGCTATCGTTGGCGAGGACGGTCCTGACAGCGAGCCTATACCTGACGAACCTGAGGAAAATCCTGAGCTTAAGGTAGTTCCGCCTCCAGCTCCCGTTCAGCCTGAGCCTGCGGCTGTACAGCCAGCACCAGAGCCTATACCGGAGCCACAGCCTGCTCCTGCGCCTGCTCTGACGCCTGCAGAGGACGTACAGTCTGCTCCTGTATTCAACACAGAGCCGGCGGCTCAGAGCGGTATTCCCGGCGAGATAAACGCACCTATAAGAAAGAGAAAGATCTTCATTCCGGGACACGAGGGCATTTCAGGCTCTGCACCTGCAAGCCAGCCTGTTTCTGCTTCTGTTCCGCCAGTTTCACAGCCTGCACCTGCTCCAACGCCTGTTCAGACAGCACAGTCTGCACAGCAGACAGTTTCAGCACCTGTGTACAGCCAGCCTGCTCCACAGCCTGCGGCGGAAGCTCCGAAGCCTGCGGCTAAAAAGCCATACAAGAAGGCGAACAAGGGACTTACTTCCCTTATCGATACAGTTGACGAGGCGATAAACGACACCTCGGACATAATCCTTACTGACGAGGCTGAGGAAGAGGAAAACCTCTACACTGACACTCTTATCAAGATGCTGAGGGCGAACCGCTCAAACAATCAGCTTATGAAGAGCGTTGACACAAAGCATATTTACGACAATGGTGACAGCCTTGGCAGACCTGAGGAAGCAGAGCTTTCTATGGACGCTATCAACATGAAGAAAATGGACAAGAGTCTGCTCAATTCTTCATATGATAACATCAGCACCAAGGAGACCGATCCTAAGAAGCTTCGTGAAGAAAAATACCGCAACATCAACATCAATGATATGCTCAATCCAACAGTAGGAAGCCAGATGCACAAAGAATACACTCCGGACGCTATCGAGGAATTTGTTAAAGCTAAAAAGCAGGAAAAGTCAGCCATAAAGGGTATTTGGAAGCTTCTTGGCGTTCTGTCGCTTTTGTTGATCATTTATCTTATACTGCTTTACACGGGGCTTATTTGATGACGATATAAAGTGTGGGAGAATATCCGCAACGTGGTGTAACGAAAAAGAATCAGTAAACAAAACATCGGGCAAGCGGGACGTCGCATTTCTGCAAAGCAGAAATTGAGCCGCTCCCCTACAGGGTTTGTGAAATGCACCAAATTGTGCGAATAATGCAGATTGTACAGGCGACAAGACGGGACGTCGAGGGCGCCGTCCCCTACATGATAGTGCAATGCGTATTTTTGTACGGAAATAAACAGTGTTAGAAATTTAGATAACAGATTTATAAGGGGTGGGATTTCCGCCCCTTTTTTGCAATAAGGAGAAATTTTATGAAAGAATACATACTCTCTTTAGATCAGGGAACGACTTCCTCCAGAGCGGTGCTTTTTAACGCAAAGGGTGAAAAGGTTGCGAGCGTACAGAAAGAATATCCGCAGATATTCCCCGGCAACGGCTGGGTGGAGCATGACCCTATGGACATACTGGAAAGTCAGCTCAGTTCTGCTCGTGAGGTCATTGCAAAGGCTGGGATAACAGCGGAGGACGTGGCGGCTATCGGCATCGCCAATCAGCGTGAAACAACGATACTTTGGGACAAGAACACCGGCAAGCCTGTTTACAACGCTATCGTTTGGCAATGCAGGAGGACTTCTGAGGACTGCGCACGAATGGAAAGTCAGGGCTTGCAAAAGTTTTTCAAGGACAAGACGGGTCTGCTTATCGACCCTTATTTCTCTGCCACAAAGATAAAGTGGATACTTGAAAATGTCGAGGGAGTGAGGGAGCGTGCGGAAAAGGGTGAGATACTTTTCGGCACCGTGGATTGCTGGCTCATATGGAATCTGACAGGGGGAAGGGTACACGTTACGGACTACTCCAATGCTTCCAGGACTATGCTTTTCAACATTCACACCCTTGAATGGGACAGGGAGATACTGGGGCTTTTGGGCATACCCAGCTGTATGCTCCCTGAGGTCAAAGAATGTTCGGGTGACTTGGGGGAAACTGAGGAGAACATTTTCGGAAGCAGGATAAAGATCGCAGGCTGTGCAGGAGATCAGCAGGCGGCACTTTTTGGGCAATGCTGTTTCCGTGAGGGCGATGTGAAAAACACCTATGGCACGGGCGGTTTTCTGCTTATGAACACGGGTGAAAAGCCTGTGGAAAGCCGTCATGGATTGCTCACGACTATCGCTTGGGGAATAGGCGGAAAGGTCAATTATGCGTTGGAAGGCTCGGTATTCGTATCGGGTGCGGCGGTAAAATGGCTTCGTGACGAGCTTTGCATAATACGCACAGCGGCAGAAACCGAGGAGCTTGCAAGAAGCGTCGAGGACGCAGGGGGAGTTTACTTTGTGCCTGCATTCGTGGGACTTGGCGCACCATACTGGAAGCCCGAAGCCAGGGGCATGATAACAGGGCTTACAAGAGGAACAAACAGATGCCACATCGTCAGGGCGACATTGGAAGCTATGTGCTATCAGACCTATGACGTTCTCAGGGCGATGGAGGAGGACGCCGGGGCAATAGGCAGCATAAAGGCTGACGGCGGTGCGGCGAGCAACGATTTTCTAATGGAATTTCAGGCTGATATATTGGGTCATTCGGTCATAAGGCCTTATAACGTGGAATCCACCGCAACAGGTGCGGCATATCTTGCAGGGCTTGGCTGTGGACTTTGGGGCAGTATGGAAGAGCTTGTTGGCGTTTCGGATAAGTTCAGGGAGTTTATTCCGTCTATGAGCGAGAGTAAACGCAGTGATCTGATAGGTGGTTGGAAGAAAGCGGTCGAAGCGGCTATTGAGAAATAAATCAGAAAAAGAATAGAAGAAACCGAGCGAAGCGAGAGATAAAGCGCACGGTCAAGCCCGGCGCCAGAGGGCTTGTGGGGTCAAGGGGCAAAGCCCCTGCGGAGCTTGAGGCAGAGCCTCAATAGGCGTAAGCCTACAAGCGGTGCAGAAAAAGACTTAAAAGCATAACAAAGTAAAAGAAACAACAAAGCGGTGTCGGAGAAAAAATCTCTGCACCGCTTTTTTTTCTATCCCATTAAACAAAGTGAATTCCGCAAAGAGCGACAGCGATTTTGCGGCGAAAGAACTTGCCCGAATAAGATGTAGGGGTGACCTGAGGTCGCCCCTACTGATGTACGTTAATCATCTTTCATTTCATTAAGCACCTGGGCACAGAGGAAAAGCGAACCGCATATAAGATTCACTCCGTGAGGATTCTCGTTTATTAGCTGACGTGCCATTTCAAGGGCAGGCTTTGGACTTTGCTCTGCCCTGCCGCCTGCGTTGGTTATGATGTCGGCAAGGTCAGAGGCAGTTTCGGCTCTGTCGCTGAAACCGTCAACTGTGTAGAATTTGTCTACATACGGTATGAGTTTCTTTACCGCCTCGGTGATGTTTTTATCCCTGCACATTCCCATAACAGCGTAGCATGGGTGTTTTTCACAATGCTCCAATACGCCTGCCAAGGCTGACAGACCGTCGGGATTGTGTGCGCCGTCCAGTACCAAAAGCGGCTCACGGCTGAGTATCTGCACTCTGCCTTGGAGCTGGGCTTTTTTGATGCCCTCAAAAATTTTATCCTGTGGAATTTTCATGGTATCGTTGATAAGGCGTATTCCGCTTATGACGCTCATGGCGTTCAGCACCTGATGTGCGCCGCCCATTGTGACTTCATAGGGCTGTCCTTTGAACTCAAACTTTGAGCCGAAAACGTCACAGCTTATAAGTTTGAGCTGATTGATGTCGGGGATAACCAGCTGAGAAAGATTTTTTACTGCCTGCTCTCTGACGGTGCGGATAACTTTCATGTCATTGCCTGCGCTCAAAACGCATGGACAGTGGGGTTTTATAATGCCTGCTTTCTGATAGGCTATTTTCTCCAAGGTGTCACCTAAAATGGCGGTGTGGTCAAAGTCCACTGATCCTATGACTGTTATGACAGGGGTTTTTATAACGTTGGTGCTGTCCAAAAGTCCCCCAAGACCTGTTTCAAGGACGACTATATCGCAGTTTTCCTCGGCAAAATAGAGGAAAGCTATGGCGGTGGTTATTTCAAACTGAGAGAAATTCTCACGGTCGCAGTGCATATCGGTGACGGCTTTGACACGCTTTGCCATTTTCGCAAGGGCAGGCTTTGGAATATCAATGCCGTTTATTTTTATCCTGTCGGTATAGCTTATTATATAAGGCGAGGTGAAAAGCCCTGTTCTCAGCCCTGCGCACTGAAAGACCTCGCTGAACATCTGCGCCATTGAACCTTTGCCGTTGGTTCCGGCGATATGAACGAATTTAAGGCTGTCCTGCGGATCGCCAAGGTCGGAAAGCAAGGCTTTTATTCTGGATAAGTCTTTCACTGGCTTACCTGAATGGGAAAAGCTGTTTATAAATTCAAGCTCGTCTATGTCTTTGGTATTTTCTATCAATTCTATCCCTACATTTCGTCGATTATTTCTTTAAGCTCTCTTGCGGTGTCTATATTCACACCTGCGGTCTTTGCAAGCTCCTCTGCTGTGGCTTTTTTGAGAGCCTCTTTGGTCTTATACTCGGTTATTAGCTTTGCGGCTTTTTTATCGCCTATGCCTTTGACCTTGGTTATTTCAAGTCGGTGGGCATTCTTTTTATGTTTCTGCGCCTGATAGGTTATGGCTACTCTGTGCACCTCGTCCTGAATGGCGGTAACAAGATTGAACGCCGCTCTGCACTTTGCAAGGCTTATTTCTCCGCCGCCTGTGGCGACTGCTCTTGTGCGGTGCTTGGAGTCTTTCACAAGTCCGAACAATGGGCAGGTCACACCCATTCGCTCTAAGACAGGCTCAACGGCATTGACGTGGCCGTTTCCACCGTCGAGCAAGATAAGGTCAGGCATAATGGAAAAGCCCTCGTCTGTTTTATCAAAGTAGTTTCTAAAGCGACGTTCTATGACCTCCTGCATACAGGCATAGTCATTTTGCTCTGCAACTGTTTTAATAGAAAACTTTTTATAATACTTCTTGCATGGTCTGCCGTTTTCAAAGACCACCATGCCTGCGACCATATTTGTAGAAGCGAGATTTGATATATCGTAGCACTCGATATATTTCGGGGTCTTGGGAAGTCCCAATGCTTTGGCAAGCTCCTCAAGGGCGGTTATCTCACGGCTCGTTCTGCCGACTTTTATGGAGAGATACTCGGTGGCATTGCTTTTTGCAAGGGTGGTAAGGCGGAGAAACTGTCCTCTTTTCGGAGTAGAGATATTCACGGCATGGTCATACTTCTGACGGAGAAATTTCTCGATTATCTCGCCGTTTGTGATATCCTCGTCAAGGAGGATATCTTTCGGTATGCTGTCTTTGGAGGAATAATACTGCATGAGAAAATCTTCACGCATTTTTACGCTGTCATCTTTCTCTCCAAGAAAATAGGAAGCCTTATCAAAAAGTCTGCCCCCACGATACATTATAACGCTGGCACAAGCCATTTCGCCATTTTGAGCAATGGCGATTATATCAGTGTCACGAATATCGTCATTAATTATCTTCTGACTTTCAGCGGCTTTCTGTATGGCTTGGATACGGTCACGAAGCTTTGCGGCAAGCTCAAAGTCAAGCTCCTCAGCGGCTTTGTTCATTTCATCGGTGAGTCTTTCAACTGAATCTGACGAGCCGTTTCGGATATAGTCCACCGCCTGACGTACTATAGAATTATACTCCTCTTTGGAGAATTTTCCTGTGCAAACGCCCATGCACTGCTTTATGTGCATATTAAGGCAGGGACGCTGTTTTCTGAAATCCTGCGGAAATTTTCGGGTGCAGGTAGGGAGCATAAAGACTTTATTGGCTTCGATAACGGCTTGTTTTACTGCGAATGAACTTGTATAGGGTCCTATATACTCTGCTCCGTCATCGTATTTTTGCAGGACGGCTTGCAGGCGTGGATAGTCCTCATTTGTGACCCTGATATAGCTATAGCCCTTATCGTCTTTCAGCAGGATATTATACTTCGGGGTATACTGCTTTATAAGAGAGCACTCCAGCACCAGGGCTTCAAACTCAGAGTCGGTGACGATGAAGTCATAGTCATAGACGTGGGACACCATTTTCCACACCTTTGGCAGGTGATCCTGTCCCTTTCTGAAATAAGATGTCACACGGTTGCGGAGATTTTTCGCCTTGCCGATATAGATTATCTTTTTCATTTTGTCTTTCATTATATAACAGCCCGGTGAGGTGGTGAGCTTTGAAGTTTTATCACGCAGAAATGGCAGGCGTGGGTTGTCTTCATCTGTAATATACATAAATTCTCCTAACTTAAACTAAAAGCAAAGGCAATACGAGTTGTCCGTATTGCCTTGCTATTATCTCTTACCAATACATAAATACAGGAGTACCCATATCTATTTTTTCATAAACGTATTTTGCTTTATCTAAAGGCATATTTATACAGCCGTGTGAGCCCCATGTGCTTGACTTATAACGCTCACCGCCAAAGTTGCCGTTCTGCCATGATGCGTCGTGAAGGCCTATGCCGATAGTGGAAACGTTGTTCCAATAGTCAACATATGAAGCGTAAGACTGTCCGTCTGCTGAGCCTCTCAGAGTCTTGCCCTTTTCCTTATACCAAAGCTTATAAACACCGCCAGGGGTATTTCTTGACTTGCTTGGATAGCCTGAAACTATATCAGACTCCATTGTGAGCTTGCCGTCTTTATAATACCACAAATGCTGCGCAGTAAGGTCTACCTCAATATAAGTGTTGCCGTAATCCTTATCGGCTGTACGCCAATCCTTATTGCAGGTATACTCATAGGCTGAGTCAGGGTTTACATAGTAGACAGGCTCTGTTTCGGCAGACTCGCCCTTTTCAACAAGGTCTACGATAAGGTCGCAGGTCTTTTGCTGGTCTATCCACCAGCCGTAACAGCCCTGGCCCTCGGAGATAGTGATAGTTCCACGCTTTGTGGTCTTGAACTCTCTGTCCTTGCCAAAGGTATCATACTTATCTGCAAGGTCTTCAACATATGCCATTGCCTTATCTTCATCAACTGTATAGCCTGCTTCGGCGTTATCCTCATCAAAGGTTATCCAATCCATGATAGTATCACCCGTGAGAGTTTCGGTGGTGTAGATAAAATCGAATGTTATCTCGATATCGTTAAGGTTATTGAGCTTCTTGCAGGTCTCTTCAAGCATATCCGCTGTTATGGCAGGCTTTTTATAGCAATCTGCCTTTGAGATATCAACGTCAAAGCTGCCGTCGTCAAGCTGATTTTCCACATAGGAATAAAGCTCGTCTATCTTATCCTCCTCCACAGCGTCGCCCGTGGTTTCTTTTACCACAACATAGCTGTTGTCGTCGTCTTTTTTGATATAGGCGTCTTCAGGATCTTTTGTGCTTTGAGAGTCAAGCACCTTTCTTTTCAGCACCTTTTCAAGCTTAGCCTTATCATACTTGAACTTAGATTCAAAAGTGAAATCCGTACGCTTCATGGCAGAAGAGAACCATGAATAGTGGTTTTGCTGAGTATAATACTGTGTGATAAGGTTTTGAGTATTATCGTTATAGCCTATTTCAGACAGCTTTATGGAAAATGTTGTTCCGTCTTTCTTTGTAACGGTGATGGCTTTTGGGATAACAGCCTGCTCGCTTACGAGCTTATAGGCTTCCGCCTTGGTCTTTCCGCTGACCTCGATGCCGTTTATATATGTATTTCCAAGAAATCTATCCTTATACGAATTCATGCCCCACAGATAGAAGCCACCTGCGGCGACTATCATAACGCCAACAACTGAGCATATTGCTATTGCGACAGTCTTTCCTGACGAGGACTTCTTTTTCTTCTTTTTTCCATTCTTTGAGCCGCTCTTTGAAGTCTGCTTTGATGCAGGCTTTGCATTTTTACTGCGTGTTTCAGTTGTTTTGGGCTTTTTAGGTTTGGTAGTTTCCTCGCCAAAGTCTGAAACTCCTCTTACGGGAGTGATAGGCTCGTCAAAGCCGCCGTCCTGCATTGCCATATTTTTAGCGATCATTCTTGCCATATCCTCATGGCTCATAGGGCGGTTCTGCGCCTGCGGCTTTGCGGCTTCATCGCTGTCGAGGGTAAGACCTTTCATATCAAGATCTATACCAAGCTCATTATCCTTTCTTTCTCTATCGTTCATAACATTACCTTTCCTTATATGTCCTTATTATAATATACTCGTTTCACATTTATTTTACCCTATTATACAACACTATCACCTTTTTTTCAAGGAGTATTTCCTACAATATAAAGACAATTTTATGACGATTTCTCAACAGTTTTCATACAGTTGTATAAAAATGCAGTTTTCAAAATGTTATCCTGCATATTTTTCCTGTGACAAAGAATTTTTTTTTGCAAAACCTCTTGAAAAAGATCACAATAAGTATTATAATATATGTGGTAAAGGTTCGCTTGCCGAGCCGATCATTAATTTAAGAAAGAAGGATCTGTATGTTAGATATCAAGATCGAACGTACCACTACTCCAAAGGAAAAACCGGCTGATGAGACAAAGCTTGGTTTCGGTCACATTTTTACTGACCATATGTTTGTTATGAATTATGACGCAGGTCAGGGTTGGCATGACGCTAGGATCGTGCCTTACGGCGACCTTTCACTCTCCCCTGCTGCTATGTGCCTGCACTACGGTCAGGAGATATTCGAGGGCCTTAAGGCTTATCGTACTGCTGACGGCTCTGTTCAGCTTTTCAGACCGCAGGAGAACTTCAAGAGAATGAACAACTCTGCTGAGAGAATGGTCATCCCTAAGATAAACGAAGAAGATATGCTCTACGCTCTGAAAACTCTTGTTAAAATGGAGCAGGACTGGGTTCCTCACACTGAGGGTGCTTCCCTTTACATCAGACCATTTATCATCGCAGTTGACCCATATGTAGGTGTTAAGCCTGCTGACCACTATCTGTTCATCATTATTCTTTCACCTTCAGGCGCTTACTATTCAACCGGTCTTAACCCTGTTAAGATCTATGTTGAGAACAAGTATGTAAGAGCCGTAAGAGGCGGTACAGGTTTTGCTAAGACAGCCGCTAACTACGCTATCTCGCTTGCGGGTCAGGAAGAAGCTCACGAGCAGGATTACGAGCAGGTACTTTGGCTTGATGGTGTTGAGAGAAAGTATGTTGAGGAAGTTGGCTCAATGAACATCTTCTTCGTTATTGACGGCGAAGTTGTTACACCACAGCTTCTTGGCTCTGTTCTCCCCGGTATCACAAGAAAGTCTGCTATCGAGATATGCAAGAAGAAGGGCTACAAGGTAAGCGAGAGAAAGATCTCTATCGAGGAGATCGCTGAGGCTTATGACAACGGAAAGCTTGACGAGGTATTCGGCACAGGCACTGCTGCTGTTATCTCACCTGTTGGTCATCTTAAGTGGGGCGACAAGGTAATGGAGATAAACAACAACAAGATCGGCCCTGTTTCACAGATGCTTTATGATACAATGACAGGCATTCAGTGGGGCAAGATACCAGACGAGTTCGGCTGGATCGTTAAGATCGACTAATATCGTAAATAATCAATGCGGTCTGTGCTTCGGTATAGACCGCATTTTTCATAGGAGTGATAGAAATGGAGCTGCAGCAGATAATAGACAAGTCACACAGGATAGTATTTTTCGGAGGAGCAGGGGTATCAACAGAGAGCGGCATTCCTGATTTTCGGTCGGTGGACGGACTTTACAATCAGAAATATGATTATCCCCCTGAGCAGATACTCAGCCACACGTTTTTCATGCGGCACACAAAGGCATTTTATGATTTTTACCGTGACAAAATGCTTTGTCTGACGGCAAAGCCTAACAAGGCGCATTACAAGCTTGCGGAAATGGAGAGGGCAGGCATACTTTCTTCGGTGATAACGCAGAATATTGACGGACTTCACACGGCGGCAGGAAGCAAAAAGGTGCTGGAGCTTCACGGAAGCGTACACCGCAACTACTGCATGGACTGCGGAAAATTCTACACTGCGGAGGATATTTTAAACAGCACAGGCATTCCGAAATGCACCTGCGGCGGAATAATAAAGCCTGATGTTGTGCTTTATGAGGAGGGGCTTGATGATAAAACTGTGACGGAGGCGGTGAGAGATATATCTCAGTGCGACACGCTTATTATTGCAGGCACTTCTCTGACAGTTTATCCAGCGGCTGGAATGGTGAGATATTTTCAGGGGGATAATCTTGTGCTGATAAATCGGGACAAGACTTCCATGGACGGCTCCTGCGACCTTGTTATCCATGACAAGGTTGGGGAAACGTTGGATAAGATAGCGATAAAGTAAAGATAAACAACGTGATAACAGGGTGAAATAACAAACGGGCGAACGCTGTTCGCCCCTACAGATGTGGATAGCCACATTTGCAGGGGGCAGTGTTCGCCCGTGTTTTTATGCTATTTTATTCGTCCATATGCTGTGCGGTATAAAGCTTGTAATATTCGCCTTTCTTTGCGATAAGCTGGTCATGAGTGCCGCACTCGGCAATGCCTTTGTTGTCGATATACATTATCTTATCGCAGTTTTTGATAGTGGAAAGTCTATGTGCGATAATAAATGAAGTTCTGCCAACAAGAAGTCTTTGAAGTCCCTGCTGAAGGAGCTTTTCTGTTCGTGCGTCTATTGATGAAGTTGCTTCGTCAAGGACAAGTATTTTCGGGTCGGAGAGGAGCGTTCTTGCAAAGGAGATAAGCTGTTTCTGTCCGCCTGAAAGCTTTGAGCCACGCTCGTTGACCTCGGTCATATAGCCGTCTTTCATTTCGCTTATGAACTCGTCTGCGCAGACTATCTTTGCGGCTTCTCTTATTTCTTCTTCCGTTGCGTCAAGTCTGCCGTAGCGGATATTATCGTAAATAGTGCCGCTGAAAATAAAGCTGTCCTGAAGCATTATGCCCATTTGTGAGCGGAGGGAATGCAAGGTCGCCTGACTTATATCCTTGCCGTCTATGGTTATTTTACCGCTGTCCAGGTCATAAAATCTTGACAGGAGAGAAACTACTGTAGATTTTCCTGCGCCTGTTGGTCCAACGAGGGCAACGCTTTCGCCCGGCTTAACGTCAAAGGAGATATGCTCCAAAACTGTTTTGCCCTGCTCATAGCTGAATGTAACGTCATCAAATTTTACCTCGCCTGTGATATCACCGATCTCCTGAGCGTTCGGCTTGTCTGCGATAGTGGCAGGCTCGTCAAGGGTCTCAAAGATACGCTCAAGGTATGCGATATTGTTGATGAAGTTATTGAAGATGTTTGACAGGTTCATGATAGGCTGCCAGAAGCTTGAAGCATAGCTTGTCATGGCAACGATAGTTCCAAGGCTCACTGCCGCAGGGGTCAGAACAAGCAGACCCACCACGAATATTGCGGCTCTCACAAGAGTAGAAACGTTGTCGGTAGCAGGCCAAACAAGGTTAGAATATTTCACGGCGTTTATCCAGCTTTTACGATATTTCTCGGAAAGTCTGTCGAATATCTGGGCGTTTTCTTCCTCACGGGTGAATATCTGGGTCACTCTTGCGCCTGTGATGTTTTCCTGCAAATAGGCGTTAAGGTTTGAGGATTTGTTTGAAACGTCCTGCCATGCTTTACGCTGTCTTTTCTTTATCATCATCATTATGACTGCAAATATCGGCAGACCCGAAAGCACCACCAATGACAGCTTCACATTCACAAAGAACATGAAAATCATGATGAAAAGCATATTAAGGCACTCGAGTATAACATTGATGATACCGTTTGAGAGCATATCCGACACGGAGTTTACATAGTTTACAACTCTTATAAGAATTTTGCCGTGTGGGCGGTTATCGTAATACTCAAATGGAAGCTCCTGCAAATGCTTGAAAAGGTCGGTACGGATATCGAAGATTATATCCTGACCAACAACTGTCATTATCCTTGAACGGATAGTGGAGAATGTTATGGACACGGCTATAGTGCCGATAAATGCGAGGGTGAGCAGGACGAGCTGTCCCATATTTTTCTGCGGTATGGTATTATCAAGAGCGTACTGGGTGATGAGCGGTCCGAGAAGTCCTGATATTGCGGCGAACACGCTCAGCATAAGGGCGGTTATCATTTTGCCCTTATATTTTTTGATATACACAAAGGAGCGTTTCAGGTGGGCGAAGTCAAATGGGGTTTCAAGAACTTCGTCAACGTCATAACGGTTTCTTGCCATTTAGACCGCCTCCTTTCCGAAGCCATCGTTCTGTAGCTTGAACACCTCGTAATAGTATCCCTTTTTGGCGATAAGCTCATCATGAGTACCCATTTCGGTTATCTTGCCGTCATCGAGGATTATTATCATATCAGCGTCTTTGGTGGAGGAGATACGCTGGGCTATTATTATCTTTGTACATGGAAAATCGAGGTTTCTAAGGCTGTCCTGAATATACTTTTCTGTTTCCATATCCACGGCGGAGGTGGTATCGTCAAGGATAAGAATAGCAGGCTTTATGGCTAAGGCTCTTGCAAGGGAAAGTCTTTGCTTTTGTCCGCCTGAAAGACCTACGCCACGCTCGCCTACGATAGTTTCATAGCCGTCAGGCATTTTCTCAACGAACTCGTTTGCCGCCGCAAGCTTTGCATAGTGCTTAACGTCCTCTTCGGACATATCAGAGTCGCCGTATGCGATATTGCCGTCTATGGTATCTGAGAAAAGCAGAACGTCCTGCGTTGCCATGCCTATTTGTGAGCGGAGCTGTGAGAGCTTACGCTTTCTTACATTCACACCGTCCACAAGGACTTCTCCTGAGTTGGTATCATAAAATCTTGGAATGAGATTTATAAGCGAAGTCTTGCCTGAACCTGTTTCGCCCATTATGGCAACTGTCTGACCTGCTTTTATTTTGAAATTCACGTCGTCAAGGACTATATGCTTGCCAAACTTAAAGGTAACGTCCTTGAACTCGACATCTCCGTGAAGCCTTTCTGTCTGGTCAACTGCGTCTTCACGGTCGGTGATGATAGGTCTTGCATAGTATATCTCGATGACCTTCATTGCGGAAGCCATGAACCTTTGCATATCGTTCACATAGATACCAAGGTTTCTGACAGGGTTTGCGATGCCCCAGATAAGTCCTGAGATAGCAACATACTCGCCCATTGTTATTTCCCCTTTTATAAGGAAAAATCCACCGCCAAGGAGCATTACAACTGACAAGGCGTTTGCGAAAGCTTCCATATAAGGGAAGAATTTAAGCCACAGCAGTGACGCTTTTTTGTTGGCGTCAGAATATTCTTTATTGGCTTTTTGGAACTTTTCTATCTCATAGTCCTCACGGGCGAAGGCTTTTACAACTCTGTTGCCTGAGATGTTCTCCTGAGCGTCTGTATTCATTTTAGACAGTTTCTCACGAAGGTCAACGTAGACCGGCTTTGCCTTTTTATCAAGAAGCACCACCACACCGAATATAAACGGTGTAACAGCCAGCAGAAGAAGTGCCATTTTCCAGCTTACCATAAAAAAATAAACTGATGAGGCTATAAACAGCGAACATGATTCAAGCATACCTTTAAAAACGAATGCCACTGCATGGCGCACCATATCAAGGTCGCCTGTGAGTCTTGTCATAAGGTCGCCTGTGCGGTTGCGGTCATAAAACTCCATATCCTGATTTTCGATACGTCTGAAAAGGTGTGTCCTTATTCTGTATATCATGCCCTGAGATGATAATTCATAGGTCATGTTGCAGGTGTACTGACAGATAGTTCTAACCAAGGTAAAGCCCACCATGCCTGCAAGCAGCAGCCAGAACAGCTTTCTTTCATGCTCAAGATTAAAAAGTGCGTCCTTGCTTGAAAGAAACTTATCCACAAGCTCTTTGCTGAAATAAGGTGTGGTAAGATACAGGGCGTTGCATACGATAGACAGCACAAGGGCTGTTACATAGAATTTTCGGTAGCCTTTCAGATTGTGCCATATCCATTGAAGCTGGAACATATTCTTTCACTCTCCTTTTATTCTTCTAAACTTCATGCTCTCATAGGCACATATATAAAAATATGAAACCCATACTCTTTTTAAGCTATGGGATATTATAAGCCCTTTTGAAAGTAAAGTCAAGGGGGTAAAAGCATTTAGTTTACATAAAGTAAGCTAAAAAATCAACGAAAACACGAAGCTTTTGTTGTGCTTTTTCACAAATTATGAATATGTTGTTATCTAACGATAGTCATATTTAGAAGAAAACGTTTTCTTTGACTGTTTTATTATATTAAACTAAGGTTTCGCACAATAAAATAACCGCCCTGAAATAACAGAGCGGTTAGAGGATATTTTTGTATGCAATAATATGCGAGCGAAAAAGTCACCCTTACGGGTTTATTTAATCCTGAAAAACGTCGGTGAAGTAGCCTGCGTTGGAGATAGGCTCGTTGCCGCCTGCAAGGTGCTTTGTACAGCCCATGACGTGGCATCTGAAAAAGCCATAGTCGCCCTCACGCTCTTCACAGCCGAGGACCGTCACAGAGGTAGGCTGCATATTGAAGCCGTGCCACATATTCATGGTGGAAATGCCAAGAATATGTCCTATTATCACCATTGATACGGCGAAGTGACAGAAGAACACAAGGGTTTCATCGCTGTGCTTCTCGATGCGAAACATACCGTTCTCGTGGATATAACCATGGTCGGCAAGAAGCTTATCAATACCCTCATGCACCCATTTAAGCTGTTCTTCAACATTGCCTGTCTGCATATAGTCGGACTTGAACCAATTATTTTGGTCATAGTATATCTCTTTATCCGCCCATTCGGTGGGGTACATATCCCATGGGATACGATGTCCTCCGTCAGAGGTGGGTATTATGCCGTTAAATTCTCTCAGCCATGGGAGAGTTTCAGCGGTATCCCCACGAAGTTTCAGGGAATATTCCGCTGTGAGCTGCGCTCTGCCAAGGGGAGAAACATAGAACTTTGAAACGTCCCAATTCTTTACACGCTGTGCAAGAAGCTCTGCTTCACGCTTGCCCTTTTCTGTAAGGGTATCATGAACGTAATCGGGATCGCCGTGTCTGATAAAAATAAGACGCATAAAAATACCTCCTAGTTAGTCTGCCATTGGTTTTATTTCAGCGTTGTAGGCTCTTCTAAGGAAAAACAGCGACGCCAGGATCGAGAATATTTCGGCTATCGGGAACGCCCACCAAATAGCGTCAAGCTTGCCTGTAAGGGAAAGAAGATACGCCACAGGAAGAAGCACAACAAGCTGTCTTGTAAATGAAACGAGCATAGAGGAAAGTCCCCTGCCGAGAGCCTGCAATGATGAGATTATGATTATATCAAAGCCTGCGAAGAAGAAGTGTGTGCTGATTATACGCAGGGCTGTTACGCCTATGCTTAGCATATTATCGCTTGCGTCAAAGAGTTTCAGAAGCTGTGCAGGGAAAATCTGCATTATGATAGTTCCGACTATCATGATAGACACAGAATATATCATGGCGTATTTTATTGCACCTGTGATACGCTTTTTCTTTCTTGCACCATAGTTATAGGCAACGATAGGGATAAGACCGTTATTAAGTCCGAAAACAGGCATGAAAACGAAGCTCTGAAGCTTGAAATACACACCGAAAACTGCGGCGGCAGTGTTTGAGAAGCCGATAAGTATTTTATTCATGCCGTATGTCATGATAGAAGAGATAGACTGCATTATGATGGACGGCAGACCGACAGCGTAGATCTTCTTGATTATTTTTGCCTGCGGTCTATACTTCACAAGGTTTATGGTTATCTCTTTGTTGAACTTCATATTAAAGAAAAGTCCGAAGGCTGCAGCGGTGAACTGACCGATACAGGTAGCCACAGCCGCACCTGTTACGCCCCACTTAGGGAAGAAGCCCACGCCAAAGATAAAGCAAGGGTCGAGGATAATATTTATCACTGCGCCTATTCCCTGAGTATACATTGAATAGATAGTTTTACCTGTTGCCTGCAAAAGCTTTTCCATAGTCATCTGACAGAAAAGACCGATACTTAGCAGGCTGATGACAGTGAGGTACTGGTCGCCATATTCGATAATTATTTTGCTTGAGGTTTGTGAGCGATAGAAGATCTCAGTGAAAAATGCACCGAAAACCACGAAGATAGCGAAGTTCACAAGGCAAAGGAAAATGCCGTTATTGGCGGCGCTGTTAGCCTGCTTGAAATTCTTCTCACCAAGTGATTTTGACAGCAGTGCGTTGATACCGACACCAGTGCCTGCACCGAGGGCTATCATAAGATTTTGCACAGGGAAAGCCAGTGACACGGCAGTGAGTGCGTCCTCGCTTATTTTGGCAACGAATATGCTGTCAACGATATTATAGAGCGCCTGCACGAGCATGGATATCATGATCGGCAGGGACATTTTGAACAGCAGATCGCCTATGGGCTGCGTTCCCATTTTATTTTCTCTTACTTCTTCCATTTTACGATTCCCACCTTAGAATTACTTTTTCTTAGAATTTATACTTTAACCTTTTTATTATAGCATTTTTATACGAAATGTGTATGAATTATTTGTTAAATCAGCACAAATCGGGTGGTGTCCTCTATGATTCAGAATTTATGCAAGTTCTGAGCACGGGCGAACGATGTTCGCCCCTACCGATGTTTGTGGGGTTATCAAGGGTTGTGAGATAAACAATAATGCGAAATGTCAAGGGGGGTGGGCTGTCGAGGGCGCCAGCCCCTACATTTGATTGCTATGGTTTGTTATGCCGCAAAATCGCTACGCTCTTTGCGGATTTACATTTGCTCAGGGCGAGGGTGGGCGGTGCAGATTTTGTGCTCCGATATTACATTTATAATAGTACATACTTTCTTTTGCTTTTTTCACTTAATCTGCACCTTGTCGGCTTACGCCGAATGAGGCTCTGCCTCAAACTCCGCAAGGGACTCTGTCCCTTGACCCTGCAAGCCCTCTAACGCCGGGCTTGAGCCTGCGTTTTATCTCTCGCTACGCTCGATGCAGGGGGCACAACTTTGGTAGGCTTTGCTCATTCCTCATTCCTCACTCCTAACTCCTCACTTAAATCGCTTTACCGCTTGACGAAACCACTGTAAAGTAGTATAATATAAGAAATGCTGCTTATGCAAATTCTTTTACGGAGGTCCTTTATATGGAGAAAAAACCGTTTTATATCACTACCCCGATATACTACCCTTCAGGTAATCCTCATATCGGTCACTGCTACACCACTGTTGCCTGCGATTCTATTGCCAGATACAGACGTATGCAGGGCTATGATGTCATGTTCCTCACAGGCACTGACGAGCATGGTCTGAAAATCGAACAGAAGGCTGCTGAAAAGGGTGTTACACCTAAGGAATATGTTGATGAGATAGTCAAGACTTTCAAAAAGCTTTGGAGCTACATGAACATCAGCTATGACAGATACATCAGAACTACTGACGATTATCACATTGAAACTGTTCAGAAGATCTTCAAGGCTCTTTATGACAAGGGCTACATTTACAAGGGCGAATACAAGGGCAAATACTGCACCCCTTGCGAAAGCTTCTGGACTGAGTCACAGCTTGATGAGAACGGCTGTTGTCCTGAGTGTCACAGAGAGGTAACAGAGGCTAAGGAGGAGGCTTACTTCTTCAAGATGTCGCCTTTTGCTGAGAGGATAGAGAAGCTTCTCACTGAGACAGATTATCTCCAGCCAAAGACAAGAGCCACTGAGCTTGTAAACAACTTTATCAAGCCCGGTCTTGAGGATCTTTGTGTATCAAGGACCACTTTCAAGTGGGGTATTCCTGTTACATTTGATGACAAGCACGTTGTTTACGTTTGGATAGACGCACTTTCTAACTATATTTCTGCACTTGGTTTCTGGAACGAGCAGTACAATGATTTTGACAAGTTCTGGCCTGCTGACGTTCACATGGTCGCAAAGGATATCATGAGATTCCACGCTATCATTTGGCCTGCAATGCTTATGGCGCTTGATCTTCCACTGCCTAAGCATCTTGCTGTACATGGCTGGATAACATTCAACGGACAGAAGATGTCCAAGTCTTTGGGCAACGTTGTTGACCCGTTCATTCTTGGCGAGAGATATGGTGCTGACGCTATCAGATACCACATTCTTCGTGAAATGGCTTTGGGTGCAGACAGCTCATTCTCAAACGAGATAATGATAAACAGAATAAACTCTGACCTTGCAAATGGTCTTGGCAATCTTGTTTCAAGAACTGTAGCTATGGCTGACAAATATTTTGGCGGCACGCTTCCTGCTGACAGAGAGGTCGGCGAATTTGACGCTGAGCTTATAGCTGAGGCTGAAGAGCTTAGAGCAAAGGTCGACGAGTTCATGGACAAGACTCAGATAAACAATGCTTTGGCTGAAATATTCAAGGTAGTATCCAGGGCTAACAAGTACATTGACGAGACAGCTCCATGGGTACTTGGCAAGGACGAGAGCAAAAAGGCAAGACTGGCGACAGTTCTTTACAATCTGCTTGAAACTATCAGGATAGTATCAACGCTTCTCAGCAACTTTATGCCTACAACAATGCCAAAGGTATGGGAGCAGATAGGTGCGGCTGAGAGCGACATCACATACGAGAACGCTGGCAAGTTTGGTGTACTTCCTGCTGACGTTACAGTTCACAGGGGTGAGATCATCTTCCCAAGAATTGACGTTGACAAGGAGATAGAGGAGCTTAACAAGATAATAGGCAGCAATGCAGAGCCTGAGGAAAAGGCTGATGATGGATTTGAGCCTGCGCCTATAGCTGACGAGATAACCATAGATGATTTTGCAAAGGTAGATCTGAGAGTTGCTCTTGTTAAGGACTGCGAGAAGGTAAAGAAGTCCAAGAAGCTTCTTTGCTTACAGCTTGACGATGGTTTTGGCGGCAGGCAGGTAGTATCGGGCATTGCGGCATGGTACAAGCCTGAAGATCTTATTGGCAAGAAGGTAGTTATTGTAGCCAATCTGAAGCCTGTGAAGCTTTGCGGAGTTGAGTCAAACGGCATGATATGTGCGGCTGACACACCTGACGGTGCGGCAAGCGTTATTTTCCCGGATCAGGACTTGCCATGCGGAGCTAAGCTTAGATAAAAAATTTATAAAAAAACAAGGAGCGGATTTCCGCTCCTTATATGCGTCTGTAGCTCAGTTGGATAGAGCGCAAGACTCCGACTCTTGAGGTCGCAGGTTCGATTCCTGTCAGGCGCACCAGCCACTCGCCGTGGCGGGCATTTTACGCTCAACTTTCTTTTAAATCTTACGACTACGCCGCTTGGTGTAGTTGAGTTGTTATTTTTACTTTGTTGGTGCTTGCACCTGCACCAAATCCGCTATCATTTATAGTAACGGATTTTTTATTTCCGCCCATAGGCGTGATATGCTGGGAGAGTTATATGTTCGCCGTGGTGGGCATTTTACGCCCATCTTTCTTTTAAATCTTACTATTACGCCGCTAGGTGTAGTTAATTGTTATTTTTACTTTGTGGGTGCTTGCACCTGCACCAAATCCGCTATCATTTATGGTAGCGGATTTTTTTATTTCCGCCCATAGGCATGATATGCTGGGAAAGCTATATGTTCGCCGTGGCGAGCATTTAAACCTTACCTTGTGTAAGGTGTTTTATTAATTGCATATTTCATTCAGGCACTTTGTCACTCGCCTGCGCAGTTCTTCTCCTCCAAAGGGAAAGCCGAACTCTGCGGCGGAACTTCCCCACTCAGGCGGGTGTTTTTTGCTGCCGTCGAAGTATCTGCTTTTCACCACGGCACGGTAGCGTTTTGGCATTTTTTCTGCAAGCTCCTCGCATTCTCTCAATCGCAGCTGCACTTTGGCAAGCTCAAGCCACAGGTCGGTGAGCTTTCTGCCACGGTGGGCTATCCGTCCGCAATACTCCCCTACTGCTGCAAGTTGTGAGGACATCTCGCAGATATCTTCTTTAAGCTTCCACTCCTGCCACCTTAGTTTGCGATACTGTGAAAGCTTTCGCAGTGCGGCTGTATTAACTCTGCTTCCACCGCTTCTGAAATTATATCGGCTCGCTGAGGGCGCAAGCCTTTTTATTGAATTTACCTCTACGGAATAATCTATATTATCGTACATTTTTCTCCTTTCGCCTTTTTGTACAGACATTTGGACAGTTAGTATGATATACTGTAAATAAAATAAAGCAATGACATTTCAGATAACCGTTTTCTGTATATTTCTCGGGGCGGAGATGTCAAAAAGGGGGGCGGTTTATCCTCTTGACTTTTACAGAGAAATGTATTATAATTATATCAAAGCCAGATTTTATGCAGATATCTGTACTAACGATACATATAGTATACTACAGGTTTCTGCAAAAGTCAATAGCTATCAGCAAATTTGATACAGTTTTCTGTATTTTTGTGAAATGGTCACAATTGGAGGAAGAAAATATGACCGAAATGTACAAAAGGATAAAAGAACTATGCGAGGAGAACCATATTACGGTATCGCAGATGTGCAAGGAGCTGTCTATAACGAGGAGTTGTTTATCTGAGCTGAGCAAAGGCAGGACGGAACGACTGTCCGCAGAGAATTCTACAAAGATAGCGAACAGATTTGGAGTGAGCGTACAATATCTTATATCTGGCAGGGAAGAAGATTTTGACACGAAGCTGAAATATGCATTATTCAACGGCACGCTTGGAGTGACAGACGAAATGTTTGACGAGGTCAAGCAGTATGCAGAAATGGTCATGCTCAGAGAGGAAGCAAAGCGCAGAAAGGCTGGTGAAAAGTGAGAGATGACGAACATACAGGAATTGTATGATATTTGCAGTAGAGAGAACATAACTATAGATTTTATTGATTGTCCAAAGTGCGGGGCGATATCGCTTTTTGGCGCAGGAGGCTGTGCGATCGGCATAGACAGCCAGACGCCCGCAAGGCTTTTGAAGGAGCGCACTGCTCACGAGATAGGTCACTGCATAAAGGGTGCATTTTACAACAGATACGCCACAGCAGACAACATCTCACAGCATGAATACCGTGCAGACAAGTGGGCGATAGAAAATCTGATACCGAAAAGCGAGCTTATCAAAGCCATAAAGAAAAATCTGGACAGTATTTATCTGCTTGCGCAACATTTTGATGTGAGCGAGGATTTTATGATAAAGGCTTGCAGGTATTATGGGGTTTATTTTGGATAGAAAAATGTATATACCGCCCACAGAACCGCAACTGCACTGACTTAAAACCGCACTTTAACGGTTACAAAACCGCGCTCTTGCCACTATTGAACCGCACAATATATCCACGAACTTGTCGCTGATTGCCAACGGTAAGTCAGCGACAAGTTGTGGCAAAGCGTCCGTGCAGTTGTGGCAGTCGAAGCGATATATACAAATCAAGTGCTAATTGTCTTGGAGCTTTTATCCAAAAACAAATAAATGGTTGCTGCCGATGTAATTATTGTTGTGAATATGGCAATGAGCACTGTTATATCCATTTCCTTGTTTTCATAGCTTAATTGCACTGTATAATTACCCTTAGGTATAACTGCTGAAATATAGCCATCCGAGGTTTCTGACAGTTCAGCATCTCCTACTGATCTTCCGTCTTGATATAATGTCAATTTGTAATTATCAACGTAGGTCATTGATACAACTATCTCGGTATCCTTAGCAAAGTCAGTATCAAAATTTAGCGTATCCAAATCTGCTTTTATTGGAATTTCAATATTATCCCCATAGGAACAGATAGGAGAGACTCCGTCTATTTCTATAAGCTCCATACCACGTGTCCAATCATGTACATTTGATATTGTCAATTTAGGGCATTTTTCGATGACTTTGGTAAATGCTTCGATAGCTTTCAGACTATTTTTATCGACCAGAACATATTTTACTCCGTTTGATATCATCTGATCTTCAAACTTATTTATCCATTCGGGTTCTTTCATATATTGCAGATAACTTAATGGTGATGCTACCATATTGCACATCATACCTTCATCTGTGATACTGCTCATTATCGCATTGCTCTGATCAAAGCCTTTCTTGGAAAATATATTATCATAACCGTTTAAGGAAAACAAGCCATACTCAGTGCCGATATTTTTTGTAAAACCATAAAAACATATTTTAGAACTATATTCAATGGGGTTATTGTAATACGTCACGTTATCTCTATAAGTCTTTCCTATCGTAAGAAATCTGTAATTATTGTCTATATGGTTTTCATCAAGCATGATTTCAACTTCTGACTTAATGTTCTTATAATCCCAATAATCATAGTGCTTATTGTTAATGTATACATGATTGCCAGAGAGCATGAAATAGAGTACAATAACGAATGAAGAAACGGAGCTTATTATTGAAGCAATTATAGCTGTTTTATAATATTTTTTTATGCCGTCCAGCTTATACGCCCCCGTCACTATTATGAGCGGCACATAAATAAACGAACATTTATACAGAAATCGAAATTCACGGATAAAAGGTAGGTGACTTAATATATCAGCAATGCCATGCCCACTTCCCTCTGCCATTATAACAAAGAACGCCGCCGCAAAAAGGAAACAGTGCATAAGTTTCTCAGACTCGTTATATTCATTTTGACATTTTCCTTTTATAAAGAAGTAAATATAGTATACTATGACAGCAAGATATAATACAATATCTAGCTTTAGTACAAGAAACAGCAGAATTAAAAACAGCACACAGCCTGTTCTTAATTTATGCGAAGTCAGGTAATGGGTATCAGATTTTTGGTCACGAACCAACAAACACACAACACTGACTGCAGTTAGAACAACAAGCACGGCATCTGCTATTGGCGAGTAATGATATTGCTCAAACAAATAATATACAACTATTCTTAAAGCTGCAAAGTAAAGCAACCCATACAACATCATTTTTGGCTTCTTGCCTATTTGTTCGTGTGACGCCAACTTATTAATGGCTAAATGTATGCCGTATTCTGTCTTTTCGTGCAGCTTTTTTAAGATCGGTGTAGCATACATCAAACAAAACCAAGCAAAAAAGCCCAAACCAATATAGTTCATATAATAATCACGCTTTACTATTTTATCATTAAATAGAACTATATAAATAGGTTTAAAAACGCTTGAAATAGATATGTCCTGCGAGAAGAAATCATTGTTGCCATAGCCAGAAAGTATCAGACTTCTGTCGCCTGAAACTTTCATAGAACCGATTATGATTCCGCATGACAACCCTGTAAATATTACCAAGTTGATTAGTAACGGAACTAATTCTTTTAACTTTTTCTTTTGGACAGAAGCGACCACTTGAAAAATACAGTATACCATTACATAATAACAGCTGAATTGAACATGGCCCATTAACAGGGAAAAAGCTAAAACTATGCCAGGAATAAAATAGCGGGTCCTTTTGGAGTTGGTCTGAATAAAGGTCCACATTAAAAACGGCATAAAGAAATAATTATTGAAAGTAAAATAATAAAAGCTGAAAAGGAAAAAAATTATACTTGTTGAATATGTAAGCATCGCTATTATTATCGTACTACGCTTCAAATTTAATGTTCTCAGTATCTTATACATCATAAGATTACCAAGCATATACATAATTATTTCATAAACAATTAGCGTTTCAAGAAAGCCGTTTAAAAGATAATGGCTTATGGCATAGGAAACATACATAAAGGGATTCAACAAGCCATAATAACCGCTGCTGAAAATGTTTATGCCTTTATACTGATAAAAATTCCAATATGGTATGCCCTTACCGCTGAAAATATTATCAAATGCTTTATTTATAACAGGTCCCCACTGAAGAATATTATCATCAACATAAAGGGAACTTCTATTCTTTGACAAAATAACAGCAAAGAACAATATTGAATACAGCACTATTACAAGCACAGATATCAAATTTCTGGTTTTATTTTTCATTGTGTCACCCTTCAAAAGCGTACTATTTTATATACCGCAGTTTCTGTATTAAGAGCAGCTTGCAATCCAATGTCAGAATCTTCGAATATAATACTTTCGTCAGACGTGCAATGAAAATACTTCATGGCATAAAGATACCCGTCAGGAAAAGGTTTTGTCTTATCTGTCATTTCCTGTGTGACCACCAGATCAAAAAAATCATCATAATCGAAAAACTTCAAAAGCGCTGAAGTATTGCTTCTTGACGCGGTTGTTATTATTGCGATCTTTATACCATTTGTCTTAAACAGTTCAGCTATCTTCAGAAGTGAAAAATTAGGACGTATAAAATAGAAAAAGCTCTTATAATTATCACTTTTCCGTTTATGTATCAATTCTATATTTTCTTTATTCTGCACTCCTAAGAGGGGCAAAAAAGTCTTATAGCTTTTTCCCATACAATGCTCGTAAAAAAAATCCTCGCTTACATCGCAGAAACCGTTGCAGGCTTCTTTATAGGAAAGATAATTTGCCTTGTTCGTATCAAAAAGCGTACCATCTAGGTCAAACATTGCAAGCTTTAATTCCGATCCTTTTGTCAATATTATCAAACTCCTCAAAAATATCATTTACGACCATTACAAGACCTGCATAAAACATTGCTGCACGATCACTGTCATTATTTATTTTATACGGCATCAATCTTAGCCAATGCACTATCTCGTGAAAATATATGCTTTTGACTCTCTTGGCATCAAACGTGTCTTTTAGATACTTATCAAGCCTTTTATACAATACGTCATATGATGTAGTTCTTGTTATCTTAAACGATATCTCATTTTTATTAACTTTGACCTTTGCAGTGTGCATAAAGAACTCATAATTTCCATGAAGCGATTGCAGAAGCTTTGAATAGTCAAGGTTAGGCGACGAATGGATATTTCCGCCATTTGGGTCAATAAGATAATACCCTTTAGGATAATTAATATTGCACACAATATTTTCTACTGTCAAATCTCCATGGATATCTGAATAATAGTCATTTTCAAATATTTCTTTCCAAAAGTCAAAGGAGTATAATTTGTCAAGAAACATTGTCAGATTATCATATGTTTCACCGTTGATGACAACCTTTTCATAGTTTGTCAATTCGCTCAAAACGTGTGCATTCATTATTTTATCTATGTTGGACCTAATCTTTTTATCATAATACTGCCTTATTGTATCAGCGTCAGCCTTGAAACTATATTTCTTAGAATAATTGCTTTCAAGATCGCTGACTACGCTCTCCATTATTCTCCAAGAACTCTCCAAAGGCATAGAATGTATGTAATCAAACAAACCTATAGAATCACCAAGATACGGCATATCATAGTAACAAACATTATTTTTCTGATACGCATCTAGGATCTCAGTAACATACAGCTGATCTTTATTATTTTGAAGCCACTTTACCTGTTCAAATAATTTTTCACCGTCACTGCCAAAGGCATACTTCCGATACACCATTCTTCCGCTTTTTATACATTGCAAAGTTGTTGCATTTGAACCTGCTGAACAGTTTCTCAATATAATTACATCTTTATTTATTTCAAGAAACCGGTCAATATAATTTTTATCACGGATATCTGAGAAATATATTTTCAAAAAGTCAAGACAGCTGTTTTCATTTGTATATGGTATAATAAGCTCTCCTTTATTCTCAGAGCTGCATTTTTTGAATTTTTCAAAAAATGCGACCACTATTATAGACACACAAGTGAGGAAATTAAAAAGCAGGAAAATAAAATAATAGTGAGAAAAGCCATGACGTACACAATCAACAAATGGAGAATAAGAATCTATGCTGAACAAATTATTGAAAACATCTACGAAAGACGTGTTTTTTAAGCAATTTGAATACATCAGATATGACAAAATGTAGCAAGACCACATACAAAGTGTTCTCAGAACAAGCTTTGTTTTGTCGATCTTTTTCACTGTATTGCGTATGGTACAGATAAAAGACCACACAAATTCTAAGATGCAAAGCTGGATCTTCGTATTAAATATTGAGGAAAATACAAGCACACACTTTTTGAAACGTTTGCTAAATGTAACCGACAACCCAAGAAAAAACAGTAGCAGTGCTGAAAAACCGGTGAAGAAAATAAAATTCATCAGATTTTTCCCTGAGACAAAAAAAATCGTCCCATAAATGAACGCTACAACGAAAACATCTAAGATCCTATCTATGATTATCACGGCAAGAGAAAATGCAGCACCATTTTTTAGTTTTTTGCCAATTATCGCTGCTCTGACAATATCGCCCACATGGAATGGCAGAACATTATCCACCAAATAACCTATTCCTGTGCAAAACATCAAGTCTGAATCATGTGAATCTTCATAGACCGATATAAAACTTTTCCAACGCCTAATTCTAAAAAAGTGTCCAAGAGTTATCACAGCCAGCGCAGCTAAAAACATAAGAATGTTCATAGCAGCTCTCCAAATTCCAGTCTGTCAACTGCGTCCTGATACTCAGCAGGTGTACCAAACGATATATGATAATCCGTACCCACTACGCCGGATATAAGTTTATTCTTTATCATGCTGTTATACACGCCGCTCATAAAATATTCACTATATTCGCACTCCGACAAATATCTCTTGGCGTTTTCAAGAAAAATGTCCTTATTTCTGAAATAATATGCTCCGCATATTGCATTTTCACTAATAACAACTTTCTCCTGAGTTCTAATAACAACACCATTTTCATCACACAAAGCATAGCTGAACTGCGGCAGATCTGATTTGAACGTGAACAACAAGCCGTCATACTTTGCCGCACTTTTTTTATCCATAAAATTGAACTCAGAGCAACAAAACATGTGATCGCAGTCATTAAACAAGATAGGACGATCGTCATTGATATTTTCTACACCTGCCATACAGGTCAGCACTGCACCTGCAAGAACTTCAGGTATTATCTCCACCCTAGCCTGTGAAAAATACGATAATATGCGATTTTTTATATCGAACTTCTCTATATGTTCTCTCAACACAACAAAAGTAACGTCACAATCTGGATTATACTTTAGTATGGACATAGTTGACCAATAGAAGAACGGTCTATTATTTATCTCGATCAATGGTTTAGGGACTACATATCCGTCATTGAAAAAGCGTTGTCCCTTGCCGCCCATTGGCATTATTAAATGAAAATTTTTCATTGCTCTCCCCCAGCAGTATTATCAAAAATGATTTTTCCCTCATATATATCTTTTTTGCAGTAGGAATCTATATACTTCTTTTTGTTAAGCCTATATCGCAAAGCCATGACAAACAAATTATATGACAAATTAAATAATTTTGCATTTGATACCTGATCTTCCTCACGCCATGTGATCGGATAAAACTTGAAATCAACATTATAATATGCTGAAAACAGCAGCATTTCGGCATTGAAATACAGCGAATCTGACAGACCAATGTAAAATTTACTTTTGAGCATATTGGTGCTATACATATTAAGTCCTGAGCCCATATCTCTTATAGACTTTCCAGCTGCCAGTGAATAGATAAGATTAAAGACATGGTTTCCAAGTATACGCTTTTTTGAATAGCCTATCAGGCGAGATCTTGATTCAAATCTACCGCCCAAAACGCAATCAGCCCTTTTATAACTTCTCTTTTTCAAGATCGGCAAATAGTCTCTGATATCAGCCTGATCGTCGCCATGGAGGACAATGACGTAATCAAAACCATTTTCTAAAGCATAATTGAAGGCAACTTTGTGTGATCCGCCAAGATTAAAATTTGCATTATTATTTATTATCTTACAGGGAAGTTCTCTATGCTTCAATAGGTAATCCTGTGTAACCTTTACTGTATTATCCGTGCTTAAATTGTTTACCACAATGATCTCATCAACATATGTAAGCACATCGTCATTGATTTGTGAAAGCACTCTCGTGATCTGCTTCTCACAATTATAGACAGGTATAAACACCATGATCTTATCTTTCTTCATAACGCTTCTCCTTCATCGATATATGTCATATTACAGCTTGGAAATCGTTCTCATAAAAATATAGTTGCACGAAAGCGTCAGCGGCGTTACCAAAATCTTCGATAACATTTTGCTGTATTTAACTATCAATGATATATCCGTTGATGCTGACAGAAATTTATTTACATAAGAGATCAGCAACGACGCCACCGTTATCATGATAAGCTGATACATTATATACAAAATATATTTGCACATTAATGGGATCTTTGCATTATCATGTATAAATATCTTTCTCGTAGAAACTATGAAAACAAATGTTGCGCCTACTATTGAGCTTGTAAAATTCGCATAAACAACACTGATATTTATTAGTTGCGTCATCATAAAGTAGGATATGAAATCAAGCAAAAAACCTATTCCAGAAGTCAATACAAATTTTATTATCTTATCAAGGTCAAGCTTTTTCACATTAAAATCTCCATCGTAAAACGTTTCCTGTTTTATGTATTATTTTAACACATCATTAAGGGAAAATAAAGTGTTTTCGGATAATTAATCCAAAAACAAACTTTTTGTCATATCGTTCCTAGTATAGCTTTTGGGCGGTCAATTCTTCAAGAGTGCCGATCTTATTGAACAGGTCTTTCGTTACATAGATGGTTATATAATTTTCACTCTTTTCAAATTTAAATGTCATATACTCGTGAACTTGTGCAACCGCAACATAATCATCAACGTTAATATCAGGAAATGCCCTCGTAACACCACATCTTCCAATAACTACATCAGGAAGTCCGACATTATTCCATTTTGCAAATATCTCTTTGTTTTCATTTTCTGTTGTTGATCTATGTGTAACATAAGTTTGTGCAGGTTTATCAATATTGAAATTATAAAAAATATTATGGTCAAAATAAGGATCCAACGCAGCTGCTACGCCTTGAATGTTCGGATAGTCAACCCATGGTATATTAGAATCATCATATCCCAATCCAGAATACTCAGCTTCATCTCCATCAACCTGTTGATTCCATTGACATAGTATTTTATACCCCTCTAAATTATTCTCCTTTATAAAATCTGCTACACCACGAATCCAATACGGATAACATATATCGTTATATGATGAAACCATACTCCAAAACAAAGGAATTATAAGTATCAATGATGACGCACATTTAATTGCTTTGAGCAAGCTTTTATTAATTTTATTTGCTGATTTTTTAAGAGCATCTGGACAATTAATAGCACCATTTTCATCTAGTATTATCCAAAACATAAATATCAAAAACGCAGTTAATAGACCTATGTGATACCTTGAGGAATAAATCAATATGCAAAAGCCTGCAAAAAATGTGTATGTTAATAAAAATAGTGAAAGCTTTTTATTTGCACGAAATATCATTACGCACAACACAAAAAGCGTTACAGCCAATAAGAAAAGCGGTATTGCACTGATATAGTCATATACATACAAAAAAGAATCTGGTTTCTGACCGATAGTTGCCTCTGCTAGTACCAAAAAGAAACCAAAAATCAATTTAGGACTCAACTCAACTCCAAATAATTCATCATTATTTGTGCTTTTAAAGGTATATGTATCATGATTAGGGTAAATCTCAATCAAAATCGCAACAACAAACGCAAGCAAAGCCAACATCAGCCAACAACGTTTATCTTTTAAAACGTCAGATAACTTCCCTGCCTTGTATTTATCTGAAAAAATCTCACATAGCCATATGATACAAAACGAGCCAGCCATGATGATTCCCATTAAATGCACAGCGCACATGAGTGCAAGGCATAAAAGATATTTTACAGGGTGTTCATTTCTATTCTTATAGCACACTGCCGCAAGGAAAATCGCAAGCACAAGTATGCAATAGGGTCTGCTTATAACGCCGTACTGATAAAACAAGAAGAAGTTAAACGGCAACAGACAACGTATCAGCTTTGGAAAAGGCGACTTGAAAAGCAAGACCGCCACAGCAAGGGTCATAAAAAATATATTTACTGCCGCAAGGGACAGCTCATAGGGAGCGCCAAGCTTTGCGAAAGGCACCAATATCAAATGCCACAGTGGCGGGTGACCCTCATAGTGTGGTATCCCAAAAAGTATCTCCTTTATAGTTCCCGAACGTGCAATCGCCCACGCCTGAGCTTCATCAAACCACGGTTCGTGAAAAAACGATACAGTGCAAACGCCAAGCAGGTATATTATCAGCGTTATAACATCGCATTTTCCATGCTCTTTGCTGAACGCCCAGCTTTTAAATTTCTCTTTCATTAATATCCTCCAAAAAAATAATTGACATATAAATTATACCATTTATTAAGAAATTAGTCAATGTTTTTGTGAAACTTTTTGCGACAAATATTGACATAATCGGGCTTATGCTCAATGTCAGCAATAAAAAGAAATAACCGCCCCACTACCACATAGGACGGTTATAAACAAAATTTAACCAACTGGAGGTAAACCGCTTACAGCAGTATGCCTCTTTTTTGTTATCTTAATTATTCCACGGCAATGACAGATCGTCAATAGTTTCAGAATTTAATGCCCCAACTGAAATTCTCAGGGAGATCGTCAGGTTTGTTCACAGGGTCAGGATACTGCCCTACAATGCCTTTAGACCTTGGCGAACTTGTATCACACCACTGTGCAAGCTTATATCTGCCGTCCTCCCCTGCGATCCAATAAGCATAGCCTGCATTGTCACCATTTCCATTAAGTGCATCATGGACAGCTTTTTCAAGTTTTTTTGAAGAGTCAGGCTCGGCGGTGCAATCAACAACAGCCGTGCAAGAGCTGACATCAATATCTTTTCCCTCACACTGCATATCAGTAACGACCGCATTTACAGTATTGAACACTATCTTTGCATTGCTGTTTGCGCTTTTAAGCTTTGCCTTTTTGATATAACTCATCATAGTTGGCACAAGAATAGCCGCAAGCACGCCGATAATGGCAATAACCACCACAAGCTCCACCAAAGTAAAGCCTTTTTTATTCATGTCTTTCCCTCAATTCTTTCATCGGAATATTGATCCCCATTTAATATTTCGACAAGTATATTATACAAAATTTACCCGATTTTGTCAAGGAAAAGGCAAGCTTTATTACTCAATTTTACCATTTGCACAAAGGCAAACTATTCTTATTGGCTATTTTATATATTTTCAGACAAAAAAAGAACCGCTCAAATGAGCGGTTCTCAAAACGCTTTAATTGTAAATTAGTCACCTGCAGCCCAAGAATCCTTTGTGTATGCTGTATCAGCGAATGGCTCATTAGCATTGTCAGGCTTGCTACATGGGTTTGGATACTGGCCAAGAACTCCACCTGTTGGGTTCTCAACGTCAGACCACTGAGCAAATGTAACGTTACCATCATCGCCAAGAACATATACGCAATAGCCAGCGCCATCACCATTGTCCTTAAGTGCATTCCAAACTGCAGAAGCAAGCTTAGCCTTTGCAGTATCATCAGTGCCACCAAAATTCTCCTTAATCTTGTTACCCTTACCTGATGTAACCTTCATTGAAGCATCAGATGTTACTGATGTACCCTCAACGAGCATATCAGCAGCTTCGTTGTTTACAGTTGTGAAAACGAGCTTAGCGTTTGAGTTAGCTGTCTTGAGCTTTGACTTCTTTACATAGTTCATCATTGTAGGAACGAGGATAGCTGCAAGGATACCGATGATAGCGATAACAACTACGAGCTCTACAAGGGTGAAACCTTTTCTGTTAGATTTCTTCATAGAAAATCCCTCCATAATAAATTAAATAAATTTGTTTATAAAAGAGCTGCAAGCCGATTTAAGCAGCTACTTTCCAATAATTAAGTGGCTTTCGGAGTTCTTTGTGTTCTCCTTATCACCATGATTAAAGTATACATCATCTTGTCCAAAATGTCAATAGTTTTTCAGATTTTTTCTCAACTTTGTTCAACTTGACGAAAAACTAATTTTCAATCGGTCATTTTGACGATTTGTAACACTATATTGACATTCTCACAAAAAATTCTGTCACACACTTTGTCACACACCGTTTTATGATGTATCACCTTACATCGTTCTTAATTATATCTTAAAACAAATAAATTGTCAAGACTTATTTAACAGTTTCGTTATTTTTGTGAACTCTGTACACTTCTCATTCATTTTTGAATACATTTTGCACTAATTGTTTCGCATATTTAACTATTTGTATAATTCCTTCATCTTATTATACAGATTTTCAGAAGCGTTTTCTATCTCCGCCCTGCCATAATAAAGCGACTCGGAGGTGCTTATAAAAAGGTCAAGTACCCCCTGATCTTCAAGCTTCGGGGACATTATTTCAAGCTCCTCTGAGTTTGCCATTTTCTCGTTGGCTTTATACTCTATCCCGTCAAGCATATCCCTCGCTTCAAGGGCTTCCAATGCCGCCTTTGACGCAGGCACGCCCTTTCCCATGCCCTGCAGGAGAGCCATTTCCTCACCGTTCACAAGATAATCAAGAAGCTTTGCGGCTTCCTCAGGGGACTTGGTATTTTTCTTTATGGCATAAACGCTAGTGGGCTTTTTATACCAACCGCTGCTCACTGCCTGCTTATGCTTTGGATAGTCGCCTATAACGATGTTAAAGCCAAACTTCTGAGCAGGCTCGCAGTAATACTCTGCGTCTGATATCCAGGAAGCCACGCCTGCCGTCAGGCACTTTTCAAGATCGTTCCTATCGAAATCCCACGCAGGTTTTGTGACCTTTTTATTCAGCATTTCCTGATAAAAGGCTAGCATGAGCCTTACGTCCTCCGAGGTATACTGAAACTCACCGCTGTCAGATAACATTTTTCTTCCCGTTACCTGCTCCACATACGCCACAGAGCTGAGATAAGCCGCCTTTTTCGTCATTTCAACAGGATACACCTCGTCTGATTTCATGACCTCTGCCGCATTTATAAGGTCAGACCAATTTTCAGGCAGGCTCAGACCATATCTGTCATACATCGTCTTATTATAGTAGAAGGTTATACAGTTCGTACCGGTAGGCAAGGCGTTAAGCTTACCGTTTATAGTGCCGTATGCAAGGCTGTCATCATCAAATGCTGAAAGATTTATGTATTCCGACAGCTCATTAAGGTCATAAAAGTCCTCGCCGTCGGGAGAATATTCATAGAGCCAACTGTAGTTTAACTGCATGATATCTGCGGTGGTGTCAGAGAAAAATTCCACGTCCATTCGTGTTTTGAAGCCGTCAAAGTCTGCATACTCAGGTCTTACCACAACGTCCTTGTTGCTGTTCTGATAGGCTTTAAGCCCGTCGAGAGTATACTCGTTACGCGCGTCCTTGCCCCACCACGAGAAGGACACCTCGGTCTTTACGGTATGCTCCATTCTCCTTTCAGACAATGCACAGCCCGTCATGACAGTCACTGTGCAGATCGCCGAAGCGGTCAAAGCCGCACACCTTACAATGCGTGTTCTCAACTACGGCTCACCTCTTCCTCTTTTTTATCATATATCACCGCTCTTGCGTCCTCGCTGTGTTCTGCTTTCTCACAGGCTTTTTCTGCCATTTCGTAAAGCTCATCATAATCATCGCTTGTTTCAGGGTAGACCGACGCACCCACTGCACATTTTATGTAGCCCCTGTCATCGTCAAGGCAACATTCCTTCAGCTTATCGTTAAGCTCTTTAACATAAGCCCTCACATTACCATAAGCTTTAACAAGGTCAAAGTCCGTGTGGTCTGCAAACAGAGCAAACTCGCCCTCCCTGAAAATTCCGCAGATATCGCCCTCCCTGCGGTTCTCCACCAGTATTTCGGCGACCTTTCGCTCAGCTTCCGCCACTATCTCCTCGCCATAGTTGAGCCTTATAAGCTCCAGATTTGTTATTTTCACGATAATAAATGCGATAGTCGAGCCTGAGATACAAGTTTCCATTTTATCCATAATGCTGTTTTCGGTATATTCCGCAGTGAAAAGCCCTGTATATTGGTCCACCTTTGGATATTTTCCAAACTTCGGTCCGTTCTGCGGATCGTTATCCGCCGCCGCTGCCGCAGATATCATAATAAATATGACTGCGCAGCAAATAAAGATACCAAGGCATTTAAGCCCTGTTCTCACATAATGGCGCAAAGTGTCTGACATATCCACGGTAGTAATGACCACCCAATCGTCACTGCAATCATCAATAGCACAGATAGTAGTCATATCCGAAACGGTGACTCCGGTGCCGCCCTCAAGGAATTTAGAGAGCTTTTCATCGAGCTTTTCGCCGACAACTCTTTTTCCGTCGTTAGCATAGATTATCCTGCCATCGTCATCACACAGCATGGTATTTATCTCGCTGTAATTGTCAGAGGGCAGAAAAACAAGATCAAACTCCGTTGAAAACACAGAGGAGATAAAAATAAGATCGTCATTTATCCTGCCTGCAAAATACACACGCCTGTAATTATTGTCCTGTCCCGTGAACCATTTTATCTTGCTGTCCCCCATAAGAGCGGAAATTCTCTTGTATATCTCGTCATCAAAGATATCCTTTGTACCGTCGGTTATCTTTCCCACATTATGTTCATTACTGCTTACAATGCCAAAATCAGTATAGTTGCCCAGCGTACTTAGCTCTATAAGCCTCTCAGTGAGAGCATTCTCCTCATTAAGCACAGCAAATTCGCTCTTTGACGTATCAGCAGGATCATATTTCGCATAGTCCTCATTACCCATTATAAGCTTGGCAGTGTCCTCCATTTTCTTCATAAAGGCAGCCACGTTCTGATCTGCTTCCGCATTTATGGCAGAGCAAAGCTGAGCCTCTTTATGAAATGCGTTCACACCGCTGTAATAGCAGGCACAGATATACACAAGCATACAAGCAATGAACATCACTGACACGCTTGTTTTCAAAATAGATCTTCTATATTTTTTTATTTTATCATACAGTTCAAAATCAGCAGAATTTTTCAAAAGCTGTATCACCTCTCAGGCTAAATTATTACAATCATTATTAATTATAACACATAAGCCCATAAAATAAGTGATTTTTTTGTTAATTATTGCTCAATTTGTATTGTACGGTTTATATCTTTTCTGACACGGCACTGTCTGACCTTATTTGCATGGCGTTTCTTTTTGGTTTCCGCTTCAAAAAGCGACAGTGCCGCCCATGCCGCTGTGAACACGATGCCTGCGGCAAACACTGCTCCCATGTTCCTCTCTGCCACCGCAACAAACAGGAAAAACAGCACCATTCTCATTATAGTTTTCATAAGCCACCTGTCGCCGCCTGCACCTGCCGCAACGATAAAAACATTCATCATGATTATCCATATCATTTTTACACACATCCTCATATTTTTCTATTTCGGGGCTGTATGTATGATAACACAACTTCATGAATTTGAGGGGTAATTTTTTGGACAGCAAGTTTTTTGTCGATATGCACAGTTAAGAACGTTTGTTTTGATATAAATTCTACAAATCCAAAAGACCCCGCGGCAAAAGCCGCAGGGTCTTTCAGAGAAGTAAGAAGTATAATATGAAGAAAAAATTATGAATGGGGAATGCTAAAGTTATGTATTTTTCCATGCCATTTCACTTTTGCCGCACTCTGAAAATTCAGAGCACAGCGAGATGAAATGAAAAGAAGAATGAAGGAAAATTATTGGGCAATGCCACGCAAGGATTGTGCGTAAGATGCGTAGTCAGATTTTTCGTCAGATCATCTAAAAGTGACGCAGGCTGGCTGACGCCAGTCAAAGAGCTTTTGGGTGATATGGCGGAAAATCCGCAAGCAGATTGCGTGCAAAGCCGACAGGCGTTCCTTGTGCGGCATTGCCCATGTATGAAAACTCATTATGAGTAATTGGTTGACGGAACTTTCAGTAAGCGCTCAAAGCTTTTGCCTGAGGTCTTTCTCGGTGTTCCTCTGACCTTGTATATATAATACCTGTTCAATATGATAGTTTTATGAAAAGACACTGAAAATAAGCTGATAAGAAAAGCAAAGTGGTTTTCATATAAACGGCTCACACAAAACGCAAGTCAATCCGCCGCCTGCATATTCTCTATCCTGACGTGACCACAAGCACGTCCCCTTCTTTCAGCCGCAGCCTGCCGTTTGGGATAAGTATACGCCCCTGACGTTTTATCATTACTATCAGGCTGTCCTCTGACATTGTTATCTCTGACACTTTCAGACCGCACCACTCGTGGTGCTTATCAAGGTTCATTTCGCTTAGGACAAAATGGCTGTCGTCATAAAAGCCTGCCGCACTCAGCACCACAACGTCCCCTGCAAGTATCTGGGTTTTGCCTGTTGGTATTATCTTCTCTTTGTCACGGAGTATCATAACCACAAGCAGACCTCTCGGAAACGGTATATCCTTTATCTTCCGTCCTGCCCAATTGCTGTCCGGCTGAACGGAAAGCTTTATAAACTGCACCTCCGTTTCGTCGCTGTAGTCATTGAACGTTTTCATTACGTTCTCCTCATCGTCTATCATATCGAGCTTTTTAGCAAACAGCGGCAGAAGCGTACCCTGAATACCTATAGACATAAGCACGATACAGAAAACGATATGGAAAACGTCATTTTTCATATATGCGTCATCTACTGTCGCCATGATAGCGAAAACAATGGAGGTCGCTCCTCTTAGTCCTGCCCATGAGATAAGGGCTATCTGCTTCCACTTTGCACCGAAAGGCTTCATGATAACAGTAACAGCCGCAGGTCTTGCAACGAATGTAAGGAACAATGCTATCGCCGCCGCAGGAAGTATTATTGACGGCATTTGTGACGGGAATGCCAAAAGTCCAAGTAGGAAAAACAGCAATATCTGTGTGAAGCCCGTTATTCCGTCAAAGAAATGCACAAGGGCTGTTTTGCCTGATATTTTTGTGTTGCCCAGGACTATTCCCACAATGTAACAGCTAAGATAGCCGTTTCCACCCACCGCCGAGGGCAGAGCATAGGAAAGAATAGCTATGGCAGTAACAAAGATAGCGTCAAAGCCTGCGGCGTCAAATCGCACACGTTTTATGAGATACACTGCGCCCAAAGATATAAGCGCACCGAAGCCCACACCGAAGAACACCTGTGCAAGCAAGCTCGCAACAAAGCCTCCTGCCGTCGCACCGCCTTTCATTACTGAAAGTATTATAACAGTGAGCATATAAGCCCAAGGGTCGTTGCTTCCGCTTTCAAGCTCCAGTATTGAAGCCGTACCGTATCGCAGGTTCAGCTTTTTGCTTCTAAGTACAGAGAACACCGACGCTGCGTCTGTGGAGCTTATTACCGCACCAATAAGCAGACTTTCCAGCCACTCAAAGCCCAGCACAAGCTTGCAGAATACTCCCGTTGAAAAGGCTGTGAGCAAAACCCCTGCGGAAGCGAGTATGAGTGACTTGCCTGCCACCTTTTTGGCTTCACTCCATTTCGTGCCGAAGCCTCCGTAAAAGATTATAAAAACAAGTCCCACCGAGCATATCTCCTCGGCAAATTTATAGTTATCGAACTCTATTTTAAAAAGCCCGTCAGAGCCGAACAACATTCCAAGGAGAATGAACACCAGCAATGCAGGAAGTCCAAACTTGTCCGATATTTTATTGAAAAACACACAGCACAGCACTATCACTGAAGATAAAATGAGCATTGTGGTCAAGCTTATCACCCCTTTTTACCTTATTATAAAAATAGCGCTTTGGGTATCTTCTACTCAAAGCGCCTTTGCTTGTGTAAATATTATAACATATTCGCCCCTGTGCTGTCAACTTTTTGCCCACATCTTACGGAAATTTTACATTACCCCTTGACAATATCGAACATATGTGCTATAATCAATAGTGAAACAGTATATCAAAATAAAAAAACGCCTGCCTTTTACAGCAGACGTTCGCCTATTTATATCTCGGCTCTTTTATCCTTGTCCAAATTTTTATTTGTAGCAATCGGCAATATCTGAAATAGCGTCCTTTGCCATTTCCACTGCCCTTTCAGGTCCAAGCACCTTTGCCTGTGGGCCGAACTGGAAAAGCCAGCCCCAGAATGTTGGCGCGACCTGTACCTCCTCATTTATATAGAAGGTATTGTCGGAATTTTTGTGACATATGGTTTTCTCACCAAAACGATCCATTACAACATCTATGAGCTTATTGTCGAACTGCAATTGCAGCGTCATAAGCTCGCCGCCGTACATTCCGTAGATAGTCTGACGATTTGTGACCTCTGTCTTCTCCTCCTCGGAAAGCTCCCTCCTGGGGATATCTGTAACAGTGACCTGAGTCATTCTGTCAACTCTGTAGCGGCATATCTTTTCATGCTTTTCGCAATAGCACACAAGGTAATAGTTGTCGTTTTCCCAAACCAGAGAATACGGTGAAACCGTATACACCTCGCCGCCGTGGCGAAGCTGTTTGCGCTTTTCAACGGTGTATTCGTAATACTTGAAGTGTATCTCCAAACCGCTGAAAATGCCCTCTTGTATGCTGTTTATAGCATAGTATATCTGCTCATTGAAGGTCTTTGTCCTGTTTGACACATAGACCATTCGGCGCAGATCCTTTGCCTTGTGTTCAGATGTAAGTGATTGTATCTTCTTTAACAGCTCCTTCGATTTCTTCTGTGTAAGAAACCTGCTTGAAGCAACTGCGTCTGCAAGAACATACAGCTCCTCGTCCTGAAACAGCCTTTGAGCAAGATAATAAGCGTTGGAGTGACCGTCCTTAGTTATCTCGATATCCATTCCGCTGTCGCAGAGGGTCTTGATATCGTCATAGATAGTCTTACGCTCAGCTTTTATGCCGTAGTCGCCCAGGATCTCGATAAGCCTGTTTCCTGTAATGGTGTGCTTTTCGTCTGTCTTGGTCTCAAAAAGCTTTTTCATGGTCAAAAGCTTCTGTTTCTGTCTGGAAACTCCTGTCACTTTATTTTATCCTCCCCGCTGCGTTTCATATCCGAAACCTTAATTCTTGAGCCGTCCGGCTCAATGATCGTCGTGGCTTCAAGCTGACCTGTCAGGTTAGCTATAACGCTTCTGCGATACTCATTTCTCAAAGCCTCACGCTCAGACTTCTCCTCTGCGGTAAGCTCTCTTTTTCTCGCAATAGCAGTAAGCTCAGACAATCTGTTAAGCTTTACTTTCTCCATAAATTTTTACACTTCTCCTTAAAGCTTCATACTGCCCTGTGTTTTTATTTTTATCCGCAGTATTCGGCTCAAAATAGAACGGGCAGCTTACACAATACCGCCCTTTTCATTCAAAAGATGTTCATATCGGCTTTTTTCTTTATTTATATTTATAAGTCCAACAAAACACCCTCAAACAAATTTGCAGATACATTATAACACATATTTCTTTAAATTGCAATGGTAAAATGCACAAACAGTCCGTTTAATTTCCCACAAATTAAACAAGAATTTTGAAAATTGTGTTTGTCCAAAAATTTGCCCACAATATATAGTGGGTAAAAAAATGGTCAGAAGACATCAAAAAAAGATAAAGAAAGGATTTTTATGCAACACACAAAGGTATCATACGAGCTTACACAAAACTATATCTCAAGTCCTCGTGACACCGAGAAAGATAGTCCCGACCCTGCCTCTGCCATAGAAAACAGGCTCATGCGTGAGATAGTACGGGAAAATTTGACGAAACGGCAGAAATGTTATATAATAATGTATTATACAAAGGGCATGACAATGCAGGAGATAGCCGACGCAGAGGGTGTTTCAAAATCCACAGTATCCAGAACTATCGGGCTTGCAAGAAAGCGGATATCCTGCGGTATGAAACCTGCCATGCTCAAAAGCGCACTGAAAGGGAGATAGCATTGAACGCACCTGTGAATAAATTCGTTAGAGAATATGCAAAGTCAGGCATAGCGAGGTTTCATATGCCTGGTCACAAAGGGCAGAAATTTCATGGTCTTGAGGCTCTTGACATCACTGAAATAAAGGGTGCGGACTATCTTTTTGAAGCCGAGGGGATCATCGCACAGAGCGAAGCCAAAATGGCAAAAGCCTATGGCAGCAGGCGGACTTTTTACTCTGCCGAGGGGTCGAGCCTTTGCATAAAGGCAATGCTTGGCATAGTATGTCGCAGTGGACAAGGAAAAAAGATAACTGTTGCCGCACCAAGAAACGTCCACAAGGCGTTTATAAATGCCTGCATACTCCTTGACATTGACGTGGAGTGGATATATCCAAAGGGCGAGTTTACGTCTATATGCGCAGGAAGCGTCACTCCCGAGGACGTTGAGAAGGTGCTGTCAAGGGCAAAGGCAGATTGCGTTTATGTGACCTCACCTGACTATCTTGGCGATCTCAGCGACATAAAGGGCATGAGCGAGGTTTGCAGAAAATATGGCGTGCCTCTTCTTTGCGACAACGCTCACGGAGCTTATCTGAAGTTTCTCCCTGAGAGCCTGCACCCCATGGACTTGGGGGCTGATATGTGCTGTGACTCTGCTCACAAAACGCTTCCATGCTACACAGGGGGAGCAATGCTTCATATTTCAAATCACGCCCCTGCGAATTATGATGATTGCGCCAAAGAGATAATGTCAATGTTCGGCTCAACAAGCCCCTCCTATCTTATAATGGAGAGCCTTGACCTTTGCGCTGACTATGTGAATGGCAGTTTTCCTCGTGACCTTGAACGCACTCTGGAAAGGGTGAAAGTCTGCAAAGATAGGATAACAGCTTTCGGCTGGCATACCATAGGTGAAGAGCCTATGAAGATAACAGTTGCCGCATACAAAAGCGGTATCACAGGTGACGACCTTGCAGACAGGCTGAGGGAATATGGCATCGAGCCTGAATACAGCGACACACAATATGTTGTGCTTATGCCGTCGCCTTTCAACAGCGAGGAGGACTTTTTGAAACTTGAAAAGGCGTTTTCAGAGATAAAACAGCTTAGGATAAGGCTTTTCGGCGACTTACCCGCTATACCAAAAGGGATAAAACGCATGGGTATAAGGCAGGCGGCTTTTTCAGCTCAGCACACCGTAAACGTAGAGGACGCCTGCGGTCTTATATGCGGAATGACCGTCACAAGCTGTCAGCCCTCTGTGCCTGTGGCAGTGAGCGGCGAGGAGATAACACCGCAGGTAATAAAAATTTTGAAAAACTATGGAATTGAACGCATAAATGTGCTATAATATAAGGTGTAGCTAAAAAAGCTATTCCTACATCAAAAATAACAGGAGGCAAAAGTCATGAAACTTGTCTATGCTATCGTAAACAGCGATGATACCTACGCTGTAAATAAAGGACTTCTGAAAGCCGGCATAAGAGCCACAAAGCTTTCTTCAACAGGCGGTTTTCTTATGTCAGGAAACACCACCTTTCTTATCTGCTGCCCTGACGAGCAGGTAGACCTTGTTATAGAGGTCTGCAAAAAGTATTCAAAGAAAAGAAAGCAGTTCGTTCCGTCATCTACTATCATGGAGCCTGACGGTGCGGCTTCATATCCTGTTGAGGTGGCTATCGGCGGTGCAACTATTTTCGTTACTGATATCGAGCGTTTCGAGAAAGTCTAAGGGATAGAAAATTTTCAGAAAGGGGTCTGAGGGCTTGATAATATACGGAAACAGCGAGCCTCGCAGGCTCGTATCTGAGATGATAAAAAAGAAAAGAGAGCCGCACTCCATAATGATACATGGAGAAAAGGGGCTTGGTAAAAAGACCCTTGCACGGTGGATAGCGGCGGCACTCTTGTGCGAACGTCAGACAGGCGAGCCTTGCGGCATTTGCAGAACTTGCAGAATGATAGCCGACGGAGCTCACCCTGACGTTATGGTGGCAAAGGCAAACAGCAACGGCAACTATATCGTTGACGATTCTATCAGACCTATAGTTGCGGAAGCTCCCGTTGCACCGAACGAGGCGAGAATGAAAGTATACATAATCCCTGACCTTGACTTATCGGTGAACACTGTTATTCAGGTGCAGAACATTCTGCTTAAAGTCATTGAAGAACCGCCTGAGCATACTGCTATAATACTTACGGCGAGGAGCAAGGAAATTTTTCTGCCTACCATTATCTCACGAGTGCTTTCCCTTGGCATGACCTCTGTCACGGAGGCGGAGAGCATGGCGTGTTTGCAGGAGAAATATCCTGCCGTTGCCCCTGCGCTCATAAGCGAAGCTGTTTCAGCAGGGCGTGGAAATATCGGCAGATGTGTCGAGTATCTTGAACACTCCCAATTTTTTGACAGCGTGAAGCTTGCAAGAGGTCTGTGCGACGCAATGTGCGGCGGAAACGAATATGACGTTTTGAAAACGCTATTTGCGGCGGACGGCAAAAAAACGTTGCTGAGAGAGGGGCTGAGCCTTTTTCAAGAGATACTCCGTGACAGTGCGGCATTCAGGCTCGGGGGAGAAAGTGAAAAGTCTGTGAGCTGTGCGAAAGAGGGTGCAAAGACGCTCAGCAGAAGCCTTTCCTCAGATCAGGCGGTCAGGCTTTACGATATAGTTTCTGACTACATAGGCAGGATAGACGCAAACTGCAACATAAGCCTGACCATAAACAGTCTGGCAGGACAGATATATTCTGTCACAGGAAAGTAGCTGACGGCAAAGCCGTGATATATATTTGAAAGGAAAAAGAGATGTTAAAAATAATCGGAGTACGCTTTAAAAGCGTTGGCAAGATATACTACTTCGACCCAAAAGACTATGACGTGAAAATGGGCGACAAAGTTATCGTTGAGACCGCAAGGGGCGTTGAATGTGGTGAAGTTGCGCTTGTGGACAGGGAAATAGACGAAACAAGATTCACAAACCCCGTAAAAGGCATTATAAGGCTTGCCACCCCTAACGATATGAAAACTATCGAAAAAAACAGACAAAAGGAAAAGGACGCTTTCAAGATATGCGAGCAGAAGATAGCCGCCCACAAGCTGAAAATGAATCTTATCGACGTTGAATGTACTTTTGACAACAACAAGCTTCTTTTCTATTTTACCGCCGAGAGCAGAGTTGACTTTCGTGAGCTTGTAAAAGACCTTGCCGCGGTATTCAGAACGAGGATAGAGCTTCGTCAGATAGGCGTTCGTGACGAGGCAAAAATGCTTGGGGGTCTTGGCATCTGCGGACAGCCTTTCTGCTGTTCAAGATTTTTGGGAGAGTTCCAGCCTGTTTCTATTAAAATGGCTAAGGAGCAGGGCTTGTCACTTAACCCTACAAAGATCTCAGGCACTTGCGGAAGACTTATGTGCTGTCTGAAATACGAGCAGGACAGCTATGAGGATCTTCTCAGGCACACACCAAAGGTGGGCGCTATCGTAAGAACGGCTGACGGAAAGGGCGTTGTCGAGGAAGTAAATCTGCTCACAGGCAAGCTGAGAGTTAAAATGGATAAAAACGACAATGTAGTTGTGGTAAAGAAAGACGATATTGAGGTAATAAAGGATTCTGTTATAAGGCTCGACCGTGACGAGATAAAGGCTTTGAAGGGTCTTGAGGGCAAGTAATTTCAGCGCTTTGCACGAGCGATCACCGCAGCATAAACGGGCTGTCGGGGGCGCCAGCCCCTACACAAAATCGGCGCAGCATTTTTATATATCAGCAAATCATCAGATAAATATGCAGAAAGGAACGTCCATATGGCAAAGGTGAAAACTTCGTATGTGTGTAGTCAGTGCGGATATGAAACTTCAAAATGGAACGGCAAATGCCCTAACTGCGGCGAATGGAACACCTTTGAGGAGGTCGAGCTTGCGGTCAGGACAGGCGGTGCAAAGTCTAAGCCCACGACTGTCAGGGATATTTCAGACAAGATAGTTGGCATAGACGACGTTGACGCAAGCTACAACGAGATACGTTATGCAACGGGACTGAAAGAGCTTGACAGAGTGCTTGGAGGAGGGCTTGTGAAAGGCTCTCTGGTGCTTCTGGGCGGTGAACCGGGCATAGGAAAATCCACAATGCTTTTGCAGATATGTCAGTATTTAGGTCAAGACCACACCATACTTTATGTATCAGGAGAGGAGTCTGTACGGCAGATAAAGCTTCGTGCAAACAGGCTTCATGTTGATTCTGAAAATCTGTATCTTCTTGCAGACAATGACTGCGAGCAGATATGCTCTGTGATAGTAAAAGAAAAGCCTGAGATAGTCATAATCGACTCTATCCAGACCATGAACATAAGCGGGATATCCTCAGCGCAGGGGTCTGTGACGCAGGTAAGAGAATGTACAAATATGTTCATGCGCACAGCAAAGTCGGAAGAGATACCAATGTTCATAGTAGGTCACGTCAACAAGGACGGTGCTATTGCAGGACCAAAGGTCATGGAACACATTGTTGACTGCGTGCTGTATTTTGAGGGTCAGCGAAATCTCACCTACAGGATACTGCGAGCCATAAAAAACCGTTTTGGCTCAACCAACGAGATAGGTATGTTTGAAATGGCTGACAGCGGACTGCTGGAAGTTGAAAATCCCTCTATGATGTTTTTGGAGGGCAGACCGACAGATGCTTCGGGAACTTGCGTTGCCTGCATAATGGAAGGCACAAGACCTGTTATGGCGGAAGTCCAGGCACTTGTATGCAAGAGCGTGCTTGCCTCCCCAAGACGTACTGCCACGGGCTTTGACTACTACAGAATGGCGATAATAATAGCTGTGCTTGAAAAGCGGCTTGGCTATTTTTTCGGTGGGCTGGACGTTTATATCAACATTGTAGGCGGATTAAAGCTTGATGACACTGCGGCTGACCTATCGGTGGCGTTGGCTCTTTATTCGGGGCTGACGGACAAGGTCATAAGCGACAAGCTTATCGCCCTTGGCGAGATAGGCTTAGGCGGAGAGCTTAGGAGCATTTCCCACTGTGAACAGCGCCTTGCGGAGTGCGAACGAATGGGCTTTGAAACTTGTATCGTTCCTGCACATTCGCTGAAAAGCGTTGACACAAGCAAGTTTTCAATGAAAATAATCGGTGTGCGCTCAATAAGAGAGGCGTTCAAAGCCATAGGCTGATAAGCTAATACAGAACAACACAAAACGGACGGAAGACCAAATCTTCCGCCCGTTATTTTTCTGTCTTATGTAGAAGCCGCACGCTCTCCCATAATATCGCTTCTGAGAAGCCCATAGATGTTGAAATCTGTGTAGATGTTCACAAACTTTGCCTGACGCTTTGTTCCCTCACAGGTAAAGCCGCATTTTTCCATTACTCTGTTTGAAGCCACATTCACCGTCATGACCTCAGCTTCAAGCCTTTGAACGCCTGTTTCCTCAAAGCAAAATCTGATCACACGCCTTAAAGCCTCCGTGACAAAGCCCATGTTCTGATACGCCGCCGAGATTCGATAGCCTATCATTGCCTGTCTGTCATTCTCGATATTGAAGAGATTTACCTCCCCTGCCAACCTATGATTTTTCTTTAGCTCTATCCCCCAGCTTATATGATCCTTTTTGCCGTTGTTAAGAGTGCGTCCGAAAAAAAGCGACGGCTCTCTTTCCTGCCTTGTCATGTTTCTGCCCCAATATTTGTAAAGGTTCTCGTCAGCCATATAGGTTTTCATATCCTCTGCGTCAGTAGCGGTCTTCGCCCTGAGTATGAGTCTTTCTGTTTCCAGCACAGGAAAATGAGAAAAATAATAGTCCATATCCTGCAAAATAAACACTCTCCCCTGCTTATATAATAAAAATTCCCAAGTCTACTAAAATTATAACATAAAATCTAGCAAAAATCAAGTGTTTTTAAGCGAAATACACAAAAAAGCAGAAAACGCCCCGAAACAAGTTCGGGACGCTCTCTGTTCTATAATCTGGAGAATTAGAAATCAACTTCTGTATCGTAGTAGCAGCACTTGAGGAGCTTTTCCATTTCTTCCTGTGAAGGCTGACGTGGGTTAGAACCTGTGCAAGCGTCTGCGATAGCGTTCTTAGCGATCTCAGGGAGTCTCTCAAGGAATACGTTCTCAGGAACGAATCCCTGCTCACATGGATAGCTGTCTGTACCATAGTTCTTGATGCAGTGAGGAATGTTGAGCTTGTCATTCATGCCTCTTACATACTCGATGAGGAGCTTTACCTTCTCGTCATCGTTTGAACCGCCGAGGTGCATATAATCAGCGATAACGCCATATCTCTTCTTAGCTGTTTCGTCCTTAGCGTTGAATGCGATAACCTTTGGCAGATACATTGCGTTAGCTGCACCGTGGATAATGTGTGCGCCATAGTCAGCGAAAGCTGCGCCTGTCTTATGAGCCATTGAGTGAACGATACCAAGCAGAGCGTTTGAGAATGCCATACCTGCAAGACACTGAGCGTCGTGCATTCTGTCTCTTGCGCCCATATCGCCATTATAAGAATCAACGAGATCCTTCTGGATCATTTCGATAGCGTGGATAGCAAGCGGATCTGTATATGCACAGTTTGCTGTTGAAACATAAGCTTCGATAGCGTGTGTCAAAGCGTCCATACCTGTATGAGCTGTCAGCTTCTGTGGCATTGTTTCAGCAAGGTCAGGATCAACGATAGCTACATCCGGTGTGATCTCAAAGTCAGCAATAGGATACTTGATACCCTTGTCATAATCTGTGATGATAGAGAATGCTGTTACCTCAGTAGCTGTGCCTGATGTTGAAGAAATTGCGCAGAAGTGTGCTTTCTTTCTCAGCTCAGGGATACCGAATACCTTACACATATCTTCAAATGTGCAGTCAGGATACTCATACTTGATCCACATAGCCTTTGCAGCGTCGATAGGTGAGCCGCCGCCCATTGCTACGATCCAATCAGGCTCAAATTCAAGCATGACCTTTGCACCGTTCATAACTGTTGTTACAGAAGGGTCTGGCTCTACGCCCTCAAGAAGCTTAACTTCCATTCCAGCCTCTTTCAGATAAGCTTCTGCCTTCTGGAGAAAACCGTTTCTCTTCATTGAGCCGCCGCCGACTACGATGATAGCTTTCTTACCTTTCAGTGTCTTCAGGTTCTCCAATGCTCCCTTGCCGTGATAAAGGTCTCTTGGTAATGTAAATCTCATTTCTAATTCCTCCTATATGTAATGTAATAATGTGTTCAAAGAGGTTTGTGTAAATCTCACACAAATTCTCTCTTTGCTTGACTTTAATTATACAAAATGTCAATGAACTATTCTAACATAATCTATGAATATTCTATTAATTATTAACTTTTACATAGCATATATAAGTATGTGCATACAGCTAAATGTACATATGAATGTGTAAAACAGGTGAAAAAAATATCACAATTACATGAAAAATCACGATTTTGTTTGCACTATATGGAATTTTGCAGTGCTTATTTCGTTTTCTTTTGTTAATAAATTATACATTTGTGAGTGGGGAGATATTCCTGTTTATGAAGATAAAAAAATTCATAAAAAATTTGCTTAAGCTATGGAAATATGCGAAAAAATGTGCTATAATATATTGGTATTGTATTGTATCCTCCCATGATGGAGGAATAATAACAAGGAGGAAATTTAATATGAAAACAAAGGTCAACACAAAATCATTGGTGATACTGGGATTGATGACAGCTCTCACAATGATCTTCTCGTTCACTCCTATCGGTTCTATACCTATCGGACCGCTGGTAATTACTCTCAACGTAATTCCTATTGCGATAGCGGCTGTAACGGTAGGCCCTGTGGGAAGTGCAGTCATTGGAGGAGTTTTCGGACTGCTCAGCTTTTTGCAGTGCTTCGGAATAGGCGTGCCAAGCGGAATGGGTGCAGCACTTGTTGCGATCGATCCGGTTCTGGCTTTCGTTCAGCGATTTGTACCAAGACTTCTTGACGGCATTATCGTAGGATTTATTGCAAAAGGCATGAGCAAGGTAACAAACAATTATGTTTCATATGCTGTTACGGGCTTTTTTACCGCGTTTTTGAACACTGCGTTCTTTATGAGTGCGCTTGTTTTGCTTTTCGGCAACACCGATTATGTAAAAGAGCTTATGGGCGGAAAGAATATCATAGTATTCATCTGCACCTTTGTAGGCATAAACGCTCTGGTCGAAATGGCTGTATGTACATTTGTTACAGGTACAGTGGGTGCTGCACTTTATAAGGCAAGGTTCATACCCAGCAAAAACAAAGCGCAGGCATAAATTCACCGAAAGGATAACATACAAATGGTTTTAGCGGTCGATATAGGAAACACTAACATAGTAATGGGCTGTTTTGAAAGCGACAGGATACTTTTTGTTGAAAGACTTTCTACAAATCAGCAGTCCACGGCACTTGAATATGCCATAATGCTCAAGAACATTCTTGAGATACATTCTATAGATATGTCAGATTTCAGGGGCGGCATAATCTCATCCGTTGTGCCTTCTGTTACGCTTACTATGAAAGAGGCAATGGAGAGGCTTATCAAAAAGCGCATCATGGTGGTAGGACCCGGAATAAAGACGGGACTTAAGATAAATCTTGACAATCCTGCACAGCTTGGAAGCGACAGAGTTGCTGACGCAGTTGCAGCGATAAACCTCTACCCTGTGCCTATCATAATGATAGATATGGGCACTGCTACTACCATATCAGTAATAGACAAGGAAAAGAATTTCATAGGCGGAATGATAATACCGGGACTTAGAACTTCCCTCGACTCGCTTTCGGGCAAGGCTTCACAGCTTCCTTTTATCAGCCTTGTGCCGCCTAAAAAGGTCATAGGCACTAATACTATCGACTGTATGAAGAGCGGTATAATTCATAGCAACGCCGCAAGCATTGACGGAGTTATAGAGAGGATAGAAAACGAGCTTGGTGAAAAATGCACTGTGGTTTCCACAGGCGGTGTGGCAAAGATAATAGTGCCTTACTGCAAGCGTGACATCGTCATTGACGATGAGCTTCTGCTCAAAGGGCTTATGATAATCTACAATAAAAACAAACAATAACTTAAAATACAATACACAAAGCGTCGGGTAGTTTTATCCGACGCTTTTTTATGTCGCTTTTTATATCCATAATAGACAAACAAACGGGCTTTAAACAGTTGCATATGCCAAAAATCATGCGTTTCTATTGCTTTCACAGCTTTGTTATGGTACAATCATATGTGCAAAGTAAAACGTTTACATAAAACAGAAAGCAGGAAATATATGAACGCAAGAAAAATATTATGCCTTATGGCCGCAGTGCTTATGCTGTCGGGCTGTTCAAAGGGTGCGGACGGTTCACAGGCTTCATCAAAAGCGGTTGAAAGCTCCGGCAAGGCAGACAGCAGTGTTTCAGACTATGATAATACCACCACCGAGCCTGAAACAGACAAGCCTGAGTTTGACCTCAATGACAGCGTGATAGGCTTTTCGCAGGAAAGCGGCTTTTATGACAGCGGTTTCAGCCTTGAGCTTACCGCAAACGAGGGTGAGAAGATATACTACACTACTGACGGCACAGACCCTAGGACCTCTGCCACGAGAGAAGAATACACTGCCCCTATCGAGATAAAAGACAGGAGCAATGACCCTAATGTGGTTTCAGCTGTGCCGACAGAAATGATATCAGGAAATTTCAATGAGTTCAGCTTTGGCGAAGGGGATTTCTGGTGCAACAAAAAAGCACCTTCTGACAATGTGGTGGATAAATGCACTGTTATAAGAGCGTCAAGCGAAAAAAGCGACGGAAGCGTTTCAAAAAGCTTCTCAGGCAGCTTTTACATAGGAAGCGCAGAAGAGCATATAAAAGGGCTTAAAGAAAGCTGTGAAGCGGCAGGGCATGACCTTGCGGTAATGAACATCACAATGGACTATGGCGATCTTTTCGACAGCAAGATCGGCATTTACGTCAAGGGAGATATTTTCAACAAAGCACTTGAGGACTATAAATCCGGCGGAGAAAGCATAGAAAACGAAACCGCAAGACAGCTTGACGCAAACTACAAACAGCGTGGCAAGGAATGGGAACGTAATTGTCACATCGAGCTTAACGAGATTTCAGCCGAGGGAAATGTGACGAACGCTTTGTCACAGGATTGCGGCATAAGGATACAGGGAAACTATTCACGCTCCGACCTGCAAAAGGGATTCAGGCTTTACGCCAGAAAGAAATATGGCGAAAAGAAGTTTAACTATGAGGTCTTTGAGGGGCTGAAAAACGCATCTAATGAAACTATCGACAGCTTTAAGACGCTTACTCTCCGTGCAGGTGGAAATTGTGCTTTTACGGCAAAATTCAATGACACCTATTGGCAGAGTCTTATGACAGAGCTTGACGGCTCAACAAAGGCTTCACGTCCATGCGTTGTTTATCTGAATGGCGAATACTGGGGACTTTATGTGCTGGAGGAAGACTATTCCGACAATTATTTTGAAAGCCACTATGGTGTGAACAAAGACGATGTGGTGGTTTACAAAGGCGACGCAGAATCCTATCAAAGCGGCTACAAGCTTGACGAGGGCAAGCTTCCGGAGGGAGAAACAGACGAGGGATATTTCTTCAAGGAGCTTACAGATTTCTTCGCTTCTCACAAAGACTTATCCGCACAGGCAGATTATGAGGAGTTCTCAAAGCTTGTTGACACGGACAGCGTGAGAGATTATTTCCTTGCAGAGGTCTGGATAAACAACAAGTGGGATTGGCCGGGCAAAAACTGGTCAATGTGGAAGGTGCAGAACACAGACAGTTCCAACGAATATGCAGACGGCAAATGGCGTTTCATGTTCTATGACGTTGAGTTTGGCGGAGTGAGCGGCGAGGGCGACGCATGGACGAACACCATGAAAGAGGATAACTACAAGCCAAAGGGACTGCTTGACACGGACACGAAAAATCCTGCGGTGCTGAGTTTTGCTTATCTTATGTCAAATAAGGATTTCAGGAACGATTTCAATGACAGGCTTTTAAAGATGTCTGAGGGTACCTTTGAAAAAGAAAAGGCACTTGATAGGCTCGCAGAATTTGAGAGCATTTATTCCCCTCTTTATGAGCAGTTCTTTGCAAGATACCCGGATACAGGCTCGGCTGAAGAAGCGCTTCATGGAGGATATGCTTCATCAGACTGCATAAGAGCGTTCATTAACAAGCGTGATAAGTCTATCCAAAGTATTGTGGACTGGACTAATTCGCAGTTCTGATATTTCACAAACCAAAACGGCAGAACAGCTTGATGCTGAACTGCCGTTTTTATATTGCTTAGTTTATGCCGCAGGAGCGTATGTGAATGTTATTTCGAGAGTGTTTATTTTTCCTGCATAGTCAAGTATTGTTGGAGAAGCTTTTGAAAGGTCACCGCCTGCTATCCTTGCGTCCTCAGGCGGTGCGGATACCCACTGATTTACAAGGTTCACTCTTGTGCAAAGCTGGTCGTCAGATGTGGTGTAGCCCTCCGCTGTGGTTTCAACAGCTTCGCCGTTTATCTTTATCTCGTCAATAGTTGCGATATAGTTCGGATAAAGCTTCTCCCCGTTTGCGATACCCAGAGCCGAGAATGCAATGCCGTTGGCGTTGTTTGATGACATATCAAGGCTTACTGTGTAAGTCCCCTCACCGTCTATAACTGCGTTTTCTGCGATAACTCCGTCGCTCTTTGAAGCCGGGTCATACTCGTCACCAACGCTGTAGCATACGGAAAAATCTGCACTCTGATACATTATCCATGCCACCGCTGTGTTCTCGTCAGCCTGCGGTGCGGTATCATCTGTTAGCTTTTCAGGTGCAGCCGCAAGAGTTTCATCAAGCTTCTTTACAGCAGCGGCTCTTTCCTCCTCCACTGTCATCGAGGATTGGTTATCACGGCGTCTTTCATCAAATATCTTTGCCACAGTTTCATCACGCATTTTAAGCTCTGAACGGGAGAAGAAATCACTGCAATCCCAAAGGAATGGTGCAAAGCCGTAGGCGTCACAGTTGTCAAGGAGGTTGTCAATAAACTTGTCAGTGCCTTTCTTTACGTCACCGCCGTTTGTAAGCACTGCATACTCGCCTATTATTATGCCGTAGCCCTGCTCGGAATACTTTGTCATGTTCCTGAAAAGTCTGTTCTGCTCCTCATAGTCTGTCTTTGTTCCCCAATCTGAGCGACCCTTTGTTCCGCAATAATCCCATGGGGTATAATAATGAACAGAAAGCAGGAGCTTATCCTTTGCGGTGTCCGTTGGCATTTGGAACTTGTTTGAGCAGGTCATTGTGATATCGGTATTGTAGCCTGCGATAAGAAGAAAACGCTGTTCGTTGTTGCCGCCTGTTGCACGGACAGTATCAACAAAGGTCTGATTTATCTTGTTGGCCATTTCATAGCACTCGGCTTTTGAAAGCGAGCCTGAGTTTTTGCACACGTCTGTGTCATTGAGTCTGTCACCAAGCTCTTCGTTTGCACCCTCAAATATAAGTCTGTCGGAGTATTTTTTATATCTGTTCGCTATCTGCGTCCACATGGACTTATACATTTCAAACGCCTTGTCAACGTCGCTCTGCTCGGAAGAACCGAACATTCCCCACCAGCTTCCGTCCCAGTGGTCGTTGATGATAACATACATATCATTATCCAAAGCGTAGTTTATTATCTCCTCCACTCTGTCGAGATAGGCTTCATTTATGGTGTAATCGCCTTTTTCATACTCCATTGCGTTTGTCCATGCCACAGGCACACGAAGAGAGTCAAAGCCGCTTGCTTTCATGCCCTTTATCATTTCTTCCGTTGTGACAGGCTGACCCCAGAGAGTTTCAAAGCTTTCAGGGTCGGTGTCTGCGGAATAGCTTTTATGACCGTAGGCTTCCATTGTGTTTCCAAGGTTTGTGCCGTTGCCCAGAAGTCTTGCAAGCTCGGTTGCGGTAAGGTCTTTATTTATGCTTCCGTCATCAGAGGCCTTTGCGCCATCCTCTGCCTTTGATGAAGAGCTGTCACTTCCCTTTCCACAGCCTGCAAGCAGTGCAGTACATCCCATGACCGCCGCAGTAAGAAGTGGGATAAGCCTAAACTTTTCCATGTCATTTCCTCCTATTTCATAAATACAAATTCTTCAAGTTCAAAAAGCGGTTTGGTTTTGAAATAATCCGCTATCCAATCGTCAAGCTCATCTGAAAAAGCAGTAGGCACAAAATAGATAGAATGTCTGCCTGTGAGTGACTTGACTACTCCTGTGTAAACTCCGTCGCCTGTGCCTATATCAACATAGCCTACTGGCTCGCTGTTCTCATAGTCATCAGCATAGACCGCCACCTTTGCAATAGTTCCCATGCCCCTGACTTTCAGGGCTATCTTCATGGTCTTCGAGGAAAAGTCCTCGCCAAAATCAAAATACTTATAGCCTATAACATTACCGTAGGTGATATTCACGATACTTCTTGTGAAGATATCCTTTTCGGTGATAAAACAGCCGCCTTTCAGCACGCAGGCTATATCCGCAGGATAAGGCTTGAAAGGGTCAAGGCTGTCTTCAAAGCCAAGCGAGGTCATTTCCACTGTCGGTATCGTTCCGTCAGGGAGAATCTCTATTTTCTCAACGCAGGCACGTCTTGACATTATGGTATTGTTTGTCATTCTGTGATAAAAAATATACCACTGACCGTTTATGTTGCACACTGAGCCATGGTCATTTCCCCCTGGGAAATCCACGCCGTTGTCGATTATATATCCACGATATTTGAACGGACCTTGTGGCTTATCTGAGGTTGCATAGGCAAGCCTGCTTCCTACACATGGGGAATATATAAGATAGTATGTATCGCCGATTTTCCTCGGAGAGCTTGCCTCGAAGAAGCGCTGTTCCTGCGGTGCGTTGTCGCTGTCATCAATGACCGCTCTTTTGTAGCTTCCCTTTTTAATGGTATACATATCCGCAGGGTCTATCTCGTTGAAGTTGGATTCTGTGAAGCCGTAATAAATATACACTCTGCCGTCATCATCAACAAGCACGCCTGCATCATTATAAATGCCGTCATCGCCTGCGTCCTCAGGGTCATATTTATACTGAGAAAGGAGTTTGAAAGGACCTTCGGGCTTATCGGACACGCCAACAACTCCCTTTGAGCCGACTATATAGGCGTAGAGATAATACCTGCCGTCTTTTTCTATAACGTCCGGAGCGAACAGCTTGCGGTCGGTCATTCCCTCGGTGTCGGACTTATGGTCACGGTCATCACGGGTATGGAAGCTGTGTCCGTGGCAGACCCAGTTGTTAAGGTCGTCAAGGGGCGCAGACCAGACTTTCAGTTTATAGTCGCAAAAATCGCTTTGAGCAGCTCTGTCATGTGAGCCGTAAAGATAAACTCTGTCGCCGAAAACTCTCGGCTCGCCGTCAGGGATATACTCCCATGCAGGCAAAATGGGGTTTGGCATGAAAATTTCCTCCTATGTTTTTTCATAACTTGTTTTATCATAAGATAATTATAGATCATATCATCATTATTTTCAATATCCTAACACGCTGTCAGAGGTGAAAATTTGTGCAAAATGTAAAATCGTGCAGACTGTCCAAAGGTGCAAAAAAGCCCGTTTGCGACGGCTTCCGACCTTGACAAAAGAGGGCAAATCGTGTATAATATTAAGTTGATAGTACCCGTATAAAATTATATTGATATAGGAGTGTTTAATTATGGCAGCTATTTCTAAGACTGTTTCAAAAGCAGGTTATGCTAAATTGCAGGAGGAACTTGAATACCTTATTACAGTAAAAAGACGTGAAGTTGCTCAGAAGCTTAAAGAAGCACGTTCTTTCGGAGACCTTTCCGAGAATGCTGAGTACGACGAGGCTAAGAACGAGCAGGCTATCCTTGAATCAAAGATCAATGAGTTAGAGCTTCTCATTTCAAACGCAACTGTCGTTGAGGACGATGATATTTCTGTAAACGAGATAGGTGTAGGCTCTATCATCAAGATAAAGGATATCGAGCTTGACGAGATCGAGGATCTTCAGATAGTAGGTTCAACTGAGTCTGACCCTGACAACGGCAAGATCTCTGACGAGTCACCTATAGGCAAGGCTGCACTCAAGCACAAGGTAGGCGACATTTTCGAGGCTGAAACACCTGCCGGTCTGCTGAAATTCGAAGTCATCGACATTTCAAAGTAACAGACCACTTACAAAACACACGGAAAGGAAAATATAAATGAGCGAGGAAAACCGCACAAACGCTCCTGAGGAAGAGCTTACTCAGGAGGACATAAACAGCTTAAAGAAGATAAGAATGGACAAGCTGGAGGAGCTGAAAGCCAAGGGCAAGAATCCATTTGAGATAACAAAGTATGACGTTACGGCAAGCTGTGCCGAGGCTAAAGCACAGTATGAAAAGCTTGAGGCTGAGCTTAAGGAGCAGGCAGGCGAAGACGAGGAAAAGCTCAAGGAGCTTCTCGAGGCAAACCGCATAACAGTAAGCGTTGCAGGCAGAGTAATGTCAAGACGTCTTATGGGCAAGGCAAGCTTTTTCGACCTGAGAGATAAGAGCGACAAGGTTCAGGTCTATCTGAGAATGAACGAGATCGGCAAGGAAGAATTTGACGATTACAAGAAGGGCGATATCGGTGATATCGTTGGCATTGAGGGCTTTGTATTCAGAACAAAAATGGGCGAGATATCAATTCACGCTCAGAAGTTCGTACTGCTTTCAAAGTCGCTTCTGCCGTTGCCTGAGAAGTGGCATGGTCTGAAGGATCAGGACACTAGATACAGACAGAGATACACAGACCTTATATGCAATCCTGAGGTAAAGGATACATTCATAAAGAGGTCGCAGATAATTTCATCTATCAGAAGATATCTTGACGGACAGGGCTTCATGGAAGTTGAAACTCCAATGCTGGTATCTAACGCAGGCGGAGCTGCCGCAAGACCATTTGAGACACACTACAACGCACTTGACGAGGACGTTAAGCTGAGAATTTCTTTGGAGCTTTATCTGAAAAGACTTATTGTCGGCGGACTTGAAAGAGTATACGAGATAGGCAGAGTATTCAGAAACGAGGGTGTTGACGCAAGGCACAATCCTGAGTTCACTCTTATGGAGCTTTATCAGGCATACACAGATTACTACGGCATGATGGATCTCACAGAGAATATGTTCAGACACGTTGCACAAGAGGTATGCGGCACAACTTGCGTACCATACGGTGATGTAATGATCGACCTTGGCAAGCCGTTTGAGAGAATGACAATGATCGACGCAGTAAAGAAGTATTCTGGCGTTGATTTCTCACAGGTAGCCACAACAGAAGAGGCAAAGGCACTTGCAGACGAGCGTCACATTGAATACGAGGCAAGGCACAAAAGGGGCGACATACTCAACCTGTTCTTTGAGGAATATGTTGAGGAGCATCTTATACAGCCTACATTCATAATGGATCACCCTATCGAGATTTCTCCACTTACAAAGAAGAAGCCTGAAAATCCTGACTATGTAGAAAGATTTGAGCTTTTCATCACAGGCAGAGAGATGTGCAACGCATACTCAGAGCTGAACGATCCGATAGATCAGCGTGAGAGATTTGCGGCACAGGAAGAGGCATTGAAGCAGGGTGACGAGGAAGCAAACCACACAGACGAGGACTTCCTGAGAGCTTTGGAGATAGGTATGCCACCTACAGGCGGTATTGGTTACGGCATAGACAGACTTGTTATGCTGCTGACTAATTCACCGGCTATCAGAGATGTGCTGTTGTTCCCTACGATGAAGACGTTGGAGTGATAAACCCTTGATCTTGCGGGGTTTTCAGCAGGTCTGACCGATGGCTTACGCCAATTTTACGCCAATCGGTCAGAAACTTATAAAAAAATATGATAACATATGAGAGATCACTGATGTTTTGGTTCATCGGTGATCTCTTTTTTATTATTCGGCACTGCCGCCCTTGAGAAGCTTTTCAAGGGTCTGAAATTCTTTCTTTTTGAAGTCGCTCGTGGCGTCGGTGTAGACGTTCATCGTGGTGCTGAAATCTGAATGGCCGAGTACGTCTTGAATCACTTTGAGGTTTATGCCCATTTCGCACATTCGCGTTGCAAAGGTGTGGCGGAGGGTGTGACAACTGAAATCGGGCAGTAGGGTGACGTTTTCGCTTTTCTGCGCTTCCGAAAGCACTCTTTTGTTGCAGTCACGGATTATCCTGCGCAATGCCCTGTTGAGATTGTTCTGATTATGTACATTGCCAAAGCGGTTTATGAAAATAAAATCAGAAAAGCCGTCGACTTTAACTTTGCATCTCAGCCCCGCTATATCCTGATACTCTTTCTCCTGTTCGAGCGCTTCCCTGACTTCGCTCATAATAGGCACGCTGCGGCTTCCCGCTTCTGTCTTAGGCTTGTGTATGCTGAACTGACATTTGTTCGTATCGTGCTTGTAGTAAACAAGCGTGTGGTTGACGCTGATAAAGCCGTTTTCAAGATCAACATCGCACCAGCGCAGCCCCGTTATCTCGCCAACACGCAGACCTGTATAAAGCATTGTAAGAAATACAGGATACCAATGCTGATAACGCGGCGTGCTGCGGAGGTAATCAAGAAAAAGTTCCTGTTCCTTTGCGGTAAGCGCCTGACGCTTCTGTATCTCCTTGCCGTGCATATGTTTCAGTTCTCTTATCGCATTGTCGGAGGGGTTCGCGGGGATAAGCCTGTTCTGCACGGCGAGTTCAAGCACTTGATGAAGCACGGTATTTACGTTGTCGATAGTAGAAACTTTTAGCCCGCGTTCTCTGTAAAGCATATTGTAAAAGTCCTTAACGTCCGAATACAGCAGTCCTGAAATCTTGCTTTTGCCGATATAGGGGTCAACGAACATTTCATACATATACATATAGTTCAGCATAGTGTTGTCCTTTAGCCCCATTTTATCTCTCACCCACATTTTATAGATGTCATTTACCGTGAGGTTTCGGGCGTTAGGCCTTATGCCTCTGAGAACATCGGCAGAGATTTCCTCTTTTTTCTCACGAAGTTCCTGCAGCGTGGGTGCATATATCACGCGCCTTTCGCCGTTCTGCGTCCAGCGGTAATCATAACCGCCGCCCGCACGTTCGCTTTCACCTTTTTTCAGCATAATGCCTTTGCTGTCTCTGCGCCTTTTTGCCATAATAAAACTCTCCTTTCAAAATTCTGCAGACCATCGGCTTTCCGGACGGTCGGCATTTTTCACATTTCTCGCAGTTCAGATAGAATAAGCTCTCGACATATACTCGTCAAACTGCCTGCGCTTGATAAGCCTTTTGTTCCCCACCCACAAAACGAACGGACAGCGTTCGTCTGCCGTGAGTTCTCTCAGCTTGTGCTGACCGATGTTTGAATAAACGGCGGCTTCCTCGATAGTGAGGTTTTGCTTTTGAAATATAGGGACGTTGAGTTCCCTTTCTCTGACCATATCCATAATTGCTTACCTCCTTGGTATCTTGAAAATAATGTATAAGTTAAATCATTGCTTTTTCCGTTTGTTCCAGACTCCATACTGTTTTGGTAGCGGGAACATGCCCGGTTCACGCTTTTTAGGCTTTTTAGGCTTTTTATCTTCCGTTTCATCGGAACAAGGGGCATACTCTTTTAGCGCATCGGCGTTTATATGATAAAACTTTTTCGTCCATTTGTCTTTCGACTTGCCCTGCTTTCTGATAGGGTATGTTCTGCTTCCGTCTTTTGACAGAATAAGCATGTTCTCGTCTGCAAGGGCTTCACCTATGGACTTTGCAGAAAGCCTTGACGAAAAAATTTTTTTCAGTTCCTCTCCGCTAATGATAAAGCTTCCCTCAAGCTGATCATCGTAATAACGAGGACCTTCGTCAAAACATATTGCGTTACGAAAAACTTTAATATCGTCATAGACGTTTTTCGAATTTAAAATAGCGGCGGCTACTTCCTCGACTATGTTTCGAGAGGAGGCATATTCGCTGCTGCGGTTTTCAAGGTGACGCAATGTGTCATCTATCTGTGCTTCGATAGAGTTTTCGATAGAACGGCGCCTTGTGATCATTGTCATATCATCGTTCGAAACGCTTCTGATAAACTCACAAAATATATCACAGGTGCAAAACAGCAAGGACTTTATAGCATAGTTTCGGTTAAAGCCCGAATATCTCGCAGCCTTGCTTTTGTGATTTTTGACATCGCTAAGCCTGCTGTTTAGATTTTTGCTGAGTCTGTCATAGTTTTTGCAGACCCACTCGATAAAGCACCGCACCATTTCAAGATACTGATCTTTATTACGGCAAAGCTTGTTGATCTCCTTCGGCGGTATCGGATCTTTAAGATTTACTACAAGACAGCGATTCAGCGTGCTTGAACTTTTAAGCAGATATTCACCCGTCACAAAAAGCATACTTTCATTTTTGATCTTCTTGCCGTCACGGACTATCTGCCCCGGAGTTTGAACACGTTTGAGATTTTCCGAAAGTTTCTGTTCGTTATTCTCTCTTTCTCTGTTGGAATCAGTGCCGCAGAGGTCGTCAATTGCCACGCAACAATGCTTGTACTCGAATATCTTGTCGATCTCGCTTTTATTGCTGTGCAGATTTATAATATTTGGACTGCCCTCGAAATAATCTACAAGCAGTTTGGTTATCGCAGATTTTCCCGAACCCGAATCGCCGTAAACGTAAGTGTTGAACTCAAATCTGCTTCTTTGCGATTCGTCTATAAGTGGCATTATGAATGGCGTAAGTGCCGCCATAAGCAATACGCCGGGTATATTATCTGAATCAAGAAAATCCGATACCCACGGCATAAATTCAGCATTTTGCGTTGACAGCGGGCGTTTAAATTTTGCGAGGGCTTCGTTCTGCGGGGCTATATCAACGCCTATACGTTCCGTATCGCCAATAATGCAGTTGCCAAGCAGAAAAACGTAATGCGCATCGGAATCTTTCTCTGCGGGAAAGCGATTATAGCCCTGGTCGAGAGAATATCTGATTCGGGGTTCCTTATTAAGAATAGCTCCTTTAATAGTTTCCGACAAAAATCTGTTACATACGCTTTCGCTTTTTACAAACTTGACATCATTACGTGGGATAAAGCGCATAGCATTTTTTAGATCGTAGTACGGGATCGTTGCAAAGTAGTTTTTTTCTTCCACTATAAATTTGACTTCAACATAGGTATCACTTGTGACACCCGAAGTCAAAAACTTTACTTCGTAGTAATCGGTTATTTCTATAAGAGCGTTTGAAAAATGCTCGCCGTGATAGTAGATACCGTCCGGACCTGCTGAGTAGCCCCTGGGGTAATTTTTTATTTCCATAAGTAAGATCCTTTCGAATAATTTAATGTTCACATTATATCACCTTCTTTTTTATGTTGCAAATTCGCACTTTTTACACTTTTTACAGCTTCGGAACAATTTCAGCTATTTTGTATAATAAAAATGTGATATATTTTAGAAAAAAAGAGCCGACTTTTTTCTAAATAAAAATTTTTTATCCGTTTTTGTAATTATAGGGAGGTAATTGTGGTGGCAAAATCAAAATGTAAAAAAATCATAAATTTCAATGATCTAAGATGTGATAGCTTTGACAACACATTATGTAACATTTCTGAGGAAGAAAGATTTGATTTTTTGAATCTTTTGTATAATGATATGTCTCAGAAGATACTGATTACTCCGAAACATGATACAAGTAAAATACGTTTTGATTTGATTCGCGGTATTGTTCCCGCCATCAGCACAAGAAGATTTGAGTTTAACGACGACGCACACACATTGGTGCCTTTAAAAAGCGAAAAAGATGTCGTCAAACTGTTCTTGAATATAATAAATAAGAAAAAAGCCAAAGATGCTAAGCGAAATGTTGAAAGAATCAAGGATGATCCGGAAAAGACTAGGAAAAATCTTTTTACCTTCATAAAGAACTATGGCTTCTTTTTCCCTATTACAGATGATGAGTATATAGAGTATGGTAAAATGATCTGTTTAATAGAGCGATTCTCAATTCTTGTTGACCTGATCCATGAGATCTCGTTAAATCTAGATAATGATAATTATTATCAAACTATACTTGCACTTGTATTAAAATTATTGCTTTCTAAGCCGGTAGAAATAAAATTGCAAAATTACACATACAGATCCTGTGTACATAACTATTATGATCTAATAAATGGTCCATATCATTTGAAAACAGATAGTAGTAGACTAGGGAGTTGGGGAACGAACAGTGACGATGATAAGTATGGTTCTTATGAAGCAAAAATTAGCAACGATGAATTGAATGAAATATTTGAAGAGTGCTTTCCCGAAATTTCAGAAAAAGAAAACGAAGAAGCGGAGAATTCCAAGGAAAACAAAGAAGAATCTGATACTGAGATAATCGAAGCAGAGAATTCCAAGGAAAGCGAAGAAAAATCTGATCTTGAAAAGATTAAAGCGGATTTAAATATAAATGATGTAAACCACGTAGGTTCCCTTTATTATCAAAACAATGCGCTATTTTTTAATTTCGAAAATCTTAAAAACAATGTAGATGATCTTAAAATTATTGTTTTTATGAAGCTGTATTTTGAACAAGTTGGGATAGTGAAGGGATGTATAGAAAAAGTAGCAGATATAGAAAATGTAACAGAAAATTGTGCAGCAGACAAACGTATAGTAACCCAACTAGAATATGTCGGCAAACCGGATTTGAAGAAGTTCACACCAAAGATGAAAGAAGCATTGATAATCATAGCTAAGAAGGTTATTTGCGATGAGATCGAGCATAACATAAAAAATATTAGACCGAGTTTTGACTTAGAAAAAGGACTTTCGTTAAGGGTGAACACACTTTTGGAGGCGATGTATTATTCATTATTACTGAATTATAAGCAAGGTCAGGGGTATCGACGCTGCACAAGGTGTTATGAATATTTTCTTATGTCATTAACAGACAATAAGAGAAAAAATTGTGGCAGCAGAAAGGATTATAATAATAAGAACTCTAAATCGCCCGCCTCCAATAAATAGAATCTTCTGCTTGATCTTACCATAAGCGAAGGACATATTATCGCAAGCAGCTAACATACTATATATGTAAATTATAAAATATACTGTAATTTTACTATGAAAAAATAAGTTTAAAAACCACAATGATAAGGGTTCAACCGTTACCATTGTGTTTTTTTTTCGTAAGTATTTCAGATTTTCTGTCTATATATAAATGGGAAACCGCTGCACCTTTTTTGTCATTTTTAGGATACCTCTCCCCCTTACCCCCATAATTCTTATTTCTAATTTTAGGGAGTTTTGATAGCTGGTATTATATAAATACTGCTTACTAAATAATAGTTGTAAGTTTAATATTTTTATATATTTGTCTGTGACATAAAATTCAAATAGCAAGATAACATGAAATTAATTTGACAAATATTTGTTGAAAATTAATTGTTAGGAGGTATTATCTTGAATATTTATTTCATAGATACGCTGGAACTTACTTACAGTTCCGACTTCGATGACATAATTAAACTAACTAAAAATTTTAAAATGGTAGACCCTAAAAAAGGGGCAGGTAATAAAGAATTTATTTCCACTGAATTAAGTGGCATGGGTATTATAATAAAAACAAGAAGAAGCAGTAAGGCTGAATTGTATAAAAACAGCAATAAGTACAAATTAGTACTTAAGATAAATCCTAATAAATTTTATAAGCCTTATATGAAGACTGAGCATATAAGCAATATTATAGAATTTTGCGATATGGTCGAGCGGTTGGATATGCAGATACAGTATTGTTTTAGCGGCTTGACGATAGACGATTTCGAGATCACAAGGGTCGATCTGACGGAGGATATTCACGATATCCCTGAGGATAAAATTACTCAGTACATACGCATTATGCGTCAGCTTTATTTGACGCTGGGTTTTCATCACAACAAAAAGCTTGAGGAGAATACTGAGAATTTTGATCCTGACAGTTCATTCAATGCGGTCAATGACTCTAAAAAGGTTGAATTTGTTGTATATAACAAGGGTCACGAAGTTCGCAGTAAAAAGAACAGCAGTGATGAACAGAAGGAACATTACAAAGACACTATGCGTGTTGAAGTAAGGTGCAGGAAAAAGTTTGCGGACAAGCTTTCCGAGAAAGTATACACGGCTCAAAAGCTGGTGGAAATATACCGTAAGAGAATGGAAGTCATAAGAGATGTTTTCGATGACGTTTTTGTGCTTAACAAAGACAGTTGTTTTATATCGCCCTACTGGCAGAAAAAACAGATCAAAAAGTACGTTTCGGGCAAGACAAAGCTTGGCGAAAAGATGAATGATTTTTCAAAGCAACTTGCGCACGCTTCACGACCTACTATGGAGAGCGTGATAGAGAACAGCGAAAAATGTCAGCGGTCAGTTTCAAAGCTACTCAGCAAATTTGAGGATATGGGCGTTTCATCAGTTCCAACAAGCGACAAGGAAACGCCGTTTTTACAATCGCTGAACACTATTTTGGGGTTTTCTCCGCCGAGTGAGGAGGAAAAAGCGTTGTATGAATATATACGCAGAAAGTCTAGGGGGAAGGAAGTGTTTTGGTATGGGGGAGATGATAGGGAGTGATTTGTTGGGATCAAAAGAAGAACTATTTGAAATAGGCGATGAATCTCAAATAGTTCTTCTATGGTTATTATTTCCAATATCTATTGAGCGCTTCTGAACAGTATGTCAGCAAATCAGACATATCATTATCGTTAAAGTGCTTTATTATGCTCTTGTCGATCTGCAATATGCCGAGATATTTTGAATGGTGCATATAGCCCATATCTTCAAACCTCTTGAATGGATTACTTAGTATCAGCTTCTCTACATCTTTCAGAGTATAGTTGCCCTCAGTAAAAATACATTTTTTCTTCTCAGCAGGCAATCCTTGTTCTTTACGATCTTTATAATACTCTGAAAAAGCATACGCAACATCGTCAAGATCTGCTTCACCCTTTTCGTTCATAGTTGAAATAAGTGAAATGAGAAATACAGGCTTGTATGAATAGCTCATAGTCATTTTCTTGCAAAAATCCATAAATAATCGCTTTCGATTAGTGGGGGTTATTTCAGTCCAGCCAAATTCTTTGCAGAATTCTTTTACGCGTTCACGCTCAAAATAGTAAAGTGTTTTATTTTCACTTATGGGAACTTCCAGATCAGCTTTTATTTTGCCCTCTCTGATATATTTGCCGATCGTTTCGCCTTGTGCTGAAACGTGACGGGTAAGCTCAAGCTGAGAATACATCTTGTCTGCTTTCTCCTGCCAATTGAACAGATCAATGATCTCATAGTCGGTAGCGTGGATAGGATAATCAATAAGAACCGCAGGCTTATCACCATGTTTGAACATATCCTTATCCCAAGACATACCGTGTTTAGTTCCAAGAACCATTCCGCCGGGAACGTATTCGCTGATATTAAGTATTCTGTGAAGTGAGTATGGGCAATTGAACATATTGGCGTTATCTACAAAATCAAAGACCATAAGAAACTCTTTGCCTTCGTGGATACGCATACCTCTTCCGAGCTGCTGCATATATATTGTTTTTGACATTGTAGGTCTTGCCATAAACAAAACTTCGGTTATGGGGCTGTCCCAGCCCTCGTTAAGCAGGTCACAGGCACAAAGAACTTTTATCTTTTTATTCTCATAGTCTTTAAGTATTTGCTTGCGTTTGCTGTTTTCTGTTTTTCCTGAAACACTTTCAGCCTTAACGCCATTGTTTCTCAGTAATTCAGCTATTTTATCAGCATGATCGACAGAAGTGCAGAAAATTACTGTCGATTTATCTTTTACATATTCAAGATAAGTATCAACTATCAGTTTGTTTCGTTCAGGAACAACGACTGTTGTTTCAAGATCCATCGAATTATATTTAAATCCGTTTATACGCACATCAGTCAAATTTATATTCGTTTTTACCCTGATACAGCGTACAGGCACAAGAACTCCGCTTTCAACGGCATCTTTTATATCAAGTTTATGGGCCACATTCTGAAACACTTCAAGCAGATCTTCGCCGTCCGCACGCTCGGGGGTAGCTGTTAGCCCGAGAGTAAATGAAGGCCTGAAATAGCTGAGAATGGTAGCGTAGCTTTTTGCAGAAGCATGGTGGCACTCATCTATTATCATGTAATCAAAGTCATCGGGACGGAAAAGATCAAGATTTCTGATAATACTTTGGATACTGCCGCACACTACCTGTGTATCTGTTTCGTGATAGTTTTCATAAAATCTTCCTACAGAAACTTCCGGCCATAGCTTCTCGAAATTTTTAACACCCTGTTCAACAAGTTCTTTTGTGTGAGCAAGAAACAAAACTCTTTTTCCAATAGATCTTGCGTCCAGCACGCCAATAGCTGATTTTCCTGAGCCTGTTGCACCCTGCACAAGAGCAATTGTTTTTCCCTCTTCGCGCATTTTATTAAGACTTGCCAAAGCCTCTTCTTGGTGCTCTCTGAGTTCAAAGACTTTCCCTTTCTGTGAGGGCATATCATCGTCTATATATGTAAGCGTAGGAGTATAGCCTAAAAAGGTGACCAGCTCATCTTTTACTCGTTCGGGTGTTTTATCAAGCTGTGAATCAGTCCAACGGAACACTTTCCAGCCATTATGAACCATGCTGTTTTGTTTCAGCAGATCATCAATGTACTTGTCTTTTGAAACCTTAGTCGGGTTGTGCCATGTTTCACCGTCTATTTCAAAAGCGATCTTATCCGCTTCGGTTTTTATTGCAAAATCAATAGTTCGATGTTTACCGTAAATATCTACAAAGGGGTACTGAAGATAGACATACTGCCCTTTTTCAGCACCAAAAACATCGCAAAAAAGTTGAACAAATTTTTCTTCAGCACTACTGTTCCCTGCATTATTTGAGAGCCTAGTCAGCATCTTCGATCACTTCCTTTAAAAGCAAACGTTTTTCAAAGCCTCCGCGATTTGTAGCTTTTTCTTTTCTCACGTTATCAAGTTCCTCAGCAGAATAACCTCTTGCAACAGCAACGGCTTGCATTACTTCGAGAAGATCTGCCAGTTCCTCTATTGACTTGTCAGACTGATATTCTGCAAGCTCTTCATTAAGTTTGCGGTCAAGATACTGTATGTAGGTTTCTTTATCCATTACCTCAACAACACATTTCTTACCCGACTTTTCGATTATTTCAGGGATCTTGTCACGTACAAGTTTGTCATACTTTATTGTTTTCATTACAGCCTCCCGGCTTTTGGTTTTATCGCTCATTTCTCTATTAAGCCTTTCACAACTTAAAATAAATATCAGGCAGAATTACTGCCGTTTCGGTTTCGTCTTCTTTGCCTTTCCAAGCGCATATAAAACGTATTTTTGCGTCATAAAGTTTGTATCCGTCTGCAATTAATTTTTTGACCTTTTCATAACAAGCTGAAGAGAACTGCAAAACAGGCAACAGTCTCTCTTTATATCGAATATACAATCTGTTGTTTTGTGCGTACAGGTGCGTGCCGCTTCGCAGTTGCAGTATCAGCAGCTTTTTATCCTTGAAAAAGTCAAGATATACATCTCGGTGAGATAACTGCATTATCAGTTCGGTAGGCTTAGAGTATGAGTGCAGGTCGATCTCATCCGTGGATGCAGCATCTGTAAATTTATCAAAGACATCACCCGTGTAGTGCATGTGCAGAAGTGATTTCGCCCTTGTTATCCCAACATATAGTTTTCTTTTTGATTCGTCGGTATCAATGTCAGGATCATTCAGCATCATAAAAACATTGTCAAACTCTCTGCCTTTTGACTTGTGCATAGTTGACACAGTGACCACACCCTGCTTGCTCTGATAAAAGTCCTCTATTTTTGATTCGTGCAGGAACATATCAAAGTCAGTGCGATATTTTCTTGCATTGGTTTCTGCAAAAGCGGTGAGAATATCAAGTATCAACGGCAGACATTCGCTATTGCGGTATTGCTGTTTTAGCTTTTCAATGGCATTTTTCCATTGGTTATCGCTTATAACGGGCGTGACCTCCTCACCCTCTACTTGAAGCTTCTTCAAAAAGTAACGTATCTCCGCAATGTCATACATATCAAAGCCGTCGATAGATTGGATAAGCTTTGCGGGAATATTCCGTTGTTTGAGAATGCCCATTACGATCAGAGCTTCTCTGTTTGTGTTTGTAAGGACGCAGGTAGTTCCTGCCACATTTTCAGCCTCTATATCGTCCACCACGGCAGTTTCTATGTATTTTCCACTGTGCTTTATAAGCTTTGTTTCACCGCTGAACTGCGAAACAGCTACAATATCCTCATCCTTCATTCTGTCAGATATTTCTTTTACGAATCTATTGGCGAAAGAAACTACGCTCTGACAGCTTCTGTAATTATCAACAAGAGAGTATTGGTTAGCATTGTGCTCAGTGATGAGCTTTTTTAGAAATACCGAATCAGAGCCTCTGAACTGATATATGTTTTGGTCATCATCACCCACGGCAATAACACGCATATCATCATTACGATCCATAAGTGCTTCCACAAGCTGATATTCATATTTATCCATATCCTGTGCTTCGTCGATAACAAGCACTGTTTTGGTTATTCGGCCAAGGTCTACATCACCACTTTTTATAAGCTCGCCTGCGTCCTTGACGATATTTTCTGAGTCTTCGATATTTCCAATCTTACCAAGCAGGTCAAAGCAATATGAATGGAAAGTCTTTATTTCCACAAAGCTTGCCGCATTACCGATGAGCTTTTTTAGACGCTGTTTAAACTCGATAGCTGCCGCCCTTGAAAAAGTCAGCATGAGAAGCTGTTCGTGCTTTACGTCCTCCAACAGCAGTAAAGCCGCCAGCTTATGCACCAGCACTCTTGTTTTACCGCTTCCGGGGCCTGCTGAAACAACAATGTGTTGAGATGTATTGTCACGAATTATCTCAAGCTGTCTTTCAGAAAGTGTGTCAAAAAGCTGACTGTATTTTGCAGGCGTGATATTTCTTACTATCTGAGCGGCACGCTCCCCCGAAAAATACTGCGACAAGAATTTCTTATAATCCATTTGGAAATAGTCATTGACAAAACGCAGAGCTTCATCATAATTTCGCACCATCATATTTGCGTATTCGCCAACAATATGTATCTGCTGTATTTTCTGCTGATAAAATTCATTCAACTGTTTGTAGTCCTCAAGCTTGTACCTGATCTTATTATCGAGAACAAGCCTTTTTATCCTCATTCCGCTGTACAGAACAAGAAATCCGCCCTCAAGCTTGATAGCATTTATCTTTGAAAGAAACAGCAACGCTTCCTCGATGTCCTCCTCCGAAACGTCAGCGTCATATGCGTTCATAAGCTCAAGGATAGAAAACCCTACCAAGACTTCTTCTTTTTCGCCTGATACAAAGTCGCTGTTTTCAAATAGGTAATGAATGATAAACTCAGCAATGCGATAACTTTTTTCACGTTTTTCGGCAAGGGTCTTGAAATTAAGCTTTGGAACTATAAGCACTTTATTTGTGGCGGCGTCCTGCTCTTTCTGAACGTAGCTTCGTATTGTCCAATAATAAAACAACGTTTTGATCGAATTGACAGAGCTTGACTTTATTCCGTTTGCGAGTGCCGCTTCGTTAAGTTCTTTGTAATTCATACAAAGTTTGTCTGCGTCAATGTAGTTAAGCAAGAACTTTTCAAGTGTCTGAAATTTGCGCAGCACAAGAAGCGATTTGTTTTCAGTATCTGTTTTGAAAATATATGCAGTAAGGTCTTTGGTATCGGCAAGAAGTTTATCTTCTCTCATCATTTGGATCGAGTGGATAATATCTGATTTCTGTAAGCCTAAACGGTCTGCGAGATAATCGACTCTCGACTCAGCGTCATCATTGCCTGCTCTGGAAATGCTCTTGCTTGATATTAGCGAGCTGATTATTCGTTTGGCTGTAACACGTTCCTGCTCGTCAGTAAAGCGCAAAGACGACTCTATCTGCCTAGACGCTTCTATCATATTCTTTACAAGTATGCTGGTCGCATATACTCTGGGAACATTTTTACCTCTTTGAAGATAACCTGCATTTTCAAGAGCCTGTATCGCCGTTTTCACTCTCGTTTCTATGTCGGCAACGCTGTCGTCCCAGCCGGCTTGCCTTGCTATTTCAAGCGGCGAACAGCATACCTCAGGACGTGTTTTGGTCAGGTCTTTTACAGCTTTCCAAACCTGCTGTATCTCACTTATGCTTAATTTTGTCTGATTGAGCAGCATAAAATGCTTATCAAGGTCGCTGTCATTGAACAATACATAACATTCTGCCTGAAGGGACGGGTCACGTCCTGCACGGCCGGCCTCCTGCACATAGTTCTCCAAAGAATCTGAAATATCATAATGCACAACGAGCTTGACGTTGGCCTTGTCAACGCCCATGCCAAAAGCCGATGTAGCAACGATGATCTGTATCTCATCATTAATGAAAGCTTCCTGATTTTCCTGCTTTTCACTGCTCTCCATTTTTCCGTTGAAAGCTCGGGCTTTAAATCCGTCGCTCGTAAGCTTTTCGGCAAGCATTCTTGTACGTTTAGTCCTCGATACATATACTATGGTGGGACAATTTTTTTGCTCGATAAGTGAGCGCAGAGCATCATATTTCTCAGCGTCGGTTTCTTTATACAAAACCTCATAGCGGAGGTTCGTTCTTGACGCACTTGTTGCAAACAGTTCAAGCTCAATGTCAAGCTTATTCTTGAAATATTCTTTGATGTCGCTTATGACTTTCTGCTTTGCCGTTGCAGTAAAGCAAGACACAGGTATCTTGCAGCCGTCGCCTTTTTTCTCCTGCAACTCTCTTATAAAATCGCCGATATACAAATAGTCAACACGGAAATCCTGTCCCCACGCAGAAAAACAATGGGCTTCATCAATAACAAATCTTGCAATATGGCGTGACAAAAACAGCCTCTCGATCGTAACAGAACGAAGCGACTCAGGAGAAATATACAGAATAGAAGCCAGCCCTGATTCAACGCGGTCGATAGCCTCAGCTCTTTCAATAGGGCTCAGCAGACCGTTTATGGTAACAGCGTCAGCGATACCTCTCTTTTCAAGGTTATCCACCTGATCTTTCATTAAGGACTGCAAAGGCGAAATGACAACAGTCAGCGCCCTTTCGGTCTCGCCTGCCATAAGTGCGGGGATCTGGAATGTAAGTGATTTACCGCCGCCCGTCGGGAAGATAGCCAGCAGAGATCTATGCTCAGCGGCGGCATTCACTGCATTTTCCTGCAAAGGCTCACCATTATATGTACGAAAATCAGGGTATCCAAAGTATTTGCTGAGATATTTTTTAGGATCAAGTTCAGACTTGCAGTAGCTGCATTTGCCACATGACGTATTTCTTAATGCTTTTAGAACTGCGTCGACCTTGGGATAATTCATTATCACCCACCTTGGTATAAGCGAATATTTTTCAGTCGCAGATATCATAGCAAGTGAGTAAGCAAGCTCAACCGGTGAATAGGTAATAAAATCTGATAATGGTGCGTTTTCGCATATTTTATCTGAGAAATACACTAATATAGCGGTTTCAAGGTCATCATCGGCTGAATAGTCAAGATATGAGAAAAAGCCTGAAAAATATGGACAGTCTTTCAAAAGCATATAGTATATCTGTTTCAGTTCATTATCAAGGCTCTGAAAAGCATTTATCTCATCATAAAACAGGCTCATTGCTTTCAGCGAGTCGTTCAGCGGATTGTTAAGTTCGTCGGTGCACAGCTTATCGTCTTTCAAAAGCTTATGATAAGGTCTGTTCGGGAACATCAAAGGTGAAAGATAGAGAGTGTCGATATACTCAGCATTCTCGGGAGCTGCTATGTATTTTGAGTCGTGGTCAATAATATTGTGTCCGCAAAGATATTTTGAGTTTGAAATGAACGAATGAAACTCGCTGAAAGAACCCGTATGCAATTTTTCTCCGCTTTCGCTAACTGCTCCGAAATCGTAAGCTTTGTTATCCGCCTCGCTGACTTCTGTATCAACGAATATTATCGGTTTCATTCATTCACCCCATTATATTATTTTTGTACTAATAAGTTAATCAATATGTATATTATACCATATAAAGAGCGGCTTTTCAATACTTTTTGTGGAAAATGCGTGGATCGATATGATTTATAGCATGAAGAGGTGAACAAAAACTGTTTATGCAAATTATTTGTTTCTGCAAAATAAATTTTAAGAGTAAGGGAAATGTTTTTAGTTGACTTTTTTTAAAAATGAAATATAATATTTTCAACAGATGAAATTGGTCATATTATGGAGATTCACTTAGAAAATGATACAGAAAGAACGAAGATCGAGCTTGTCAAATTGCTGGATTATGTTAGAAATTTGCTTACAATGTTAATGTGAATAATAATATCGATGAAGTTGTTTTTGATATAGAAATATTGATAACACCGTATCTTATTTGAAAAATGTAGGTAACCACTATGTTAACTATATCTGAATTGGCGATGCAAGATCGAATTTCATCACTATCATGCGTAATGGCAGGTACAATATCTAAGAGTCTGAATACCCAACCGTGTAAATGACAATAATACCCACAAAGAAATTTGGAGGTAGATTGTAATGAAAACAAGAGAACACGGTTTAAGCGAGAAGGAAATGGAGCTTGTGAAGCTCATCATGGCGGAGTGCGAAAGCACAGGCGATATTCAGGCTAAACTCAAGCGTTTGTTTGCAGGAACTATCGAGCAGATGCTTGAAGCTGAGATGGACGAGCATCTGGGTTATGAGAAACATTCTGCCGCAGGCAACAACTCCGGAAATAGTAGAAATGGTTACGGCAAAAAGACCATTTCCAGCGATTACGGCGAGTGTGAAATAGCCGTTCCCCGTGACAGAAACGGTGAATTTGAACCTAAAATCATCGAAAAAAGACAGACCCGTACAGACGAAATTGAGCAGAAGATCATGGCAATGTACGCTAAGAGAATGTCTCAGCTTGATATTGAGGACACTCTTCATGAGATCTACGGTTCAGAAATTTCTCAGGGACTTGTTTCACGCATAACCGACAAAATTCTTCCCGAAGTAAACGAGTGGCAGAACAGACCTCTTGACAGTATTTATCCTATCGTTTTCTTTGATGGAATCGTTTTTAATTCGCGCAAGGACAATAAAATCATCAATAAGTGCGTGTACTCTGTACTCGGTATCAACATGGAGGGTCATAAGGAAATTCTTGGAATATGGATTTCTGAAAATGAGTCCGCAAGCTTTTATGCAAGTATATGCTCAGACCTTAAAAACCGCGGAGTCACGGACATTTTCATCGCTTGTCACGATAATCTGACAGGACTTTGTGATGCGATCAACGCTATTTTCCCAAAGACAAAGAATCAGCTCTGCATCGTTCATCAGATCAGGAACAGCTGTAAATTCGTGCCTTACAAGGACAGAAAAGCTGTATGCGCTGATTTAAAGAAAATCTACGGTGCAGTCAATCTTGACGACGCAGAATTTGCCAAGGAAGAGTTTCGTGAAAAGTGGGACAAGAAATATCTCAACATCATAAAATCATGGGACAAAAACTGGGCTGAACTGACAACATTCTTTGAATATCCGCAGGAGATCAGGAAGATAATATATACGACGAACGCTGTCGAAAGCTACCATAGAATGGTAAGAAAATTCACAAAATCAAAGGCGGTTTTTCCGACTGATGATTCCATACGCAAGGTCATCTATATGAGCGTCAAAGAGATAGCCAAGAAGTGGACCATGCCTATCAGAGACTGGGGTCTGGCGTATTCTCAGTTTGCGATATACTTTGAGGACAGATTTGCAGCCTGACGGCTGTCGGGGACTCTGTCCCCAAACCCCTGAGGTTTATCCGCTTTGGAGATATCCGGTGGAATATTGAAAAACGACGACATTTCTGCCGCCACTTTCCACCATTTTATCTCACAGCCTGCGTCAGGCCGCTCCTCAGCGTTGCCCTGCTTGGCTGCAATTTTAGTATTGTCAGAAATTTGGCGATTATTGCGTTTACACGGTTTATTTTTCGGAACCATATCTAAACTGATTATGAAGATGTGAAAGATAAATTACTCAAAATGATGATGTCAGCGGATAGCGAGAAATACGACCAAACAGAGTACATTTTCATTCAAATTATGTACAAATTTGATGAGTATTCGACGTAGATGGATGAGAAAAATGAGTGCTACCATTCTGGCAACACTCATTTCTTTGTTATCGTGTTAAATACTCGTGGATTTTTTTTGCATTTTTGAACTGATTCATACGATCCGGCGTCTCTTCCTTATATTTTAGTAGTTCCTCATCATTTAAAAATCTAAGTTCAGAAATATACATTTGTTTTTCATCAGATTCATTTTCTAAGAAAATAGTACACTCATCTCTTTCTTCATTTTTTTCATATTTTGCAAACACCGCATTGAAAACGCCAATGATACATGGTAATTCTATTTCTTGTCCCAAAAGCGCAACTACAGATTTTCCGTTGAATTCAAAATAAATTGGTTTTTCTAATGCGTCTTTAGCAGTATTATCTTTTGAAAACTCTATTTTACTTGTTATGGAATTAATGCTTGTATTATGTCTTATAGGAGCTTTATTGATAATATTTTGATATATTTCTTCAATATTGCATATATCTTTAAATTCGAACTCGCTTGCATGAGGATCAAAAGAAACACCAAGTTTATCTTCAAGTTTCTTGACTTTCTTCCAAAATGCTAACGCTTCATCATCATACTTATTTGCATTTGTGGTTTCAAGTCGGGAATCAATTAATGCGTTAAATATATATCCTTTTCCCTCAATGAATGCGTTATAGATCTCAATGGAATCTATTATTTCTTGAACACTTTTTGCTTTACTGATCATAATATTTATCGTCATTGATAAATATCGTTTATCCGGATTTAAATAATAGACTACGGAAAGACATTTACTATCATCTGATTTAAACGCATTAGTATCAAGACTGTTGTGAGGTATTCTTTTGATTGACAATTCGATCTTTTTATTTATATTTCCTATTTGTATGGTGAATGGAGGAGGGAAAGGTGAAGGATGGATATATGTCGAATCAATTACAAGTTCATACGGCTTAAAAGGGTTATATGATAGTTGTTCTATTGAAATATCTGTCCCGTTAATATTCACATACTTACCATTTTTAAATCTCACCGGCACCGGTTTCTGAGAGTTATATGATAAATTCATAATATCATCAAAGGAGAAATCATCGCCTAATATCTCCTTTTGTTGATCAGTAGGTTCAAGAATCATCCCACTAATAGTATATTTTAAATCTTTTTTACCATCATGAGAAATAGTCAGATTATTATTGCTATCCACAACATAAATGAATCCATCAGGAAGTTTTGAACTCAACTGATCAATTAATGCTTGAGGTATCTTTAATTCTGTTTGAGGTGTTTTTCCAAAAACCTTATTAAAATCAACAAACATTAGAAATCCTCCCTCGACTTATCCCATATTATAATTTTTGAAATGAGTTCATTCCTTGTGTTAACATCAATCCTCAATCTATCAATAACAGAAACCAGTTTAACAAAATCGTCAGTTGTTTTTATTATGATATATTTAAGATCAGTATAATCATATTTCAAGGCGATGCCTTCAACCTTAGTGAGCGAATTACTAATATCATTCATAATACCAGCATTCATAATATTCGGATCATAGTATATATGTTGAAATTCTGTGTTTGAAAGATCAGGGACATATCGCCATTCGCATTCATCAGTAAAGCACTTCTTCTCAATCATCTTTGATCTTCGATTTCTCATTTTCCCTTCATATGGCTTATAATACATAAGCTCATGAAGCATGAAGCTCTTCATCATATCTCCTAAAGAATCTGTCCCAGATGAGTCATCATCTAATATCTGATTAAAAACAACAGAAAAGTCTTTTCTTAGGTTTGATTCTGGATTAATATATTGAATAGGTTGGATACCATTCTTCATACCCCACTTTTTTGGAAATGCTAAACCATAGTAACCGTACCAGTCTAAATGGCAGTCTATTCTATGAAGATTAATATCACAAAAGCACTTCATAGGAATATAGATCTTTTTATACTTTTCGATATTGAGATATTCAATATCTTCATCACAGTATCTTGGATAAAGACAAGCATTTTCTATGTATGGTATTAAATATTCAATCTGACTGGTAAATGTGAACAATGTATCTGCTTGGATTTTTGAAGGAATATGACTATCAGCTTTATTTTCTTCAAATGTAGCAGAACCCATTTCAATTTTTTTTATTTCGTCCGGCATAGTTTTACCTCTTTTATACACTTATAAACTTAAACATTCTTTGAATTATTATATCCTTAATATGTCTAATCCAAAACGGAGCCTTAAGATTATTATGCTCTGTCTTGCACGAGAGTATCAAATCTATCAAAGTATTAGAGATTAGCGTGCATGCATTCAAACAAAAAAAGAGTACATGCAGAACTGCTCTGGAAAATACGAACAATATTAGGCTTCTGTTTTACATTGTTTTTGAAATGCCAAATACCATGACGGTATGTTTCTGCGGTTTAGAAACATGTCAGTAAACAGGGGCATTCTTAATTTTATTCTGTCTTGATAATGTTGATATTGTAACTTTTATCAGTATCATGAAGTTATAAAATCCACGCTAAAGATCACTTTTCCCACCGATCATTGCAGTTGCGGTAAAAATGTCTGTATCAAATCTGAAATCAGGAACTTTATATAGTTGCTTTATTGAAAGAACAGTTCTTCGAATTGTTCAAATGAAATATGTATGAGTTTCCGACTTTCAATGTTCTGTCACTAATTGAATTTATCATTAGCATATTTTATTTTGCAAGTTTTTGCAAGAGCATTTTCAAAATGCCGTTTTTCACTGTTGATCTTAGCGGGGGGTATTAGGTGATGTATCAGAAATATAATATAAGATGTTAAGCTTTTTCATTTGCTTTTTAATTTTTTGAGTAGAGTTTTGACTGTGCTAAGTTTCCATGCAAACTTTTCATTTGACTAGCTGGTTCAAGCGGCATGACAATGAGTTTTTGTATTTATGGTTGTATCTATCAGGTTGTATCTATCAGCAAATCTCACAGCTTATTGTGATTTATTGCCATTTAGGTATCATTTTATTTTTGAATTTTACATTTGCAATTACCAAATCATCTCTATTGTAACACACTTTTGGCTTTTTTACAAGTCCTTTTTCATTAACTTTTGTATAAGTGCTATTGTAACACTACAAAAGTAATCACCCGCCCCTGTACTGAAAAACACAGTACATGGGCGGTTCTTTTTTCACCTCTTCCTCAAAAACTCAATAACACTAAACTTGTATATCCTCCACCTGCTGCCTATCTTGAAACCCTCTATCTCTCCTGTTTTAAGATAACGAAGCATAGAGTTTTTGCCTATCTTTAAAAGCTGCTGACATTCTTTAGCGGTAAGGATGTCGGGAATATCGTCAAACATAATTTATCATTCCTTTCAAAAAATATCGGTTTATCTTAATGTTCAGCGGTTTAGTACGGCACTTTTCGGAAACTTAACGTTTACAAATATACATTATCTTTGTGAAGTAACGCAAATGCAGAAAGGAGGGCGTTACGATGAACAAAGCTAAAGTCATACTCGTGCTTGTTGGCAGCGTGCTGGTGGAGATTGCGCAGGAGATCATCACCTATATCGCAGATAAGGACGAGTGAACACCATAGGGCAGGCTTTCGGGTCTGCCTTTAATTTTTGTATTTTGTAAAGGAGTTTTAAAATGAGCGAACTTACCCATTGCAGCATTTGCGGCTGCGCTTTAGAGGACGAGGCGGAATGCTATGAAGTCGAAAACGAGATACTTTGTCAGGATTGCTACGATAACGAAACCGTGGTCTGCGACCATTGCGGCGAACGCTGTCTTGAACAGAATACTGTGAGCGATGAGAACACTATCCTCTGTACAGATTGCTATGATAATCATTACTACCGCTGTTCAAACTGCGAAACTATCGTGCATTCAGACGATACTTACTGGCGCGGCGATAATGCCTATTGCCGTGAATGTTATGACGATTGCTGTGACAGCGGCGACTACATCAACGATTATTACTACAAGCCAAAGCCCGTGTTCTACAAACTGCCGAAAGAAGACAACGTGCGTTTTTACGGCGTTGAACTGGAGATAGACGGTGCAGGAAGATACGATGATAATGCGGGAAAGATATATGATACAGCTAATGGTCAGAATGAAGTGCTTTACATAAAGTCAGACGGCTCTCTTGACGAGGGAATGGAACTTGTCAGCCACCCTTGTTCAATAGATTTTCACCGAAAGAAATTTCCGTGGGAGGATATTGTGAGAAAAGCGCTTTCCCTTGGCTACCGTTCGCATAATACGTCTACCTGCGGACTTCACGTCCATATTGGCCGAAAACAGCTTGGATATTCCTATGAGGAACAGGAAGAAGTCATAAGCCGAATAATGTTCTTTTTCGAGAGCCATTGGAACGAGCTTTTCAAGTTCTCACGGCGTACTGCATACAGCGTTGACCGCTGGGCGGCAAGACACGGCTACAATGACAAGCCGAAAGAGATACTTGAAAAGGCAAAGAAAAGCACTAAGGGCAGATATGCCTGCGTGAACATCACAAATGCTGATACTGTTGAGATAAGGCTGTTCAGGGGCACTCTAAAATTCAACAGCTTTATGGCGACGCTTGAACTTGTAGACAGCATATGCCAAAACGCAGTATGCCTTAATGATGATGATATGAACAAGCAATCCTGGGCGGATTTTGTGCTGGGCATAAAGCCTGAATATACAGAGCTTATCAGGTATCTGAAAGAGAAAAGGCTCTATGTTAACGAGCCTGTCAGCGAGGAGGATTAACTATGTGTGCGATATTTGGATTTGTAAATTACAGACGTTCGCTCAGCAGGAGCGAGATGAAAGAACTTATCAACAGATTATCCGTCGAGTCAGAGGTGAGGGGTAAAGACGCAACGGGAATAGCTTATGTGAAACACGGCGAACTTAAAGTTTTCAAGAGAGCAAAGCCTGCTCACAAGGTAAGGCTTTATGTGCCTGAAGACACAGTTATCCTCACAGGTCATACGAGAATGACTACCCAAGGCGACGCTAGGTACATTTACAATAACCACCCGTTCACAGGCAAAACTGCGGACGGGTCTTTTGCTTTATGTCACAACGGCGTGCTTTACAACGACAGCCAGCTTGCAAAGTCTGAACATCTGCCGAAAAGCAAGATAGAAACTGACAGCTACGTTGCCGCACAGCTTATCGAGAAATACGGCAGACTTAATTTCACGACCATAGCGAAGATGTCAGAGGCGGTAGAGGGTTCGTTCGTATTCACGATACTGAGCGACAAGAACAAGCTTTTCATCGCAAAGGGCGACAATCCGCTCTGCCTTATCCATTACAAGCAGTTAGGGCTGTATGTGTACACGTCCACAGAGGACATTATGAAGAACGTGCTGAAAGGCAGTTTCCTTGAAAAGCTGCCGTTTGAAGTGATAAAAGTCACAGAAGGGGAAATCATAAGCATTGACAAGCGTGGACATTTTGAGAAAAGCAGCTTTGTACCGAACGAATTTTGCTATGGTTGGAACTATTACGGATACAGAAAGCTCGCTTATGATGATGACGAACTTTTCGATATATGTGGTATGTTCGGGGTATCGCAGGAGGATCTTATGCTGCTTTACGATATGGGTTACACGGACGAAGAGATAGAGGGTATGCTTTGCGACAGGAGTATGTTGAGGGAGTGTATCGAGGAGGCTAGGGTGCTGGTGGGGGAATATTATTAGGAGGTATTTTATGGCATACACATTCAGCGGAAGCAAATACATCACAAGCGGCGTGGCAGAAAACTTCCCTATTGAATTGCAAGTGGCGTTATTTTCAGCCGTAGAGCAAATGCGAGAAAAGGTCAGCGGACAGCTTGATTATCTGCAAGTTTTCGAGATAGTGACAAGGGTCAAAGGGCAGAAAAAATTCCTGCACATTTATCATATGCAGGAATGCCCTGAGGCTAAGCTTGAATATTTCATACCGACCGACGTGGAGGTAAACGACAAGGCGTATATGATCGACGATGTGGATCATATTACGCTGCTGTTGGCGGAGGAGTATTGAGTTGAAAAGGAATCACAGCTTTAGAGGAGGCTGTGATTTTTTTGCCCTGAACTCACCTCTCCTGTACCTATTTACCTTATAATCATGCTTCAAAGTGTCGGTCTTGTCTATGTGGCAGACGTACAAATTTACCTTTTCCCCTCTCACCGCCTATTCCCATTAGCCAGATCGTTAACAATATCAGCAATGTTCTCCAGCTGCCTTTTGTTGAGCTTTTTCAGGTCAGAGATAAGCTTACTTAGCTCTTTCGGCTGCTCGGCGTCGGCATCGAAAAACTCCTGCGGCGTAATGCCCAGATACTCGCAGATATAAAAGAAAGAGGTCATAGAGGGCAGGGCTTTTCCTGTTTCGATATTGTTTATATACCCTGCGTTCTGTCCAATAGATAAGCTCATATCCCTTGCGGAAACACCTTTCTGTGTGCGAAGTTTTGAGAGCCTCAAAGCAAAATTATTGTCATACATGAATTTGTTCTCGTACATTATTTGCACCCCCATATATAATATTTTATCCTATATCATTATGCATTATGTCGGAATTTTTCCTATAAAGGGGTTGAAATATGTGAAATAATATGATATAATGATGTAAAGTATTTGAAATAATGCGATATTTGTATAAGAAGCGGATTGTGCCATGTTTTTTGTTAAAATAAAAAAATATCTTACGAAAACGTTATACTAAGCAGCCAGCTTAACAAAAGTGAAAAAGAATGTGTTATAATTAACATACAAAAACGTATTATTATGTCAGTTATAGCTGATAATTGACAAATCAATAAGGAAAAGGAGTTTTTGACATGAACGAAAACATCAACAAGAAATTTGACGTAAAAAACTTTGACTATGATAAGTGCTATGAAGAAGTAAAGGAAAATGCTTCAAAAAATATCAATATCATAGTGTGCGGAGCTACCGGCGTTGGCAAAAGCAGCCTTATAAACGACTTCTTCGAGTTCGATAAGGATAGCGCCGCGCCTGTCGGAAGCAGTGGAAAGCCGCAGACAAGGGGTATTCACGAATATCGTTCGAAGAGCATTACCTTGTTCGACACTGAGGGCTACGAGGTAGAAAGCTCGTCTACGCCGGAAAACAGCGCTTTTTACAAAAATATAATAGATCTTATCGACGAACGCAAAAATACATATCCTGCGGATTTGGGTATGCACATCCACGAGGTTTGGTACTGCATAAATAACCGCTTCATGGATCTTGACGAAAGGCTGATAAAAGACATACAGGCGAGAAATATCACCGTGTGCGTTATTATTACAAAGGTGGATAATCTTGACGAGAACGAAGTCGCCCAGATAAAGGACGCTGTCGGCGAAGCCGGAAAACGCAGCAGAATAAACGGCGTTGAGGTGTTTACCTATTCTACTAACAGCGATCTTGGCGACGAGTATGTGCAGAAATCTGAGATAAACAGCTGGGCACATCATAATCTTGACGATTACCTCAGAGAAAGCTTTATCCCGTCGCTCAAAAAAGCGCAGGGTCAAATGGCAGAAATGATGATAAAGCACAAGATACCGAAATACGCGGCTTTAGCCGCAGGTATTGTTACGGCTACATCATTTGTACCCGTGCCACTTTCCGATTCGGTTCCGCTTATGGGCATACAGGTAAAAATGGCGATGGATATTTTAAGCTGCTACGGAATAGATAATGATATGAAGGGCGCTGTGAAAAATTTAGCCGGAGCGGGCTTCGTTTCTTATATAGGAAAAACGCTGGCTTCTCAGCTGCTTTCGGTGATCCCATTTGTCGGCGGCGCGGCGAAAGCCACGGTAAATGTTTCAGTGGCAACTACTGTTACGGCTACCCTCGGCGTTGCGATAACGAAGATCTGCGAGGAATACACTAAAGCCTGCATAGAGAACGGCGGCTCGAAAGACCTTATGATCACCAAAATTTCCGACTACTTTACTGTTGAAAATCTGAAAAAGGTAATGAAAGAGATCAGCAAGGGCAAGGATCAGAAAATTGTAGAGAGAATAGTAAAAGCTGTAGTTGATATGTTCAAGGATACGAAAAAAGGAGCAAGAAAATAATGGAAGGCAACAAGATAAAAACTAATATACTGATAGCTGGCAAATCGGGCGTTGGCAAAAGCAGTCTGCTGAATTACATATTTGGCGAAGAGGTCGCGGAGACGGGTGCGGGAAAGCCCGTAACGGCGGAGGGCCTGCACGAATATTCTTTCGAGCTGAAAGATAACGACCGAATATCTTTTTCGATATGCGACAGCTGGGGTCTTGAACCCGATAAAGCGGACGAATGGCACAAGCAGATAATCGAAAAGGTAGCAGAATACGACAAGCACTCTATCAATGAATGGTTCAGCACCATAATCTACTGCCTTAGCGCCGACTCTGACAGAGTGGAAGATTTTGAGATAAGCATAATAAACAACCTTATAGCTGAGAAAAACAACGTAAACGTTGTGATAACCCACTGCAAATCTGAGAACGACGACAGAGCGGAGCGTATGAAAAAGCGCATAGTTGAAGACGGCAGCGTTTCGGCTGACTCGGTGATATTTGTAAACAACTATGAGAAAAAACTTATTTCTGGCGAGGTAAAAAAGTTTGGGCGCGAAGAGGTAGTAAACTGCATTATCCGCAACTTGTGGAACAATTACAAGGTAAAAGTGCCGTATAAAATAAAAGAGCACGCCAACGAAATGTTTCGCAGCGAGCACGATAAGCTTCACGATATGGTGGCAAGTACAAGCTTTGTTCTGCGAAAGCATCATAAGCTCGATAAGTTTGAAGAGGAAATAAACAAAGAATTCGGAATGTTTGTTTCTAAGTCTGTAATGAAACTAAATAACGAGTTTAACGATGCGTATAATTATTATCAGCAGCTGTCAAAAGAGTATTATGCGATCGTTTTTGGTATGGACGCGTTAAAGCTGCTGAACGACCAAATAATGTTTTTTGACGCAACAAAGGCTTTCAAAGAAGAAGTAAGTCAGCAGGTGGAAAGGCTCGCCGAATCAATGGGAAAGATACTGAAATTCATGAACGAGGACGTTACCAAAGAGCTTATGAAAAAGCTTTTTGCAGAGATAAAGATAAACGTAAAGACGGCAAAAGCTATCAAAAATGACCTTCATGAAACCGTGGACAAGTACATTGTAAGAACGAGAAGCACGGTTCTTGAAGAGGTCGAGAAAACTGAGGAGAAACTGCTAGCTATCGAGATCAAGATATAGGGGGTATCACCAAATGACCATAAAAAAGCTAACAGCAATAGTCCTCACGGGTGCGCTGTTGCTGCTCACCGCTTGTTCTGACAGCGATTCAGGCAGCGGCAAAAAAAGCAAGAAGAAAGACTACTACACCATTGGCGAAACTTGGACGGTTGACGGGCAGTGGTCGCTTACCGTTACAGGCGTCACGGAAACGGCTGAGCGCAATGAGTATGCGGACGAAAATCCTGCGGCGGTCTATATCGTGGACTACGAATATACAAACATCGGTTACGAGGACGAGGACGGCATAGCAAAGGGCATTTTCTTCGACATGGAGGACACCATAATAGACAGCAATGGCGTTATGGGTTACAGCTACCCGGGCGACGTTGCGAGAAACCCAAATGAAGCGCCTATCGGAAGCACCTGCAAGGCTCAGGCTTGCATTGGTGTGGACAATGCGGGTGATTTCAAGATAACTGAGAGCCATTATGATTCAGACGGTGACGAACATTCGGCGACTTTTCTTATCGAAGTCGGCGGAAGTTCGGCAGACGAAAAATCTGACAGCGCCGCTAAGCCGACGGAAACTACCACCACAACGACCGCCGAGGCGACCACGACTAAGCCCGTGACCACGCTTGCGCCGTATGACATTTACGACGACACGGTGTATGCGAACGACCTTATCTACGAAACAGCGGACGATATTTTTGCCGAACTGGGCGACGATTTCAGCATGGATTTTATATCAGTGGGGCAGGAAAACATCATCGCTGTGGAGAACGACGACGTGTATCCGAACACGAAGATAGGCTTTTACACCATGGACATACAGAACATCGGCACGCTTGATTTTCCGTATGCGATACACGTCACGCCGGGCGGATACATCACCGAGGGCGTGCAGGTAGGCATGACGTACAACGAGCTGAAAGCCATTTGCCCGAGCCTGGAGGGTGCAACGCTTGACGGCGGAACGTTCGGCCCTACGGCGTGGATAAACATAGACGGCAATGCATGGGGCATAGAGTTTGACGTATCGCAGGCAGACCGCGAGCGGCTGGGCATGACGGTAGGTGTGGCGGTCGATCTTTCGGAGCTTAATCCTAAGAGTACACTAGGGTATTATATTAGTTCGCTGAGCTGAGATTTTTGAATTTTGTTATGGCAGCTTTTCGGCTTTTTAAGAAGTCGGAAGGCTGCTTTTTCATCTTGATTTTAGTTACTTTTCTTCATTTGTTGTTACAAAATGATAAAAAACGCAGCTAAGCGATTGACTATTTGTGGGAAATGTGGTATGATGTAAATATATAACTTCTTATAATTTTATCTTATTTGAAGTGGAGGTGTGACAATGACCATACTTGCAAAAAAAGAAATGTCAGAAGAGGATATAAAGCTTCAATTCATTACTCCTGCTATTCTTGATAAGTGGGATAAAAACAGAATTACTATGGAAACAAAGATCACAGACGGAAAGATCTGTTTGAACGGAAACTTTGTCCATAGGGATAAGAAAAGCGCAAAGTATGCCGATTATGTACTCTATTGGAACAGCGGCTTTCCAATAGCAATAGTTGAAGCAAAAGACAATAATCATGGCGTTTCGTTTGGTTTACAGCAGGCAATCACTTATGCAAAAATGATGGATGTGCCTTTCGCTTACAGTTCAAATGGCGACGCTTTCTATGAACACGATCTGCTTACCAGTAAAGAACGTGAGATTCCACTTTCTGATTTTCCAACTCCAGACGAGCTTATAGAGCGTTATACATCAAATGCGAACAAGGGCAATGGATTATCAGCAGATGAGCTTACTGTTATTGATCAGCCTTACTATTCAAGCCAAAATACATATGAGCCGAGATACTATCAGCGTGTAGCGGTAAATCGTACAGTTGATGCTGTTGCACGTGGAGAAAATAGGCTTCTGCTTGTTATGGCTACTGGCACAGGCAAGACTTATACGGCTTTTCAGATCGTCTATCGTCTGCTGAAAAGCGGCATGAAACGGAAAATACTGTATCTTGCTGACAGAAATATTCTTGTTGATCAATCAATTCAGCAGGATTTTTCGCCTCTTAAAAGTGTGATCCATAAAATAAATGTCGCAAAAGACGACAGGTTAACGATCACCTCATATCAAGTTTATTTTTCACTGTATCAGCAGCTTATTGGCGATGATGATCAGGAACATTATGCTGATTTGTTTGATAAAGATTTTTTTGACCTTATCATTATAGATGAGTGTCACCGTGGCAGCGCCAAAGAGGACAGCAAATGGCGCAGGATACTTGAGTACTTCTCCTCTGCTACACAAATCGGTATGACAGCAACGCCAAAGGAAACGACCTATATATCAAACATAGATTACTTTGGCGAGCCTATATACACCTACTCCCTGAAAAATGGTATAGAGGACGGCTTTCTTGCCCCGTTTAAGGTTATCAGCATAACAACTGACATTAGTGACGGCTGGAGACCATTGAAAGGACAGCGTGACTTTTATGGCAATGAGATTGAGGATAGGATTTATAACAATACGGATTATGACTATAATATAATTATTGCTGATCGTATAAATCAGGTTGCTCGTGAAATAACAAATTATCTTATCAGTACTGACCGCATGCAGAAAACGATAGTATTTTGTGCAACAGAGGACGCTGCAGAACGTATGAGAGTAGCACTCACAAACCTTAACTCAGATATGTGTGCTAAAAATCCGGATTATGTGGTACGTATCACTGGTTCAGACGATTATGGCAAAAGTAAACTCAAATATTTTATTTCAGTTAAAGAAAAATATCCCGTAATAGCAACTACTTCAAAATTGCTGTCCACAGGTGCAGACTGCAAAATGACAAAGCTGATAGTTCTTGATGAAAACATCGGCTCTATGACAGAGTTTAAACAGATAATCGGCAGAGGCACACGTTTGCGTGAAGAATATGGAAAAACTCACTTCGTTGTTATGGACTTTAGAGGCGTTACGAGGTTGTTCTATGATGAAGGCTGGGATGGGCCGGTCGAAATTGATCAAAATTATCATTCTCCAGAACCTAAGATCGGTACTGACGGTCCTGTTGATCCTCCATTACCATCTCCTGAGCCGCAGCCTAAGCCTTATGTCGATGTAGATGGCTGTACTGTACGAATTATAAACAAAGTGGTATCGGTTTATGATGCTGATGGTAAGCTACTTCGTCATGAGAATATAATAGATTATACAAAGACAAATATTCTTGGCGAATTTGCCAACCTGGAACATTTTATTAGAAGTTGGAACAGCGAAGAAAAGAAACGCACTATTTCAGAGTTATTTAAAGAACACGGGATAGATATTCAGGCCTTAAAAGAGTCACAGGGTATGTGCGATATAGACGATTTTGATTTTATAATACACATAGCGTTTGATAAGAAACCATTGACACGGAAAGAACGTGCAAACGATGTAAAGAAACGTGATTTTATCAGCAAATATAATGGTCTTGCGAAAGAAGTGCTGGAAGCCCTGCTTGATATGTACTCAAACGAGGGCATTTATCAGATAGAGGACACACAGGTATTAAAGCTTGATCCTTTTATCCGTATGGGCAAGCCTGCGGCGATCGTTAAGCTGTTTGGTGGTAAGGAAGGATATAAAAAGGCTGTAAAAGAGCTTGAAGAAGAAATTTACAAGGTGGTTTAAATTATGAGCAGTTTAAGTAATTTCGTAAAGAGATTACGTGATATTATGAGAAATGACGCAGGTATCAATGGTGATGCACAGCGTATCGAGCAGATCGCTTGGCTGCTGTTTCTCAAGGTTTACGATACAAAGGAAGAAGATTGGGAATTTGATGATGATGCCTATGAGTCTATTATCCCCGAAGAATGCCGTTGGCGTAATTGGGCGGTAGATAACGGCAAGGGTACAGCTTTGACAGGTGATGATCTGCTTGATTTCGTCAATAATACGCTGTTTCCCACGCTGAAAGGCATACAAGTTTCCAAGACTACGCCTATCAATAAGGCTATCGTCAAGACAACATTTGAGGACACCAACAACTACATGAAGGACGGTGTTTTGCTCCGACAGGTGGTCAATGTCATTGATGAGCTCGACCTCACCAATTATGAGGAAAGCCACGCATTTGGCGATATTTATGAGTCTATCCTGAAAGAGTTGCAGAGTGCAGGCTCTGCCGGTGAGTTTTACACGCCCCGTGCTGTGACTGACTTCATGGCACAGATGATAAAGCCTGTAATCGGTGAAAAGATGGCTGATTTTGCCTGCGGTACGGGCGGATTTATCATCAGTTGGCTGAAAGCCCTTGAATCGCAGAAAAAGACCGTTGAGGACAGAGCTGCGTTTGACACCTCGGTTTACGGTATTGAAAAGAAGCAGTTCCCGTATATGCTTTGTGTCACAAACCTTCTGCTCCATGATATTGACACACCTAGAGTATATCACGATAATTCGCTGTTAAAGGATGTTCTTGACTATACGGAGGACGATCAGTTTGACGTTGTTCTGATGAATCCACCATACGGCGGCAGCGAGAAAACGGAAGTCAAGAATCATTTTCCGTCTGATCTCGCAAGCAGTGAGACGGCTGACCTGTTCATGTCGGTCATTATGTACCGCCTGAAGCAGAACGGCAGAGCTGCGGTTATTCTCCCTGACGGTTTCCTGTTCGGTACGGATAACGCAAAGGTCGCTATCAAGAAAAAGCTGATGAGCGAGTTCAACCTGTACACAGTTATTCGTATGCCGCACAGCGTTTTTGCTCCGTACACCTCTATTACTACAAATATCCTGTTCTTTGACAGGACAGGTTCTACTAAAGAAACATGGTTCTATCGTCTGGATATGCCAGACGGGTACAAGAATTTCTCCAAGACCAAGCCGATGAAGCTCGAACACTTCGCCCCTGCTATTGAGTGGTGGAGTGACCGTCAGGAGATAACCATTGACGGTTTTGACAAGGCGAAGAAGTACACGGCTGAGGAGCTTGCGGAGAGAAATTATAACATTGACCTCTGCGGTTTTCCCCATGAGGAAGAAGAAATACTCCCTCCGAGAGAGCTGATCCAGCAGTATCAGGAGAAGCGTGCAAGCCTAAATGCGGATATTGACCGTATTTTGGAGCAGATCACGGGTATTCTCGGTATCAGCGATATGGAGGACTTGACATGACAGCACAGCAGCTAAAAAACTCCATACTCCAAATGGCAGTGCAGGGCAAGCTCGTTCCGCAAGATCCCAGCGATGAGCCTGCAAGTGTACTGTTAGAGCGTATCAAAGCCGAAAAACAGGAGCTTATCAAGGCAGGCAAAATAAAAAAGGATAAGAAGTCCTCGGAGATATTCAGAGGTGCTGCCCATAATTTGCCTTATGCCTACTGCGAGCAGATCGGCAAGGAGATTCGGGATATTTCGGACGAGATACCATTTGAGATTCCTGATTCGTGGGAGTGGTGCAGGCTTTCGGATTTAGCCATCAAAGAGATTAAGCGAGGAAAATCGCCTGTTTATGCAGATAGTGGCTCTGTCCTTGTATTCGCTCAGAAATGTAATGTAAAAACAGGCAGAATCAATATCACGCTTGCAAAGTATCTTTCAGATAGTGTTATCAGCAAATATCCGCAAGAGGAATATATGCAGGACAGAGACATTATCGTCAATTCTACTGGTACAGGTACACTTGGTAGAATTGGTCTATATTCTGATAGGGACAATCCAAACAATTTACCCTTAGTTCCTGATTCTCACGTCACCATAGTAAGGGTATGCAAAAGTATATCGCAGTATATTTATTATATCCTTAAATGGTACCAGCCGTATCTTGAAGAAAGCGGCGAAGGCTCAACAAAGCAAAAGGAACTGAAAGCGGATAGGATCAAAGAGTTATTTATTCCTATCCCACCGCTTGCCGAACAGCACCGCATAGTAGCCAAGATAGAAGAACTCCTCCCATACATCGAAAGATACGGCAAGGCAGAAGAACACCTCACCGCCCTCAACACCACATTCCCCGAAGCCCTGAAAAAGTCTATCCTGCAAGAAGCAGTACAGGGCAAGCTTGTCCCGCAGAACCCCGATGATGAGCCTGCAAGCGTACTGCTGGAGCGTATCAGAGCTGAAAAGCAGGCACTTATCAAGGCAGGAAAGATAAGGAAAGACAAGCACGAATCGGCCATCATAACAAGGGATAAAATTCCTTATGAGATCATAGACGGAAAAGAACGGTGTATAGCCGATGAAGTGCCGTTTGAGCTGCCGGAGAGTTGGTGCTGGTGTAGGCTGGGAACGATATTTCAGCATAACACAGGCAAGGCTCTTAATTCCTCAAATCATCAAGGAACAATGATGCAGTATATTACAACCTCTAATCTATATTGGGACAGGTTTGAATTGGATAAGCTCAAGGAAATGCTATTTACAGACAGTGAGGTAGAAAAATGCACTGTCACTAAGGGTGACTTGCTTGTTTGTGAAGGCGGAGATATAGGCAGAGCGGCAATCTGGAATTATGACTATCCTATGCGTATTCAAAATCACATACACAGATTACGCTCTTATGCTCCCGTCGAGGTTTACTTCTTCTATTATGTGTTTTATCTGTATAAAAGAGCTGGATTGATTGGCGGTAAGGGTATAGGCATACAAGGACTTTCATCAAATGCAATAGACAAGTTACTAATACCACTCCCACCTTTAGCTGAGCAAAAGAAAATAGTCGCAAAGATAGAAGAACTTATGCAATACTGCGACAAGCTATAAAAAACGGGCATACTCTCGTTTCTGAGGGTATGCCCGTTGTGTTTATGGATCACCAGTCAATAATGCTGTCCACGATCTCACGCTGTTCCGTGGCGGTCTTGCGGAGATAAATGCGAGTTGTTTCAATGCTCTCATGTCCCATAAGGTCTGCGAGAAACGCTATATCATTGCAGCGGTCAAGAAAGCTCTTGGCAAAGCGGTGACGGAACGAGTGCGGATATACCACTTTTGTGTCGATGCAGTACTTCTCCGCAAACTTTTTCAATTCACCCGAAATGCCCCTTGTGGTGATACGCTGTCCACGCTGATTGAGGAAGATAAAACCGCTGTCCTGCTTCTTTTCTGCAAGCCACGCAATGGCTTCTCCCTGCAAGGACTTCGGAATGTAGATGCGGCGGAGCTTACCTCCCTTAGAGTACAAGTCAAGATAGCCGAGTCTGACGTGTTCCACCTTGATCTGGATCAACTCACTCACTCTCGCTCCCGTTGCAGCAAGAAAGCGGATCACAAAGTACCAGAACAATTCGCCGTCCTCTTTCAGACGCTTCTTGAAGTACAAGTAATCCGCTTCACTGATAACATTTTCGAGGAACGGCTTCTGCTGAACCTTTACAAAGGACAGCTTCCACTTCTCCTTGCCCACGCTTTCAAGGTAGCAGTTCATTCCACGCAGGCGGAGATTTACCGTCTGCGGTTTGAAGTGATCCACAAGCCACACCTTGTATGCCGTGAGGTTCTTCTTGGTCACGCTGCCGTACTGCTCGATGAACTGTCTCAGAGCGAACAGATAGGCAAACTTCGAGTTTTCGGACAGATTTGTCTTGTCCAAATATGCCTTAAATGTGTCAATCATATCGAAAGACCTCCTTCCGATATAATTATAACTGAATATACGATTTAAAAAAATAGGTATTATATTCGCCCTGCAACCATACCGCCATTCTCAGTTTTCTCAAACTTCATGATGAGCGGATCATCAATCTCGTATGTCTGAGTCTCCCAGTTCCATGCACAGACATACACAGCAGGAAAGGGCGAACGCAGAATCGCTTTGAAAAAAGCACCGTAACAACCGTTTTGTGGTCCGCTGTGAAGCAAATCCATCATCACACGAAATTCATCTTCCAAGACGAAGATGAACAGGTCGGTATTGCCGCTTTTATGCTTTTCGCCCTTCTCTCGCACTTCACGCAGAATGTTTTCAGTTGAACATTCGATGATTGGAGAATCGCAATAAAACTCATAAAGCTTTTCTGCAAAGTCCCATTTTGTAGGATCATATCCCATATGCGATTTCACGAGCTTCAAATCGCATCTGTATTGCGCCATTCCTTCCTCTGTATTGGGATAACGGTATTCATGGATTCTATCATAAACATTTCGTGCTTTCTCCATGATTTCAAGCTGTTCTGCGGTGCTTTTTCGATGAAACCGATTGATATGCGTTATGATTGCATTGTTATGTAGTGTGTGGGTGACTTCAAGAAAACGCTCTTCGTCCAGATACTTGAAATCAGGCATAGACGGACGGGAGTTGTCATCGTGATAATTGTCATCAAAAGCTACTCCCTTGCGCACAAGTATCATTTTTGCTTCCTGTTCGCCTTGCTTCATACTCTCACCTCAGAGTTAATCTTTCAATCATGGGCATGATTTCTTCAATTTTTGCGACTATGCGGTGCTGTTCGGCAAGAGGTGGAAGCGGGATAAGCAGATTACCCATTTCTTTTGCAGGCATTTGTCTTACTGCTGTTCCTGTTACTTTGCTTTCTACATAATTCGTATAGTCGGGTGACTTGAAATAACTTGATATATAACCAAACAAGGATTTATCCAACAGTCTAATTATAAGCATTTGTGCGCATATAAAGCCCGTATCGAATTGTTCATTAGCTTCAAATTTCGCTGTTTTTCCTACACTTCCCCTAAGTAAGCAGATTATATCCCCGTCTACAAGTTTGCCATTGCCAAGTTCATCATACTTTTGTTGTGATATAAATCGAACATTCTGAAAGCTCATCATATCACCATCAATGTCTTTAGCTCCAAAGAAAGGGATACCAATCTCAACATAGTCTGCTTCAACAGGGTATTTACTACTTCTATCTCCATTCTCTAAAATAGCTAAGTCGGATAGTTTACACCACACCCAACTATCGGGAATCTCATAAGGAATTTTATCCCTTGTTACGATGACCGATTCGTGCTTGCTTTTCTTGATCTTGCCGGCTTTGATGAGCTTTTGCTTTTCAACTCTGATACGTTCCAGCAAAACGCTTGCAGGTTCATCGTCAGGATCCTGCGGGACAAGCTTGCCCTGCACCGCTTCTTGCAGGATAGACTTTTTCAGTGCTTCGGGGAAGGTAGTGTTGAGGGCAGTGATGTGTTCTTCTGCCTTGCCGTATCTTTCGATGTATGGGAGGAGTTCTTCTATCTTGGCTACTATGCGGTGCTGTTCGGAGAGAGGTGGCAGAGGAATTAGTGCCTTATATAATCTATCATCATTTATTGCAGGATATGCTACACCCTTAGAGTTTTCAGTATCATTAGCATAATTATCAAAATCTGGTGCAAGTAGATAATAGAACAAGTATTTATTAAGTAAACCGCTGTAACAAGTCATTGTAGCAAATCCCGTGCTTGCAATAGGTTGTAGAGAAAATTGCCTGTCAATGATACACATATTATGCAGATATGGTCTTACAGTAGAATAGATAATATCGCCAACATCTATTATTTTCTTTGCTCGTGACGGTGCTTTATCGGGTGTTATGATATTCTCTGTATCGCCTAATCTTTGTCTTTTATTGTCAATCGAACCAATATCAACATAGCAGAAGTCTGATGTAGGCTTCATTTGACCTCTGTTATAAACGATACTTCCTAACCTTACCCACTCCCACGAATCAGGAATCTCAAATGGTATCTCGTCCGAAATATCCCGAATCTCCTTGCCAATCTGCTCACAGAAGACATAAGGCAAATTATCAGAAATATATTTTGTGATTTCTTCACTGCACCATTGCCATACACACATAAAAATGCTATAATAAGGATAACAAATATTTCAAAGATTGTATTGAAGTTGGACTAAGTTATAAATCTTCTATGTTATGAGAATTAAGTGAAGTTACTGGATAGGTGGATCGCTGAATGTGAAGAGAATTTGATTTAACTATAAATGTAGGAAGTGGTGAAATGCTATGTGTATAAAAATCACAGAAAAAATGCCTTTTGAAAACCAAGTTTATCATTATTGCAGCCTTGAAACATTTCGTCTTATTGTGGAGAACAAAGTTTTATTTATGTCAGGCTATCATTATATGAATGATAGTTCAGAAGAAAAATATTTTTTAGATGTTTTTGAGGAAGAAATGAAAAACTTATATGACGGTTTATCAGATGAAGAAAAAGCAAATATTGAAAGCGATGATTATATGAAAAAATACATGACGAGGCTTTCTGAATTATATGCTAATGTGTGCTTTATTTGTTGTTTTTCAAATATACGAGATGATTTAAACCAGTGGCGTGCTTATGGTGATGATGGTAAAGGTATATGTATAGGATTTGATAAATCATTTTTTGAAGGGTTGGTAAAAGAGGGATTTTTCGCTGAAAATGTAACTTATAAGGCAAAGGAAGAATTACACTCTTTTATTTCAGAAAAATTGATTTCAATAAAAAATGAGCATAGTTTGATAACAGACTCAGTTAAATTTACTCGTGAAGTAAAAATGCAAATAGGGCTTAAAAGAGCTAAAGTAAAAAATCCTGCTTTTTTAGCGGAAAATGAATTTCGAATTGGTTTATATGATTCATTAAGTGATGATGCTATAAAGCAATATGTATTTGATGATATACATATTGGAGCAACGGGCTTGAAACAATATATGGGAAATATATATTATTTAGAAAATAATATGAAAATCTCTCCTGTTGATTATAGAACAAATAAAAATCGATTAATCCCTTACAGGAAACTTGAATTAGGCTCAGAACTATTTAAGGCCATAAAATCGGTGACTATAGAACCATTGTGTCAAGCCTCGCCTGAGGAACTTGCTAAATTTCTTGTATGCAAATGTGATAATTGTTTTTGTGGAATTGATACAATATACAAATCTACATTAACCTACGTTTAACAGCCATTTATAAAGATTTTTGTACTCCCGTATCAATTTATAAGCAACCACCTCATTTTATACGACTTTTATTAGACTTTTATAAGACAAATTACAATTTTATAAGATTTTAATCTTGACAAATTCTAATAAAATCAGTATAATTATATTATGGAGGCGATAAAATGCTGGATAATGAACTTGTAGATATGGTGAAACAAATACAGCTTGTTCGCAGCGAAAGCAACAAGATAGAGATAAAAGCGGCAAATAAGGGCTGCCCTAAGGTGCGTGATTCGCTGTCCTCTTTTTCAAATCAGTCGGGCGGAGGCGTTATTATTTTCGGCGTAGATGAAAATGACGGGTACGAGGTCTGCGGAGTGTATGATGCCGCTGACCTTATGAAAAAAGTCGAGGCGCAGTGTCAGCAAATGACGCCTGTGATAAGACCGCTGTTTTCCGTTGCATCTATCGACGGCAAAACTGTCGTATCTGCCGAGATACAGGAGATTGATAATGCTGACAAACCCTGCTTTTACAGCGGTGTGGGCAGGCTGAAAGGCTCATATGTCAGGTCGGGCGACGCTGACAGACTTATGACGGAATATGAGGTTTACAGCTATGAGGCTTTCAAAAAAAGCATTCACGACGAGCTGAGAACTTGCGAAAGAGCCTTTGAAAAGGACATTCAGACCAACACATTCAAGCTTTATTTTGACCTGCTGAAAAGCAAAAAGCCTAATCTTGCCGAGCTTTCAAATGAAGAAATATGCCGTCTGCAAGGTTTTACTGATGAGGGCAAACCGACTTTGGCAGGGATAATGCTTTTCTCAAACTACCCGCAGGCGTTTTTTCCGCAGCTTTGCATAACGGCTGTGTCTGTGCCCGGAACTGAGATAAGCAGTACGGCAAGCGTCGGCGAACGTTTTATAGACAATCAGCGAATAGACGGAACACTTGTGCAGATGCTGAATGATGCTTTGGTGTTCGTGCGCAAAAATATGAAAACTGCGACTATCATAGACCCGAACACGGGCAAGCGAACGGACAAGACGGAATATCCTGTAATTGCTATAAGAGAGCTTATCCTGAACGCTCTTATCCACAGAGATTACAGTATCCACACGGACACGACGCCTATAACCATAAAGATGTTCAGCGACCGTTTTGAGATAGAAAATCCCGGCGGACTTTACGGCAGAATGACCCTTGACAGATTGGGAAAAGTGTCTGCCGACACAAGAAACCCTAAGATAGCGGGTGCTATGGAGATACTCGGTGAAACGGAGAACAGATACAGCGGCATACCTACGATAATAAATGCAATGGAAGAAAGCGGTCTGCCTGCGCCGAAATTCGAGAGCGACAGAGGCGTATTCAAGGTGACGTTGTACAACAGCGCCGCCAAAAGCGTGCCGGTAGATGACATTGAAACTGAGATACTTGAATTCTGTAAAACGCCGAAAAGCAGGAATGAGATAGCGGAGTTTTTCAATGGCAGAATGACGATCGCTTACGTTATGGAAAGGTACGTCAAGCCAATGATAGCAAGCGGCAGGCTTATTATGACAATACCTGAGAAGCCTAAGAGTAAGTATCAGAAGTATTTGGCAAGGTGAGGATAAAGGTAGAGTGGACAATTACGAATGGAAATACAAATCGGAATTTGTGGAGAGATTTCCTGAACTTTCCTTATTTTTCAAGGCTTACAGCCTCTTAGATAGTGAAATGATATGTATTTTCCCTTATTTTTGCCCTTATGCGGAATCCGCAAGGGAAATAAGGGAAATTTTTAGTTAAGCATTGCTCACTACTTTATCAAGAAGTCTTGCGGAATCCCGCTTTGCTTTTCTTGTTGAGTGAGCGTAAATATTCATTGTGGTACTGACATCAGAGTGTCCTAACAGTTCCTGTACATCTTTCGGTGCAGCCCCATTGGAAAGCAGATTGCTGGTGTAGGTGTGACGTAACTGGTGGAAATGGAAATCTTCAAATCCTTCCAGTTTTTTTGACACTGATCTGCATACAATGCTGAGTGTACTCGGCAGTTCCAAAGAGCCATCCGGTCTTAAGCAGACAAAGGAGATTTCTTTGTAATCTGCCGGGACTTCCTGTGTTCCGGCAAGATGATAGTATTCATAATAGACTCTGTTTTTCACATGAACTTCTTTGTAGTAATTGCGGTGATATAATTCGCCATACTGCATCCGGTTTTTGAGTTGTTCCTTTCTGGCAGCTTTTAATATTTCAGTCAGAGTATCGCCAAAATCAACAATCCTTACTTTCTTCCGTTTCGTTGGTCCGATAATGTTTTTGTGTTTTATGCCGTCGTAGCGGATACTGCGTTTTATGGTCAGGCATTGTTCCTCAAGGTTAATGTCCTGCCATGTAAGACCACAGGTTTCTCCGATACGGAGCCCGGCATAATACGCAATCTGAATCGGCAGAATGGCAGGTGGGTTTTTCTTTTCCAGATACTTGATAAGTCGCTCGTAATCCTCGTGTGAAATCGGCTGTGTGCCTTCTTCCACTTCATCATCGGAAAAGAGGTCAACTTCCTCTGCCTGTCGTTTCAGTTTGATATATTGCATCGGATTGAAACTGATTAGTTGTTTTGGAAATACTGCAAAACGGAATGACTGCTGTAACACTGCGGAAAAAGAATGTATATAATCTTTGCTGTATCCCTTTCTTACTTTCCCGTCTGGAAACTCACCACCGAATGTAAGCAGATCAAGAAATGCCTGTAAATGTTCGGCAGTAACTGTTTTCAGTTTGCGGTCTGCAATCGGGTGTTTTTTGATACAGCGGATTGCACCAAGATAATTTTCCACTGTGCCGTTGCTGAGTGTCCCGGTTTTCAGTTCTTCTTCCGCCCACATATCCAGAAGCTCTCCTACCGTAAGGCTGTCTGCCTTTGCGACAAACTTCTTATTTTCGTAATCTTCCAGTGCTTTGCGGAGAAGTTTTTCCGTCTCACTTTTACTTTCGGTTCCAGCATATTCTTTCTGAACCATTTTACCGCTTGCATCTTCTACATAGAAGCGATAGTACCATTTTTTTCCTTTTTTTCTAACAGATCCTTTTGCCATAATCGTATGTCTCCTTTCGATATCAGACAATCGGAACTGTTGAAATGCTTCTTGCGTGTAAGTATATCACAACTCCGGTTGTCTTACTATACCGATTCAGAATCCTCATACATAACTTCGGATAAAAGATTGGCAAGTCTTTGTTCTGCTGCTTCCGGTTTCTTAGAATAGAGTCTTATCACATCTGCCATATCGTTAAATGCGTTGACAGTATGTGTGATCTCCCTGAGAAACATGATCTCGTTATATTCATCTTTCGATTCAAAGCCCATTACTTTGGCAATGTCCGCATCTTTGGTACTGCCCTTGTAATTTTTACAGGCGAACTGAAACGAATCCAGAAACAGTTCATATTGCTTTAACATTAACAGCAGTAAGTCTTTGGAAAATGCGTCTTCTGTTTTATTGAGGTCGAGCGGTAACTGTTTGAGAATATCACTCATCGCATCACGAATCAGTAATTCTTTCTTATCCGTAATATCAGTTTCATATTCATCGGTTTCCCCTTTGAGCCATTCAATCGATACATGAAGTGCTTCCGAAAGACCTTCCAGTACCATCTTTTTGGTATTGTCAATCGAACCATTCTCATAACGCAGGATTGTGGAAGCGGTAACTCCCATCTTCTCTGCGACATAAGGCTGTGTCAGATTTAATTCGAGACGGCGCTGTTTTGCCCTGCTGCCGATCAGCTTGCGTAGTTCTTTATCTTTCATGCTGATGTGCCTCCTTTTTCGGTATGTCATTACTATACCACGCAACAAAATATATTGCAATATGCAATTTAAGAAAAAGAAACATAATTTCATAATGCTTGACAAAGCAATATAAACACGCTATACTGACAGCACAAATGAAATTGCATAATGCAACTAAAGAGGAGGTGGTCATATGACACAAAGAAAGATTGCCTTATCTATTGAGGAAGCTGCTGATTATACGGGAATCGGCAGGAACACCCTGAGAAAACTGGTGGAGTGGAAGAAACTTCCGGTATTAAAGGTCGGGAGGAAAGTGCTGATCAAAACGGATATGCTGGAACTTTTTATGGAAGCCAACGAGGGCAGGGACTTGAGGGATAAGGGAAATGTGAAAGCAGTCACAAGAAACGGTTCAACTTAAAAAAGCGGTTCCCGAAGAAACCGCCAAAGGTTCTATCAGACCGGAGTCATGATATACCTACACGCAAACAGATTATACCATGTACTTCGTCTGACAGACAACAGGAAACTTATGTTTGGAAGAAAAAGAAAGGACGATGATATTTATGGCAAGATCAACAAAGAGTTATGAGGAGCGTATGCTCCAGTTGGAAAAGAAAGAACAGGAAAGCCTTGAGAAAGCAAAACAGTATGCAACACAGAAACGGGAACTGAAGAAACGTCAGAAAGATGTGGAAACCAAAAAGCGGACACACAGGCTCTGCCAGATTGGCGGTGCGGTGGAATCAGTGCTGGGTTCTGCGATTGAGGAAGAAGATATCCCGAAGCTGATCGGCTTCTTAAAAAGGCAGGAAGCAAACGGAAAGTTTTTCTCAAAGGCAATGCAGAAAGAGCCAGTTGCAAATACGGAGGAAGTGTAATGCCGGAGGGAGTGGGTTTTCCATTCCCTTCATTGCTTTTTCATGAAGGGCGCACTTATGGACAACCAGAGGTCGTCCGTATAAGTTTGCCACAGGTGGCAACCGGTCTGCGCTTACGCTTGCCGGGCTCGTTCCGTCGGCGGGCATTTCATGCAGACCTGCTCATGCCGCAGGAGGCACTCTTCGCCAGAGGGGCGCATTCCATGCAGGCTGTTATGCACAGGGCACTCTTACGCAGAGGGCGTTCCGGCAGATACCATTTTCTTTTTGGGAAAACGTTACCTGCCGGAAATCAAAGCCGGATACGGCAGAAAGGGGGAAACGGAGCATGGCGATTTTTCATTATACAGTAAAGATTGTTGGACGCAGCAAAGGGAAATCCATCATATCAGCATCTGCGTATCTCAATGGTGATGTGATGAAAAATGAAGAAACAGGCAGGATCAGCTACTACACTGCCAAAAGAGAAGTTGTTTATACCAGCCTGTTGATGTGTGAAAATGCACCACAGGAATGGCTGAATGTACCTGCTGAAAATATCAGACGGTTCCAGAAATCTGTCCGATATAAAAGGGCAGATAACAAAGAAGCCGCACTGAAAAAATTTAAACTTACTTTTCAGAAGCAGCGTTTATGGAATGAAGTTTTGAGGATAGAAAAAAGTGCAGATGCACAACTCGGCAGGTCATTTGAGTTCTCACTTCCGAAAGAATGGAACAGACAGGAACAGATTGATTATACAACCGAATATATTCAAAAGACCTTTGTAAATAAGGGAATGTGTGCGGACTGGAGTATCCACGATAAAGGAGATGGAAATCCCCATGTGCATTTACTTGTGACGATGCGACCATTCAATCCAGACCACTCATGGGGGAACAAAGAAATCAAGGATTGGGAGTTTGTCAGAGATGAAAATGGAAATATTGTGGTGGATGAATCCCATCCGGACTGGTGGCAGGATAAAAAGGACCCTGACCGTCATGGAATCCGAATCCCGGTATTGGACGAAAACGGTAATCAGAAAGTCGGTGCAAGGAACCGTAAACAGTGGAAACGTGTATTAACCGATGCTACCGGATGGAACAGTCCGAAAAATTGTGAACTGTGGCGGAGTGAATGGGCGAATGTCTGTAATGCACATTTGAAAACGGAAAATCACATTGACCACCGTTCTTATGCAAGGCAGGGGAAATTAGAGATACCGACGATCCATGAGGGCGCGGATGCCAGAAAAATTGATGAGAAATTTCAAAATGGGCAGACACAATCAGCGTCATGGAAAGTGGTAGAAAATCAGATCATAAAAAGACAAAATGCACTGCTGGATAAAATACAGATTTCTTTCGGAAAGGTATCCGGTGCATTGACACAATGGAAGGAGCGATTGGATGACATTAGAAGAAAGCCGGGAAGTCATTCCCATGATGGAGACAATGATAAACCAGATCGAGGAACAGCAGAATTTTATGGCAGCGATGGTACAGGAATTGCAGGAACGGGATCGACAGCTCCTGTCTTTTCAGGAGCAGAACCAGAGTTTAAAAAGCTTAAACAGCGAATTATCCAGGCTGCTAAATCTTTTGCCAGATACAGAAGAACTGCTCTCACAGATCGAGCAACAGAAAACCAGAATCGAACAGTTGGAAAACGAGAATCAGCAATGGCAGGAATTAACGCAGAAGCTGAACAACGAGAACAGCTTATTGCAGAAACAGAACAGCGAATTGCTGACCTTAAACAGCAGATAGAGAAAGCGAGGGAGATCGATGAGCGAATGCAGAAACTTAGAGAACGTCGGGCAGGTGGAAGAACTTCTGCTGATGACCGAACAGATGCAGGACGAACTGGATCAGAAAGACCAGACAATCCAGGAACTAAACAGGCAGCTAAGCGAATCGCTGACCTTGAACGAGAAATTGAACAGCGAAAACAGAGCCGAGAATATCGAAGCATTGCGGACAAGATTAAGGCAAACAGAGGAACGATTGACCAGCGAGACAGACAGCAGGAAAAGAGCCGACGCAGAAGCCGTGGCATGGAAATTTAAGTATGAAAAAGCAGAGCAGGAAAAACTTTATGCACAGACACACCAAAAGACGGTAGAGGTAGCTGTTGAGAAAAAAGTGCCTTATGAGAAATGTGAAAAATGTGACCGTACTGCTTACCGGAAAGCAAAAGAAAAATGCGATAGCCGTAAAAGCCAGTTAGAAAAGAAATATAAAAATATGACGATTGGTTATGAAAGTATCTTGTTTCTACTGGCATGGTACAGCATAACAACAACACTGTTTACTGCGATTCTTTCGCCGGTTTTCCTTAACGACTGTATCGTCTTTTTTGGTGCGTTAGGAAAAGGAATGGGAAGTTTATTTCGGGAGTTTGTGACAGGTGCAGACTCTTTCGGACAGTTAAGCAGTGGAATACCTAACAGTATTCTTTCCGGGATTGTGTACTGGCTGATTGCCGGTACTGTCATGGCAATTTTATTCGTAATAACCGGGTGGCTGATAATCGGGATTGGTTATCAGGTAGGAAAAATCTACCGGAAATATTGTTGGGATATCATCAGTATCGTGGTAGCGATAACGAGTACAGCTGTTGTAATTTACTTTGGAGAATGGATTAAAAACGCTAATCCGATAAATCTTATTGTATTGCTATTACTGTCGCATATTATTTATATTGGAATCAGATGTTATGTGAAAGACTGGATGGAAGAACGAGGATATTATTAAAAGAGAACAGGGAAATTTCATAATCTTCCTGTCCTTAGTAAGGGACTATTGATTGTTTATATAAAGAAAAAGTATATAAATAAATCTTGACAATTAGTACGAACTCGGACTATACTATAAAAGTCCGGATTCGTACTAATTTAAGGAGAAAAAAGATGAGAAAAGATAATAATATGATAATACAGTTGCAACGATATTATGCTTTATGGAAAGAATGTACAGCAATGTATGAGGAATGGTCAAAGGATCAGGGACTGTCTTCAAATGGAGTTTTTGCTTTGTATTCATTTTATGAAAGTAATGGAAGATGCACGCAGAAAATGATAAGTGAAAAATGGAATATACCTAAGCAAACGGTAAATACGATACTAAAAGATTTTCAGAAAAAAGGATACATCAATATGGTATCTGATGATTCAGACAAGAGAAATAAGCTGATATGCCTCACAGAATCAGGAATGGAATATACGAAAGATATCATAGAAAAACTGCACTCAAAAGAAATATATGTAATCGAAAAAATGGGATTAGAGAATATAGAAAGTCTTAATGATAATACAGAGCTGTTTATCAGACTTTTCAAGGAAGGAGATTGTAAGAAAAATGAATCATAAATCATTATTTTTTAAATATGTTATTCCATCTATTATAGCATTTGCATTATCAGGAATATATGCGATAGTGGATGGATATTTTGTAGGCAATACCATAGGAGATGCTGGAATTTCGGCTATTAATATTGCATATCCGATTGTGGCTTTGATTCAGGCTCTTGGAACAGGAATTGGTATGGGAGGAGCTGTTTATTACTCAATTAATGCAGCAGAAAAGAAAGGAAAACGGGCAGAAGAATTTATTGCTACAAGCTGGTGGCTTCTTGTAATAGTAAGTGTTATCAATACCATAATTATTTACTCCTTTTCGTCTAAAATTTTAGGATTGCTTGGAGCAGATGGAATTATATTAACAAATGCGACAGATTATATCAAAATTATAGCACTTGGAGCAATATTGCAGATTCTTGGAACTGGAATGATGCCATTCATTAGAAATTATGGAAACTCTTTCTGGTCAATGTTTGCGATGGTTGGTGGATTCATAACCAATATTGTTCTGGATTTTATCTTTGTATGGATATATGAAATGGGCATGAAAGGTGCAGCCACAGCTACAATAGCCGGACAGGGTGTGACTGCAGCAATTGCAATCATATACGCATTATATAATAAAAAGTTTTATGTGTATGTATCCTTAAAAAATGTAAAAGAAATGTGTGGCGCTATATTCAGAGTAGGTCTTGCACCATTTGGGCTAGCATTGACTCCTAATATTTCATTGGTGTTTATAAACCGATTCTCCGCTTCTTATGGGGGAGAAAAAGCTATTGCAACTTATGCATGTGTATCCTATATTATCTGTATCATATATCTCATATTGCAGGGCGTAGGTGATGGAAGTCAACCTTTAATGAGCCGTTTTTATGGTGAGAAGGATCAAGAAAGCCTGAGAGGAGTTCAGAGAATGGCATACATTTTTGCAATAATTCTTGCTGTTTGTGGTGGAATTATCATGTATGTAAACAGAGCAAATATTGGAGGGGTTTTCGGAGCTTCTTATGAAGTAAGTATTGAGATTTCTAAAATTGTACCTATATTTTTAGTGTCATTACCATTTGTTGCGATTACCAGAATAGCGACAGCTGGATTTTATGCTACTGAAAAAAGTGGATTGTCATACATTCTTACATTCATTGAACCAGTATTGATGCTGATATTTATGCTTGTTTTACCACCTTTATTTGGTGGACAGATTATGATATGGTGGAGTACGGTATTGGCACGTGTTTTTTCAGCGATTCTGGCATTCATACTAATAAAATATTGCGAAAAGGGAGATTTGCAATATGGAATACAGAAAATTTAACAATCAGATAGTAGCAAGAATAATCTAGGTTTATCTATTGTATTTTTAAGGACAGCCTCATAGCAATAGGGCTGTCCTTTTAAAATTATGAAGCTAATTTATATTTAAATTTTATATCTGATTTTTGATTATCCGCATAAACACTATACTTTCAAGCATTTTGAAATATAGGAAAGCACTCATTTTACCACGAATTTACCACGATTGAATGAGCCTTGATATGACGTAAGAATTTGAAAAGGACACCGTATAGTTTGGTGTCCTTTTACATGAAAATCATTAGTCGCTATTGATTGTTATTATACATTTTGTTAATTGTTCTTATTTCTTTTACGTTTTTTACCGAAAATCATGAGTATTGTCCGAGAGTGATTGGTCTTGCGTATGGTTAACCCTAAAGTTATGGAAATAAGACTTAGAAGCAAACTTAAGAGTGTGTTGATAGTGCATTATCTTAAAATTTTGTATAATGGTATCGTAATTTAAGACACTTCAAGAGACATTTCTTAATGAATCTGATATACTGTAAACACTACAGAAAGAAGGATTATTATTATGTCTCGAACAAGAAGAAATTTCTCTGCCAAATTCAAATCAGAATTAGTGATTGAACTGCTCAAAGGAGAAAAAGACTTAAATACAATCGCAACCGAAAACAATATTCAGCCGAATCTTCTCCGCAACTGGAAGAAGGAGTTCCTCGATAAAGCATCCGTGGTTTTTAATGACACACGAGAGGATAATCTGAAAGAAAAACTCGCTTTAGAACGCAAGGAAAAAGCTGAATATGCGAAAAAAGTTGGCCAGCTCACCATGCAGGTGGATTGGTTGAAAAAAAAATCTGAAGAAACACTTGGACCTGACTACGAGAGTAAATTTAGTCCAAAACCTTTTGAAGACTAAAGAACTTCCAGTTAAAACAGGAGCTACACTTCTTGATATCAATCGTACCAGTGTTTATTACAAGGGCATGCCCATATCTCAGGAGGAGTTGGATTGCAAATCGATCATAGATCGATTACACACGGATAATCCGGCCTGGGGAGCACGACAACTGTCTGCTCAACTGAAGAAGCGTGGGCATCAGGTTGGTCGCCGGAAAACGCGCCGTTATATGAATGAAATGGGGATTGATCCAATTTATCCAAAAATGAACCTTTCTAAACGTATGCGACAGGCTAAAGTCTGCCCGTATCTGCTACGTAACGCCGTTATCGACCGTCCAAATCAGGCATGGTCAATCGACATTACATACATCCCCATTAAGCGTGGATTTCTGTATCTGACCGCTGTGATTGACTGGTACAGCCGCTGTATCGTTGGCTGGGAAGTCGATGATACTCTGGATACCAGAATGGTCATAACTGCGTTAAAAAAGGCGTTTATAGTGGCAAAACCTGTTATCCTGAATTCAGATCAGGGCTGTCAGTTTACAAGCAATGAGTACATGAATTTCCTCAAAGAGAACCAGATCCGTCAAAGCATGGATGGTAAAAGCCGGTGGGCTGACAATATCATGATTGAACGATGGTTCCGAAGCTTCAAGTACGAGGAAGCATATCTGACCCAATATAACAATATCAGAGAAGCACGGAAGGCAATCGGTAAATATGTGCACACTTACAACTTTGAACGTTGTCATTCTGCACTCAATAATCAAACACCGGCATCCTGCTATTATCCGATTCTGTTACTGGATGATCATGCAGCCTAAGGGGGGATTTTCTCCCCTACCCAGTTACATATATCAGTTCATTATAAAAAGCTTAGATTTTTGTCTTGACAACTGAACCACTATATTGTATAATAGGAATTGAAGTTAAATTAGATGCTAAAAATTTGTAATTAAGAAGGAGGGATTCGTCATGTTGGTATTCCAAATGCGTAATGTAGATAAAACATCTACTGTTTTGAAACAGACTAAAAACAGTGATTACGCAGATAAATAAATACGTTAGATTAATTCCTACCAGTGACTAATCTTATGACTTTTTAAACAGATAACTAAAATTACAAACAAATCGTTTAACTTCTGTATTTATTTATAGATGTAATCACTTCAGGAGTGATTACATGAACAAAAATATAAAATATTCTCAAAACTTTTTAACGAGTGAAAAAGTACTCAACCAAATAATAAAACAATTGAATTTAAAAGAAACCGATACCGTTTACGAAATTGGAACAGGTAAAGGGCATTTAACGACGAAACTGGCTAAAATAAGTAAACAGGTAACGTCTATTGAATTAGACAGTCATCTATTCAACTTATCGTCAGAAAAATTAAAACTGAACATTCGTGTCACTTTAATTCACCAAGATATTCTACAGTTTCAATTCCCTAACAAACAGAGGTATAAAATTGTTGGGAATATTCCTTACCATTTAAGCACACAAATTATTAAAAAAGTGGTTTTTGAAAGCCATGCGTCTGACATCTATCTGATTGTTGAAGAAGGATTCTACAAGCGTACCTTGGATATTCACCGAACACTAGGGTTGCTCTTGCACACTCAAGTCTCGATTCAGCAATTGCTTAAGCTGCCAGCGGAATGCTTTCATCCTAAACCAAAAGTAAACAGTGTCTTAATAAAACTTACCCGCCATACCACAGATGTTCCAGATAAATATTGGAAGCTATATACGTACTTTGTTTCAAAATGGGTCAATCGAGAATATCGTCAACTGTTTACTAAAAATCAGTTTCATCAAGCAATGAAACACGCCAAAGTAAACAATTTAAGTACCGTTACTTATGAGCAAGTATTGTCTATTTTTAATAGTTATCTATTATTTAACGGGAGGAAATAATTCTATGAGTCGCTTTTGTAAATTTGGAAAGTTACACGTTACTAAAGGGAATGTAGATAAATTATTAGGTATACTACTGACAGCTTCCAAGGAGCTAAAGCGCTCGGGACCCCATTAAGTATTTTTAAAAGCATGGTCGCAAGTTTCACTAGCAGCCATGCTTTTATTGAATCATTGTAGGACATTTTAAAGATAATTGCCCACTTTAAAATTAAACATGTGCTTAGAATCGTTCTAGGCAACACCAATAACAATCACTAATCACAAGTGATTTGTGATTAATCACTTGTGATTTACAAGGTGTAACGATATAATTAAATGGAAAACGTGCAAAATATTTACATAAACAGGAGGGAGAAACTTGGAACTAGCATTTAGAGAAAGCTTAAAAAAGATGAGAGGTACCAAATCAAAAGAAAAATTCTCCCAAGAATTAGAAATGAGTAGATCAAATTATTCATTGATTGAATCAGGAAAATCAGATCCGACATTAAAAACATTGGAACGAATTGCAGAATTGACAAACTCAACCTTAGTTATTGACTTAATTCCTAATGAATTAGAACAAGTAGAGTTGCAAATAGAAGAAGAGAAGCAATGATTGTCGTTAATATATTTAACGAAATTGTTGCTTATTTTTTTTAAAAGCGGTATACTAGATATAACGAAACAACGAACTGAATAAAGAATACAAAAAAAGAGCCACGACCAACTTATTTTCCGCCAAGAAAATAAGTTGCGAGCCTTAATTGATTACCACCAATCAATTAAAGAAGTCGAGACCCGAAATTTGGTAAAGTATTTAATTACTTTATTAATCAGATACTTAAATATCTGTAAACCCATTATATCGGGTTTTTGAGGGAATTTCAAGTCTTTAAGAAGATACCAGGCAATCAATTAAGAAAAACTTAGTTGATTGCCTTTTTTGTTGTGATTCAACTTTGATCGTAGCTTCTAACTAATTAATTTTCGTAAGAAAGGAGAACAGCTGAATGAATATCCCTTTTGTTGTAGAAACTGTGCTTCATGACGGCTTGTTAAAGTACAAATTTAAAAATAGTAAAATTCGCTCAATCACTACCAAGCCAGGTAAAAGCAAAGGGGCTATTTTTGCGTATCGCTCAAAAAAAAGCATGATTGGCGGACGTGGCGTTGTTCTGACTTCCGAAGAAGCGATTCACGAAAATCAAGATACATTTACGCATTGGACACCAAACGTTTATCGTTATGGTACGTATGCAGACGAAAACCGTTCATACACGAAAGGACATTCTGAAAACAATTTAAGACAAATCAATACCTTCTTTATTGATTTTGATATTCACACGGCAAAAGAAACTATTTCAGCAAGCGATATTTTAACAACAGCTATTGATTTAGGTTTTATGCCTACGTTAATTATCAAATCTGATAAAGGTTATCAAGCATATTTTGTTTTAGAAACGCCAGTTTATGTGACTTCAAAATCAGAATTTAAATCTGTCAAAGCAGCCAAAATAATCTCGCAAAATATCCGAGAATATTTTGGAAAGTCTTTGCCAGTTGATCTAACGTGCAATCATTTTGGGATTGCTCGTATACCAAGAACGGACAATGTAGAATTTTTTGATCCCAATTACCGTTATTCTTTCAAAGAATGGCAAGATTGGTCTTTCAAACAAACAGATAATAAGGGCTTTACTCGTTCAAGTCTAACGGTTTTAAGCGGTACAGAAGGCAAAAAACAAGTAGATGAACCCTGGTTTAATCTCTTATTGCACGAAACGAAATTTTCAGGAGAAAAGGGTTTAATAGGGCGTAATAACGTCATGTTTACCCTCTCTTTAGCCTACTTTAGTTCAGGCTATTCAATCGAAACGTGCGAATATAATATGTTTGAGTTTAATAATCGATTAGATCAACCCTTAGAAGAAAAAGAAGTGATTAAACTTGTTAGAAGTGCCTATTCAGAAAACTATCAAGGGGCTAATAGGGAATACATTACCATTCTTTGCAAAGCTTGGGTATCAAGTGATTTAACCAGTAAAGATTTATTTGTCCGTCAAGGGTGGTTTAAATTCAAGAAAAAAAGAAGTGAACGTCAACGTGTTCATTTGTCAGAATGGAAAGAAGATTTAATGGCTTATATTAGCGAAAAAAGTGATGTATACAAGCCTTATTTGGTGACGACTAAAAAAGAGATTAGAGAAGCGCTAGGCATTCCTGAGCGGACATTAGATAAATTGCTGAAGGTACTGAAGGCGAATCAGGAAATTTTCTTTAAGATTAAACCAGGAAGAAATGGTGGCATTCAACTTGCTAGTGTTAAATCATTGTTGCTATCGATCATTAAAGTAAAAAAAGAAGAAAAAGAAAGCTATATAAAGGCGCTGTCAGAGTTTTTTGACTTAGAACATACATTCATTCAAGAGACTTTAAACAAGCTAGCAGAACGCCCAAAAACGGACACACAACTCGATTTGTTTAGCTATGATACAGGCTGAAAATGGAAGAAGTTTTAATTGATGATAATATGGTTTTTGATATTGATAATTTAAAAGGATTTCTTAATGATACCAGTTCATTTGGGTTTATAGCTAAAGAAAATAATAAAATTATAGGATTTGCATATTGCTATACACTTTTAAGACCTGATGGAAAAACAATGTTTTATTTACACTCAATAGGAATGTTACCTAACTATCAAGACAAAGGTTATGGTTCAAAATTATTATCTTTTATTAAGGAATATTCTAAAGAGATTGGTTGTTCTGAAATGTTTTTAATAACTGATAAAGGTAATCCTAGAGCTTGCCATGTATATGAAAAATTAGGTGGTAAAAATGATTATAAAGATGAAATAGTATATGTATATGATTATGAAAAAGGTGATAAATAAATGAATATAGTTGAAAATGAAATATGTATAAGAACTTTAATAGATGATGATTTTCCTTTGATGTTAAAATGGTTAACTGATGAAAGAGTATTAGAATTTTATGGTGGTAGAGATAAAAAATATACATTAGAATCATTAAAAAAACATTATACAGAGCCTTGGGAAGATGAAGTTTTTAGAGTAATTATTGAATATAACAATGTTCCTATTGGATATGGACAAATATATAAAATGTATGATGAGTTATATACTGATTATCATTATCCAAAAACTGATGAGATAGTCTATGGTATGGATCAATTTATAGGAGAGCCAAATTATTGGAGTAAAGGAATTGGTACAAGATATATTAAATTGATTTTTGAATTTTTGAAAAAAGAAAGAAATGCTAATGCAGTTATTTTAGACCCTCATAAAAATAATCCAAGAGCAATAAGGGCATACCAAAAATCTGGTTTTAGAATTATTGAAGATTTGCCAGAACATGAATTACACGAGGGCAAAAAAGAAGATTGTTATTTAATGGAATATAGATATGATGATAATGCCACAAATGTTAAGGCAATGAAATATTTAATTGAGCATTACTTTGATAATTTCAAAGTAGATAGTATTGAAATAATCGGTAGTGGTTATGATAGTGTGGCATATTTAGTTAATAATGAATACATTTTTAAAACAAAATTTAGTACTAATAAGAAAAAAGGTTATGCAAAAGAAAAAGCAATATATAATTTTTTAAATACAAATTTAGAAACTAATGTAAAAATTCCTAATATTGAATATTCGTATATTAGTGATGAATTATCTATACTAGGTTATAAAGAAATTAAAGGAACTTTTTTAACACCAGAAATTTATTCTACTATGTCAGAAGAAGAACAAAATTTGTTAAAACGAGATATTGCCAGTTTTTTAAGACAAATGCACGGTTTAGATTATACAGATATTAGTGAATGTACTATTGATAATAAACAAAATGTATTAGAAGAGTATATATTGTTGCGTGAAACTATTTATAATGATTTAACTGATATAGAAAAAGATTATATAGAAAGTTTTATGGAAAGACTAAATGCAACAACAGTTTTTGAGGGTAAAAAGTGTTTATGCCATAATGATTTTAGTTGTAATCATCTATTGTTAGATGGCAATAATAGATTAACTGGAATAATTGATTTTGGAGATTCTGGAATTATAGATGAATATTGTGATTTTATATACTTACTTGAAGATAGTGAAGAAGAAATAGGAACAAATTTTGGAGAAGATATATTAAGAATGTATGGAAATATAGATATTGAGAAAGCAAAAGAATATCAAGATATAGTTGAAGAATATTATCCTATTGAAACTATTGTTTATGGAATTAAAAATATTAAACAGGAATTTATCGAAAATGGTAGAAAAGAAATTTATAAAAGGACTTATAAAGATTGATTATATAATATATGAAAAGCTATTATAAAAGACATTAGTATTAAATAGTTTAAAAAAATGAAAAATAATAAAGGAAGTGAGTCAAGTCCAGACTCCTGTGTAAAATGCTATACAATGTTTTTACCATTTCTACTTATCAAAATTGATGTATTTTCTTGAAGAATAAATCCATTCATCATGTAGGTCCATAAGAACGGCTCCAATTAAGCGATTGGCTGATGTTTGATTGGGGAAGATGCGAATAATCTTTTCTCTTCTGCGTACTTCTTGATTCAGTCGTTCAATTAGATTGGTACTCTTTAGTCGATTGTGGGAATTTCCTTGTACGGTATATTGAAAGGCGTCTTCGAATCCATCATCCAATGATGCGCAAGCTTTTGAATATTTTGGTTGATCGATATAATCATGAATCAATCGATTTTTAGCCTCACGCGCTAAGTTAATATCTGTGAACTTAAAAATTCCTTTAACAGCTTCTCTGAAAGATTTTGAATTTTTTTTAGGAATGGTGGTAAAGATATTTCTTAGGAAGTGAACTTGGCATCTTTGCCAACTTACGTTGGTGAAGGATTTTCTAATGGCAGAGACTAATCCTTTGTGCGCATCAGAAATAACGAGTTCCGTACCTTGTAAACCGCGTTCTTTTAGGTATTCAAAAAATGTTGTCCAGGTCTCTTCGCTTTCGCCACTTTGAATCATGAAGCCGATAATTTCACGGTCGCCATCTTTGGTTATTCCAATCGCTATATGACAGCTTTTTGAGAGTACTCGATTTTCTTCTCGTACTTTTATATAGAGTACATCGGTCATTAAGTAAGGATAATTTTTTTCTGATAATAAACGATTCTGCCACTCGTTAACCATAGGTTCTAGCTGTTCTGTTAAGCTAGAAACGAAGGACTTAGAGACGGATTTACCACAAAGTTCTTCCACAATTTTTGATACTTTACGAGTTGAAACGCCTGATACATACATTTCCAACATTGAAGCCATGAGGGCTTTTTCGTTTCGTTGATAACGTTCAAACACTGTGGGTGAAAAATGGCCATCACGTGTTCTGGGTACTTTTAATTCTAGCGTGCCTACACGTGTCGTAAAGCTGCGCTCATAATAGCCATTTCGTTGACTTTGTCGGTTTTCTGTTCGTTCATATTCTTTTGCTTGAATATATTCTGTTCGTTGATTTTCCATTAGTTGATTAAATACCGTTGTTAAAATATTTTTAGAAACGTCATCCTTTACAGAATATTCAATAATGCTTTGAATCTCTTCGCTTTTCAGTGTAAAATGTACTTGGGTCATGTAAAAGTCCTCCTGGGTATGTTTTTGTCGTTAATAAAACAGCTAATACACCGGTTGAACCAGCAAACATAGAAGTAAACAATCCTACGTTTGTCATATCACCTGTTTTTACAGGGTTCTTTTGTCCGCTAGGCTTTGTTGGAGTAGTTGGCTTGCTCGGTTTCTGTGGCTGTTGTGGACTTACAGGTTTATTTGTTACTTTTTCTTTTACGGTAACTGTAATTGTTTTTTCAGTAATTGCACCATTTTTATCTACTACACGGAAAGTTACATGATAAGTGCCAGCCTTAGAAGTATCTACATCATTTGCAATAATGTTATCTTTTGTTAAAATAATCGTTCCGTCCTCTTTATCTGTTGCTGTCACATTTGCCAATGGGTCGAACGTATCGCCTACATTCAATGTAACATCATTTGCTGAAATGATTGGAGCAGAGTTAAGGTCGCCTGTATTTTGTTTCACAGTTACAGTAATCGTTTTTTTAGCAGAAGCTCCGTTTTTATCTGTTACTTTATAAGTCACATGGTAAGTACCAGCCTTAGAAGTATCTACATCATTTGCAACAATATTATCTTTTGTCAAAGTGATAGTTCCGTCCTCTTTATCTGTTGCTGTTACATTTGCCAATGGGTCGAAAGTATCGCCTACATTCAATGTAACATCATTTGCAGAAATAGTTGGTGCTGTATTATCTTCTCCTTGTGAGTTTAACGATAATTCTACTTTTAAAACAACGTTTCCGTCTTTATAAGTACCGCAATCATACTCATAAGTAACTGGTTTTTTTACATCATCTACCGTTATAATTCCTGTATCTTTATCTAAAGTTCCATTTGCAGTAACTTTTACTTTTGAAATATCTATTCCTTGTTCAACATCTTTTTTTAAGTCGATTTTATTCCCTTTAATATCAATATAACCGTTGCCTACAAAAGCATGATTATTTTCAAGAACTTTATTCTCTCCGACATTTAACCAGTATAAATCATCGCAAATTAATTTTTTAATTTTTGTGTTTTTACTTATATCAAGACCTCTTATCCCTTGTTCAAAAATTTCACCGCAACGTAGCATTTCAAGTTCTAAATTATTGCTTAAATCTAATTTTTTAATAGTTGTATCATGACAAAAAAGGCGTGTCAGTTTTGTGTTTTTTGTTACATCTAATTCAGCTATATTTGTCATATAACATGATAGTTGTTTCAAATTAGGGTTCTTACTTATATCAAGTGTTTTTACTTTTGTATCTCCTATATCTAAAGTGACTAATTGCGGATTATGTGTGACATCAAGTTCCATTAATCCTGTATTGCTACAAGATAGTTGTTCTAAGTTAGGATTGTTTGTTACATCTAAATTGGAAATAGAGGTACTATCTGCAAATAACGTATTCAATTTTTCATTCTTAGATACATCAAGACTGTTAATTGATGTATTATCGCAAACGAAAGCTTCCAAATTCGGATAACGTGTTAAATCAACGCTTCTTACTTTTGAAGAACGACAATCTAATCTTTTTAAAGATGAGTTTTTAACCGGACTTAAGTCTGAAACAGAAGTCGTAGAAACATCTAAAGACTGCAAATTTGTTAGATATTGAATACCCTCTAATGAAGATATCGTTTTCATATCATGCAAGTTTAAGAATTGGGCTTTTGATATTTCATCAACAGATAACACACTATCGCCGTCTTTATCAAATTCTGCAATGATTTGTTCTCTAAATACTTTGTCTGGAAAATGTGCTTCATCAATAGCAATGCTTCCAGCTTTTACTTCTGTATTTTTGCTTGCTTCAACGGTCTTATCTTCGGTAACCACTTCTTTTTCTGGTGTTGCAGGTGTTTCCTGTTTTGTACTTTCTTCTTTTAAAGTTTCTGCATTTTCAGCAGTTTCTTCCTGTTCCTTGTCTGTTATATTCTCTTGTACTTCTGCGTTTTCTGTTTTCTGTTCCACAGGAACTTGCTCTGTCTTGTTTTCTTCTACAACGGCTTCCTGCACAACTTCTGTGTTTTCCTGTGCCATGACAGGAGTAGGAAGCCCTGTAAGTGCAGTTGTTGTTCCAATCATCAATGCGGAACTTACTGCAAGGACTTGTTTTTTCTTCATAGTTTGTTCACTCCTTATTTTTCATAAATTCTTTGCATAGAAAAACGCACAAACTCCCCCTTATAACTGGATAATCTGTGCGTTCTGTTTATTATTGATAGAATTGAAAAAAGGGCAGAATTTACTTGTCTGTCTGTCTGTCTGTCTGTCTGTCTGTCTGTCTGTCGCAAGCGTAACAATGTGTGAACATGACTGTCAACCCTTTCTTTCAAAAAAATTCAATCCTTGCTTCTATACAAAAAACATTATACTGGAAACAAACACCTCTTTCAATCTTTTTATGCGTGCAAGATAAAAAAATTGAGACATCACACTTTTCCTTTTTTCCTCTTGAGTACCCACAACAGAAAAGAAAAAGCCCTGTCAAGAGCTTGCCACCATTGGTGGTGCTTTGCACTCTTGATCGGGCTTTTTGTTTGCTGTATCTTCTCGCAAGAGGAAAAAGATTACTCGTCCTCATCATCAAAATGGTTATTCCTTAATACTTCCCGTAACAGTTCCATATCCTCTTTTGAGTTCGGATTTATCATTTTCACGACTTGATAAGGTGTCCTATATTTATGTCCCTCTATGCTTTCCCCAAACATATCCATACTGTATAAATCATCATAGCGGTCTAGTAATTTTTGAAACTTCAAATGCTGGATAAATTCTTTGATTGGGTAAAGGTCGGACGCTTCAATGCTTTTCCCGTTGATATAGTCTGTAATGTATTCCCGTAACTTTTCCAACTCATATTCCAGCCATTCTTCCTCGCTGTCAAAGAAGTTATCATAGTGTCCGTGTTTCAGTTCTGCATTTAGACGTTCTTCTGTTCTTAAAAACTGACAGACTTCTTTTTCAGACTGATTGACATACTTCCATTCTCCCGATAATAATTCATTCGGCGTTACGTCCAGCACTTCCATTATCTTTTCCAGCGTTTCATAAGCAGGATAGTTCAACCCTCTTTCAATCTTGGAAAGGCTCTGCATATTGATACCGATTTTGTCCGCAAGTTCCTGTTGTTTCATTCCCCTAAATTTTCTTATGGTCTGTATATTATTTCCTAAATGGCTTATTTTCATTGCACAACCCTCCATATCTCGTTATATCTTCACTGTTATAAGTCTATCATGCTTAATATGATTTGTAAAGACAAAAAAAGATATTGACAAATAAGCATATAAGAATTACTATGCTATTGTGAGTGAATAAGCACAATAGCATGAAATACAAAAACATTCAAAAAGAAATACCCATCTGATTAAACCCGTAGATATGAATATTGGTTGAAATGGAACTTGTTAGAAAAGGCAAAACAGGACTTGCTGACAAAGTATTTCTGACACGGTGGCGGAAGCCTCTCAGGCTTACCGCCATGACACCTTGTGTCAAGGGGAAGAAATGCTTTGTCGGCTGGCGAGCCTGCGAGCCTTGACTGTGCCCCCGTTATCTAACAGGGGGGCACTATTTCACAAAAGACAAGTCAAAAACCATACAACCCCAAACCTGTGAGTAGTAATGAGAAGTTTTAAGAAGATAGTAATTTCACATTCTTTTGAATAGTGGTTTACAGGTATTTCAAGGCTGTTGTGGGATTGGAGGAATACAATGAACAATTTAGAATTTGCACTTGAAATGAAGAACAAACGTCTTGCAAGCGGTCTTTCACAAGGAGAACTTGCAAGTCTTACCCATGTATCAAGATATAGTATCAACCGCTTTGAGAACGGAAAAGCCAACGCAAGTAAAGAAACACAGAACATTATCCTGCGTTGTCTGAATTACTATGTCTGTGATAAGCCTTTTTATCTGCTCGTTGATTATCTGTCTGTCCGTTTTCCAACGACTGACGCATTAGAAGTTATCCGAAAGGTGCTTGGCATGAAAGCGGACTATTTTATCCATTATGACTATGGGTATTATGGCTATAAGGAGCATTATGCCTACGGGGAAATCAAGGTCATGGCTTCTGATGATGAACACATGGGTGTATTTTTAGAATTAAAAGGGGCAGGCTCACGCAACATGGAATATGTCTTACAGGCACAGAACAGGGATTGGTATTCATTTTTAAACCGCTGTCTTGACTGTGGCGGTGTTATCCGACGTTTTGACTTGGCAATCAATGATATGTGCGGTCTGCTGGATATTCCCGTTTTGTCTGAAAAATACAAAAATGGCGGTGCGGATTGTCGCTGTAAAAACTATGAAAATGTACAAGGTGGAAAACTAAGCGGAAAAAACCGTAATTTAGCAAGTACCCTTTATATCGGCTCAAAGGCAAGCACAAAATATTTCTGCCTGTATGAAAAACAAAAGGAACAGGCAACCAAAAAGAAACATACGGATATTATCAACCGTTTTGAAATTCGTCTGCGTGATAAAAAGGCAGTACAGGCAGTTGAGGAATTGTTATTGACATATAACCCTCATGGGTTGGTGTTTTACCTTATTACTGATTTTGTGCAATTTCCCGATTATCCGCTGTGGGAGATATTCATTTCCCATGACAGTTTACCTTTTGAAATGAACCCCGTACCTGTCAATATGGAACGCACTCTGCAATGGCTGGAAAGACAGGTCATGCCGTCAATCGTGATGATAGAGGAAATCGACAGGCTGACAGGCTCAAACTACATGAAAATGATTGATGAATGTACCAACCTTTCCGAAAAACAGGAAATGCTTGTAGAACAGATGTGTACGGATATAGCAGATGTAATCGAAAGTGAGGGGGTGTTTTATGAGTAATGCACAGGATATTCCCGTATGGGAAAAATATACCCTTACCATTGAAGAAGCGTCAAAGTATTTCCGTATCGGAGAAAACAAGTTAAGACGCTTAGCAGAGGAAAACAAGGACGCTGGCTGGCTCATTATGAATGGCAACCGCATACAGATTAAACGCCGACAGTTTGAACAGGTTATTGACAAATTGGACGCAATCTAATGCAAATGAGCCTTGTATGTGTTATGATGAACACAAGTCATATCAAGGCTCTTTCCAACAAGGAAAGGAGCAGACACCATGAAAGAAAAAAGACGGGATAGTAAAGGACGTATCCTGCATACTGGAGAGAGCCAACGAACAGACGGGAAATACTTATATAAATATGTAGACGCATTTGGAAACACAAAATATGTGTATGCTTGGAGATTGACACCCACAGACCCGACACCAAAGGAAAAACGGGAAAAACCCTCACTTCGTGAACTGGAACAGCAGATAAGACGGGATATTGAGGACGGTATCGACAGCACAGGCAAGAAAATGACGCTTTGCCAACTCTATGCCAAACAGAACTTACAGAGGGCGAATGTGAAGAAAAGCACACAAAAACAACGGGAACAACTCATGCGGTTATTGAAAGAGGACAAGTTGGGTGCTAGGAGCATTGATGCGATAAAACCCTCTGACGCTAAGGAATGGGCGTTACGCATGAAAGATAAAGGCTTTTCCTATAACACCATTAACAACCATAAACGCTCGTTAAAAGCGTCATTCTATATCGCCATACAAGACGATTGTGTAAGGAAGAACCCTTTTGATTTTAAGTTAAGTGAAGTCCTAGAAAATGATACCAAAGAGAAAGTCGCATTGACAGAGGAACAGGAACAAGCCTTACTCTCATTTATCAAGACAGACAATGTGTATCACAAGCATTATGATGATGTGCTGATACTGTTAAAGACTGGACTTCGTATCTCGGAACTGTGCGGACTGACAGTAGCTGATATTGATTTCAAGAATGAAGTTGTAATTATCGACCACCAGTTACTAAAGAGCAAGGAACAGGGCTATTATATTGAAACGCCTAAGACGAAAAGCGGAATAAGACAAGTGCCATTAAGTAGAGAAACAATACAGGCATTTCAACGGGTTATGAAGAAACGCCCAAAGGCAGAACCATTTGTGATAGACGGACAGAGCAATTTCTTATTTGTCAATCATAAAGGCAAGCCCAAAGTTGCGATTGATTACAACGCCTTATTTGTCCGTATGGTAAAGAAATATAACAAGCACCACAAGGACAATCCCTTGCCACATATCACACCGCATACGCTACGCCATACATTCTGCACAAGACTGGCAAGCAAGAACATGAACCCAAAAGATTTACAGTATATCATGGGACATTCAAACATTAGTATCACAATGAACTGGTACGCTCATGCGTCCATAGATACCGCAAAATCAGAGGTTCAGCGTCTAATCGCATAGAAGTATTTACCACGATTTTAACCACGCTTGATAGCGAAAATATAAGAAGATAGACCTAGATATGTGAGGTTTACCACAAAAGCAAAATGCCCGTAGAGCCTATAAAATAAGGCTTTGCGGACATTTAAGGAGATATAAAAAGATAGTCAAAAAGACATATATAATTTTTAATAAATTCTAGTAGATTTTGATTGGAATAATCATAACTCTAATGAATCTTCAGCATCTACCCACATCTGTAAATTCCCATCAAGATATAACCTTGCATATTCTAATGGCTCATCGATTGCAAGCGATGTCAAAGCACAATCAGATCCAGGTGTGGTTCTTAAATTTTTTTCTGCTTCCCAACAATCAATACGGAGTATATAGCCCGTATTAGTATATACATCAATGCTGTTGCACTGTGGATTGTATTCTGCAAATATTGTTCTCATCGTATCCCATCTCCTTATCATTTAATCAATCAGTAGTAGCAAAAATTAAGAAGCATTTCAATCAGTTCACCATGTCACTTTTATTTTGTGTTATACTGTCTTATAGATTTTTCTTGCCCTTGTATTTGCCCTTATCAGAGTGCATAAACACTGATGGGACGATATAACACAAGGGAAATAATAAGGGAAAGCTCACCTGCGACAAATCCAGTGTTTTCAAGGGGGTGCGAAGAATTTAATAATAAAATATAACAGTTATTAAATTTCTTAAAACAGGTGAAATCTCAATCGGAATTTGTGGAGGAGAATATGAAATGAAAATCTATGATATTTCTCAAGAGGTTTTCGGCTGTCAGGTATATCCAGGCGACCCGACACCGAAAAAAAGGGTGATTTCTTCAATGGAAAAAGGCGATTTGTATAACCTGACGGCTTTTAGTATGTGCGCTCACAACGGCACGCATATAGATGCGCCGTTTCATTTTATCAAAGACGGAAAAACCGTAGATTCCGTAAGTTTAGATACATTTATAGGAATGGCTTATGTTGCAGAACATAATGGAATCGTTTCTGCCGATGATGCCACGGAAATACTTGAAAAAGCGAAAAAACAGAATTCAGAAGTGGCAAAGAGAATTCTTATCAAGGGAGATGCAGAGGTCTCTGCGGAAGCAGCTAAAGTGTTTGCTGAATCAAACATTTTACTTCTTGGTAATGAATCTCAAACTGTCGGTCCTGAAAATGCTCCGATGGAAGTACACCTTATCCTATTAGGAGCTGGCGCTGTATTGCTTGAAGGGATACGTTTAGCAGAAGTTTCAGAGGGCGTTTATTTCTTAAACGCAGCACCATTAAATCTATCAGGTGCGGACGGTTCGCCTTGCAGAGCTATACTGATCGCTGCTGAAAGATAAATTCCAACTTATAGATGTACAACAAAATTATTATCAACATAACAGCTACGCTCTGTGCCGATTTGACAACACAAGGAACTTGCATTTTTTATACAGATGTAGTATAATATAATATAGAATAGCGGCTGACGTCTGCGGACTAAGCCTAAGATAGTCGGATGCGTCTGGCTATCTTTTTTATTGCTGAAATTTATCATCGGCACCGATATGGCTTGGCGGCTGTATCGTTTTTTTATCTGACAGACTTTACTCTGCCCTTGCTTTCCCAACAGAAAAATGGTATAATAGGAATAACAAATATTTTCAATGAAGACAGACTGTATGGGCGTATACGTCCGTTTCGCTTGTGAATAATAGCTATAAGGAGATGGTGTTGTGCTTAGAATATTTTTTGGAAAACACCCTAAAGAAATATACAATACTGAGGTCTATTATGCAAATCAGTATGATAAAATGTGGGTCATGGAACCATTTGCAAAAAAGATCATTAAGGATATTGATGACTCAACTGTAATTGGCCCTGATCTTATAGAAAACGATATTTTTGGCAAATTTAATTCAACGGAATTGTCAGCGGGCGTTAAGACTCTTTTGCTGATATATAATCAGCCTAAAAAGATCTTCAATATTTCAAATTGCGGAGATAACTGCTCAAAGTATCTGCTTGAAATGGCTGAAAGCAAGGATATTACGGTATCATTGCATCATTTGATGGACTTTGGAAAGTCTTTTTCTGTGAAAATAATAAATGAAGGAAAAAGAAAAGTGATTACAGACCCAATTGAATATTTGATGCTTGCAGATAGATATCTGAGGAGTGAAGATAATGAGGGGTAAAATAAAAATACAAATAAAAAACAGGCACATAACGTTTAATTTTACTCTTGAGAGAAATGTAACGATATTGACAGGGGACAGTGGCACTGGAAAAACGAAACTCATCAATATGGTGAGAAACTATTCCGAACTTGGTGAACAAAGCGGTGTAACTTTAAAGTGCAGTAAGCCTTGCCTTGTATTGTCAAATGCTAATTGGGAAACCATTCTTGAAAATACTCACGAGAGCATTGTTTTTGTTGAAGAAAGTACGCAATTTCTATCTTCTTATGAGTTTGCAAAAGCGATTCAGGGTTCTGATAATTATTATGTTCTTGTAACAAGAGAGCCATTGGCACAAATTCCATACAGCATAGATGCTATCAGGAAGATCCATAAAAATGGTGCAAAACCGAAGTTCGAGAAGATATATAAGAACATTTCAAAAAAGGATATATCAGCATTTCCATATGATATTGTGATCGTTGAAGACAGCAGGTCGGGGCTTCAGTTCTTTAAGAAAGCAACTGAAGATCGTGATCTCGAATGTATCAGCTCTAATGGAAAAAGCGGAATTGTAAAATTACTGGAACAGCATAAAGGTAAGCGCATTCTTGTAATAGCCGACGCTGCGGCACTTGGTTCAGAAATCAAAGTGCTTATGTATTTGAGATCTGTATCAAATAATAAGATCGACCTCTTTTTGCCGGAGAGTTTTGAATGGCTTATTCTCCGCTCGGCGATTTTTGACCGTAACGATAATGTTCAAGAGATTTTGGCTGACCCGGCAGAACATATAGATTGTGAAAAGTATTTCAGTTGGGAGCGTTTTTTTACTGCATTGCTGGTGGCAGAAACTAATGGCAGAGCAAATCTTGAGTATCACGAGAACAAGAGCCATATCCCTTCCGGATATTTATCCGAACAAAATATTTATTCTATTTTAAATGCAATGGAATAATAATAATAGACAAGCCATACTCTGTGTTGATTTGATTGCACAGGGAGTGGCTGTTATTTCGATTCAGCTTGCTTTCCCCGCAGAAAAATGGTATAATGAGAATAACAATATTTTTCAAGAAGGCAGACTGTATGGGCATTTACGTTAACCCTGATAATGCGAATTTTCAGCAATGTTTGCAACAGGATATATACGTTGACAAAAGTATGATAATAGAATGTATCAATAAATATATCGATACAGAAGATCGCTTTATCAATATCTCTATGCCCTTGCGCTTCGACAAATCAATGACCGCAAATATGCTCACTGCTTATTACAGCCGTGGCTGCGATTCTCGTGAAATGTTTTCTAATCTAAAAATTGCGAAATCTGCTAGCTTTGAAAAGCACCTGAACAAGTATAATGTTATCCATATAAATATGGTGAATTTTCTCAGTGAATCAAAAGATATGAATGAATTGATTGATTTCGTCAGCGATACAGCAGATAAAGGACAAGAATTATCCTGATTGTTTGAAAAACTACTCGGGCGAGGTTTTGCTTGTGAGGATAAGTTATGACGATGAGAAGAGGCATTGCTGCAGGATTGAGAAAATCGTGATGTAAATGGATTAGCATTTATCTTAAGAATTGCAGTAATTATGATTTAATTCATACTAAAAAGTCAAGGGAGATAATATGACAAACGAACAACTTGGCAAAGAAGGAGAACAGAAAATAGTAGATATCGTAAAAGAAATAGAAATGGAATTGGGAATTAAAGTGAAAACTTTTGGACCAGTTATTCTATTCTACTATTCGATTTATGGTCGGGTATCCTGCGAAATAGATCATATATTTATATTAAATGATTTGATTATTTTAGGAGAAACCAAAAACGGCAAATACAAATCCTTACAGTATAAAAATCATGTATGGAATCACTTAAATGGTGAGATCACAGATAATCCGATTTATCAAAATAATTATCACAAAAATGTTTTTTGTTCCACATTTAAAATTTGCAGGGAAAAAGTGATTACATTGGAATTATTGCTTCAATATAAATCATTGCAACTAAAAACTCAATTTGTTAATGATTATGTTTTAGGAATTGATACTATCAAAGATTATTTAACTTTATTATTCAATTATTACAACTGCCATGTTGAAAACAAGGAAATGGTAGCCATTTGTGATAAACTTAAAAATTATCAATATGCTTATGGTAGTAAAATAAATGATCATCTTAAAAATCTAAATAGAATAAAGCAGATAGAAGAAAAAACACGTACTAAAGATGGGTACTATAGATTTAAGCGAACTGATTCTGCAAAATGCGAAATATGTAATAGTTATTTATCATTTGATGCAGGGTTAGAATTAAAAAGAGGAAATCAACGCAGAACCTTTGAAATATCATTGAAATGTAAAAATGGGCATAGAATATTACCAAGAAAAGACACCAGAATAGGACAAACTTATGGATTTAGTTCCGTAAAAGTAATATCCTTAGAAAAACGTGAGGGTTGGGGCATGGAAAAACAAAGAACTACGATTATTGATGATTTTGAATCACTAAAAAAGGAAAATCTTATTTTAAAGGAGCAAAATAAAAAAATTTTAAGCAACATGAAAACGTTCCGGAAAAAGGTTGATGAGGATATAGAATCTCTCCAAGAAACTAATCTAGCTATGTCCAATGAAATAAAGCAAGCAGAAAAGGAAATTGGGCAATATAAGCATATAATTGGAAAGCTATACTATAAGAAAAATAAAGAATGATAAAATTTTTTTAGATTAGCTCATCCCCCACCAAATACCAATACGCCAATTTTACGCCAAAATGGCGTAGGTTTTGCGAGAATATATAAACTTTTGTAAAAAGCAAAAACGTCGCAAATCCAGTAAAATCAAGGGTTTGCGAGCTTTTGAAAAGATATAAAAAGGCGGTGTGGGTATTTCCCTACGATGAAGACGTTGGAATAAACATAGTAAGATAATTTGTAGAATTAATGGGCAATTCCAATCGGGATTGCCCATTTTCAGAAAGAAAAAGATAAATTGGTATTTATAAAGGAGAATATTGATGAAACTATTTTTATGTTCGCACTTTTCAAGTGTGGGAAGTCTGATAAAGGAAGAAATTGAAAATAAGAAAGTCGCATTTATTCCAACAGCTTCACTGCGTGAAGGCTACACCGGTTATGTCGGCTCGGCTCGAAAATTATTCAAAAAGTTGGGAGCAATCGTAACTGAAATTGATATTTCAACGGAGGCTTATTCAACGATACAGTCTGTTTTTGAAGAAGCAGATGTGATATATTTTACCGGCGGAAATTCTTTCTTTCTTATGGACCAGCTCCGTAAAACGGGAACTGATGGGCTACTGAAAAAGGAATTGGCAAATGGAAAATTGATGATCGGCGAGTCGGCAGGCGCAATTATATGCGCTCCAAGCATCCAATATATCGAGCAAATGGATGAAAAGCCGGAAGACTACTCACAAGAAGATGATGCAGGGCTTGATTTGATTGATTTCTATGTTCTTCCGCATTATCTTACAGCACCATTTAAGAAAGTTACCGAGAAAATAATGACTGAGTTTTCGGATTTGAATCTATGCCCGATTAACAACCGTCAGGGAATTGTAATTGATGGTGAAGGTTCAAAGGTTATTTGCAAAGACTAATTTGAAAATTCCCATTTATCAATCCCTTTGAGAGAGGTGAAATCCCTTTCTCAAAGGGTATTTTTATATTGTGCAGTTTGTATGAGGTTTCTTGTGTTTCATATTATCACATAAGAAACCGCAAAGACATCACCGCTCTTACTTCTCCTCAAACATCCACTTGACCGCCTTTTCAGCATACTCACTCCAAAAAATCATGTCGTGGTTGCCTTTGCTTTCAAAATACTCGTGAGAAACGTTTCTGCTTTCAAGAAATTTGTGAAGATCACGGTTGTTTTCAAGCAGGAAATCTTCTGTACCGCAGCACATAAATATATCTGGGATATTTTTGCCCTCTCGCTGAAGTTCGTCTATAAGAAATTCGGGATTGTTCCTGCTGTTCAGCACCTCAGACGTTTCGCCGAAACATTCTCTGTAATATTCATAATTCGCTGTGGCATTGCCTTGCCCCTCTGACATTCCTGCGACTTCGTGTACGATAAGAGCCGAAGATAATGCAGCAACCTTGCCAAAGGATTCTGGATATGCAAATGCTGTATGAAGCGCACCAAATCCGCCCATTGAAAGACCCATAATGTATGTTTCACTGCCGTCTTTCGCAAGTCTGAAAACTCGTCTTACATAGTCCACAAGCTCCTCGCCGACGAATTTGCAGAACTGATGACCAGTCGAGCGTCCGTCCAGCCAAAAAGAATTTTCGCCCGAGGGGATAACTACCGCAAAATTATACTTGTCCGAAAGATATTCAGGCACCCAGTTTTCTGCGTCGCCTGTATAACCGTGCAGCAAGAAAAGCGTTTTGGTGCTGTTTTCCGAGTATTTCGTATCTGTCTGCCCCCAGTCCTGCCTTATGTCACATGGCAGGTACATTTTAAACGTGGTATACCTCCGCAGGCAATTTGAATAAAATCTGATCGTTAAGTTTGACATAGTTTTTCCTCCTGTTTTTTATATAATTATACTACATAAAATAAGGTTTGTTCAAGGGGGCAGCGAAAAAATTTTTCAATTTTCCTCACAAAATCATTTATCCCTATAAAAATAAAAAATCACAACTGTCAAAGCCTCGTCCCAACGTACCTTGCCGCTTTTTCATAATATTTTTTGTCGATCATAATTCTACGCTCCTCCACATTTACAAGGTGTCTATCTACCCCGTCTGCAACTATTTTATCCATTATATCAAAATCAAAGCCGCAAAGTCAAACCAGCAAAAAAGCTGTCCGACCTTGCGGCTTTTGACCTTTATAATACAATACTAACCGAAATGTGCCCTACATATCCTCCCTCATCATATCATTCTCACTCTTTATAAACATAAGCACAAAGCATATAAGCAGCAATGCACAAGATATCCATATAAACTCATTGCCTATGTATAATGAATATGCTCCGCCTATTCCTGCACCGCAGGCAAATACGAATATCGTAAGAAAATATTGCAGCGATTTCCTAAGCAGCGACTTGTCCCCTATCCTCATGTATGCACTTATGGATTCCATTGCACTTCTCATATTTCCTATGCACATCGTGCTTGCGTATGGATAACTATTTACTTTCCTGAACGATTGCACCTGCATTGCACAGGCACATGATGAAAGTGCATTCGCAACAAAATCATATGAACCGCCAAGCGGTATAAACCCCACAATGCAAAGCAGCACCATTTCCGTGAAAACTATTATCTGCCGCCAATGTATAAATCCCACGTCCTTGAAACGTGCGTGCAGACGCTCGGCTATGAAAATCCCCATTGCAAACGCCAGCACAGGTATAAGATAGTGCAACGCCCTGTGCCAGTTGCCTTTTGCGACATATGTGCTCATAAGCACAATGTTTCCCGTCTGTGCATTTGAAAAAACTTCACCTCGCACAAAATACGAATATGCGTCCTGCAAGCCCCCTGATATGGTCAGAAGTATCATGAGCATATTGGTTTCAGACATTTGTTTTCTTGATCGTAACATCATTTTATCATATTCCTTCATAAAAAATTAACAAGAAAAATATTTTTATGCACTTTAATTTTCTCCTTTTTCCATTATAATTATCTCAGATATATAAGTCAAATATATAATTGATATGCAAGATATAAAATATTGATATAGCAGGGAAGTGATAAAGTGAATATAAATTACGAATATTATAAGATATTTTATTATGCCGCAAAGAACCGCAGCTTTTCAAGAACGGCAAAAGTGCTGCTCACAAATCAGCCTAATATCACAAGGGTGATAAAAATACTCGAAGGAGAACTTGGCTGCACGCTTTTCAATCGAATGAAAAACGGCGTCACGCTTACCCCTGAGGGAGAGATACTTTACGAGCACATCTCAAAGGCGGTGGAACTTATTACAGAGGGCGAAGATGAGATCTCAAAAGCCAACGACCTGCAAAGCGGAACTGTCACCATAAGTGTGACGGAGACCGCACTTCACGGCGTTATGCTGCCACTTCTCAATGAGTTCCATGAAAGATATCCGGGAATAAAAATAAAGCTTCTGAACCATTCAACCCCTCAGGCACTGACTGCTCTCAAAAGCGGCATTGCAAACCTCGCTGTGGTAACAACGCCGATAAGCACAGAGGGCTCGCTGAATTTTCATAAGCTCAGAGAGTTCCGTGAACTTATCATATGCAGCACAAAGCTAAAGGATCTTGCAAAGCGAACGCTCACTCTTGAGGAACTTTGCAGCCACCCTATAATATCACTTAACCGAAACACAAGGACATATGATTTTTATTCCGATTTCTTTTTCCAGCATGGAATAGATTTTCAGCCGGATATAGAGGTCGCAACTGCCGATCAGATAATGCCGCTTGTGAAAAGCAACCTTGGCATAGGTCTTATACCTGAACCAATGGCACAAAGCGGCGATGTTTATATTCTGAAAACTGATGAAGAGTTTCCAAAGAGGAGCATCGTTCTTGCAGAAAATGCAGACAAAAAACTCAATGCCGCCGCTACAGAGATACAAAAAATGATACTGAAAAAGTGTAATATGTTTGCAAATGCTGAGATATGACATACATGAAAGGAGATAATAATATGCCTACAGTTTTGCCAAAAGAAAATGAAGTCGAACAGTTTTTTTCAAGGATAATGGCATCGGAAGGAGCTTGCGAAAGGCTCAGCAACGTGCTTTACGATCACCTTAGTGACGATGATATGCAGACCGATCCTGACCCAAAACATCTTGTGCAGGTGCTTTTGACCGCATATACGAACGGTGATATAAGTGCACTTCTTCTGGAGCTTTGTGGAAGAAGTCTTTTCGATCTGCTGAGAGAGGCTTACCTTATACCAAAGCGTTTTCACGGAAAAGCCGGAAAAAATCCTGAACTCCTTACGACCCCTGAAGGCGATGTCATTGAAGAAAAGAAAAAGCTTGTCACAAAGCATGAGTTCGAGAAATTTCGTGATGTGTACAAAAACCACAGCTGTGCACCACGTTCAAAGCTTTATCTTGCAGACGGATATGACCTTATGAGGGTCTATACCGACGGAATGAACATTAAGGAAAAGCGTGTTGACAAAAGACGTGGCGTGCTTATACTTTACGCCCTGCCTGACACTGTAAAACTTGGACTTTCCGAGGCTCAGACCTATGATGTTATATGGAATACTTTCCACAAGATACAGCAGACTGCCCCAACTGCAATGGTCTATTACGGACAAGAAACAGGCGAAAAGGCTGGAAAATCATTTGATGAGATCGGCGTTTTACTGCCTGTTCATCAGTTTGAAAAGAAAATGCTCATGCACCTCAGCGAGATAGACGGCATTGTGCTTGCCTGCCGTGAGGAAATGATGAAAAAAGCAGGCTCAGACAGCCTTGATCTTTAAAAACGGAAGTGATACTGAATGTCACAAACTATAGTTAAGAAAAATCACATGGATATCCCATGGCACGATTTCACAGACGCCGAAAAGGACGAGCCGGTATCAAAGGCGAGCCTAAAAGAAAAAGCCTCTGTTATAGGCAGGGTGGGAATGATGTTTCTCTCCTGCGGAACAGGAGCGTGGCGTGTGAGAAGTTCCATGAACACCATGTCGGAATGTATGGGACTGACCTGCACAGCAGATATCGGGCTTATGTCCATAAACTACACCTGTTTTGACGGCGAGGCTTGCTTTTCGCAGTCTCTTTGCCTTACTAACACGGGAGTAAACAATTCAAAGCTAACACGTCTTGAAAATTTCATCAACGATTTTGTCGGCCGCTGCGATAGTTTGACTTGCGAACAGGTCCACAATGAACTTGACGATATCGAAAAGATACACGGACTTTACTCGCCGCCTGTTTTGGGTCTTGCGGCGGCACTTGCCTGCGGAGCGTTCACATTCCTGCTTGGCGGTGGACTGACCGAGATGATATGTGCATTTTTCGGTGCAGGCATTGGCAATTATGTGCGGAGCAAATTCACAAAGCACCACCTTACCCTTGTGCTTGGAATAGTTGCCTCAGTATCGGCGGCGTGCCTTTCATATGCAGGGCTGTTTGAACTTGCGAAAATACTTTTCAATATAAAAATGCAGCATGAGGCAGGCTACATATGTGCAATGCTTTTTATTATACCTGGTTTTCCGTTCATCACAAGCGGCATAGACCTTTCAAAGCTCGATATGCGTTCGGGCATCGAGCGGCTGACCTACGCCCTCATCATTATAATTGTAGCCACAATGACGGCGTGGTTAATGGCACTTATCCTGCACCTTACGCCAATGGACTTTTTGCCTCTGCACCTTACCTTATGGCAGTTCATACTGTTCAGACTTGCGGCAAGTTTCTGCGGGGTTTTCGGATTTTCCGTTATGTTCAACAGCCCTGTCAAGCTTGCAGCCTCTGCGGCAGTTATAGGTGCACTTGCAAACACTCTGAGATTGGAACTTGTTGACCTTGTTTCATTTCCTCCGGCAGCTGCTGCGTTTGTGGGGGCATTCACCGCAGGCATACTCGCCTCGCTGCTGAAAAAGTATGTGGGCTATCCGAGAATATCCATAACCGTTCCGTCCATAGTCATAATGGTTCCGGGATTATATCTTTACAAGGCTTTCTATAATTTGGGTGTCATGTCCCTTGAAACATCTGCGTCATGGCTTGCGTCTGCCCTGCTGATAATACTAGCTCTGCCTTTGGGGCTTATCTTCGCTAGGATAATTACGGACAGGTCATTTAGGTGTTGTACTTAAAATCTTAGTCATAGCTAAAGCTATACTGAACCCACATAAAAAACTATATTGATATACACTTTCCTATTAAGACTATTCTCCTTTACCTATAACTGGCGTCAGCGGCATTTGTCAGCAAAAGCGAAGTGCTGAGGTGTTTTAAGAACATAACAGGACAGTCGCCGTTTGAATATCTAAAAAAATTATCGTCTGCGCAATGCGGCATATATGATAAAAAACACATCTGACTCGATAAATGCTATCTGTGGGCTTTGCGGCTTTGACGATCACAGCTATTTTTCAAAAGCCTTTAAAGAAGCCTACGGGTACAGTCCCAGAGATTTTAGAAAGTAGAATATACGGGACAATATCTCACAGATTTATCCGTCTGTCGTGTAGACATTACATTCTCCTGTTTATAGGACTACGATAAAACTATTATCAAACAAAAGGCGTTTCATTTTATCCAAATGGAACGTCTTTTGCATTTGTGCTTATTCTTGTATGAAAAACGAGTCAATTATTCTCCTCCCAATAATCCTCTGCATCCTCGTAGTCATAGAAATCATCATAGTGATCTTCATAAAGATCCTCTGGGTCGTCATAATCATGAGCATCATACTCAGCAGATTTACTGGTTGAGGTTTTATTGGTATTCTTATGGGTAGCTCTGGTAGCTGAACTACCTGCTGTAGTGGTTTTCGGACGTGATGTTGTAGCAGTTGTGAATACTGAAGTATAGCTGTTCTTATTATTGTAATACTTAGGGTCATGTATCAAACAGTAGCAGCTGCCTTCTTCAGGAGAATTGCCACAGCCCGAGTGTGCGCATTTGGGGCGCAGGGCATCATAGATCATGGCTATCCCTATGATGATCAACACAGCGACAACGATTCCTTTGAGATTGAACGAACTATGCTGAGAGCTGTTTTCTGTTGCCAGCTTGTAGCCTATATAATCGTCAAGCATTTCCTCGTTTCTGTTGCTTTTTCCAGATTCCATAATCACACCTCCAAACTGTATTTCTGATATTATACCATATTTTTTAAGATTTGTGGTAACAATTTTTGGACAATTGAATATTCTGTCCCTTTTATTATTTTTTAGTGGCAAAGTCGGGTAGTGTGCGGAATATTTTACGGTTACTTTTGCTCAACTCCCCTTAATTTTACCCCCATTATACAGCTTGAAGCGAACTCTATGCCAATGGGTAAAAATTTTTTTCAAACCTCCCCAATTTTACCCCTAAGTATGCTATAATAGAATAGACAAGAAACCCGACCCAAAACCCAGCGAGGTGCTTTTATGACATATGCAATATCTGATATCCACGGCTGTTATGAGGAGTATATTAAGCTTCTCGAAAAAATAGGCTTCTCTGAGGACGATACCCTCTATATCCTAGGTGATATCTGCGACAGGGGCGAAAAGCCTATGGAGATCTATAACGACATCATGACTCGTGATAATGTTATCCCGCTGTTCGGCAACCACGAACACCTTGCCTATATCAATCTCCGCCACCTCATAAAAAATGACGTGAGCAAGCTTACAAAAGACGAACGGCTAGACCTGATAGATTGGCTCACCAGCGGAGGCAAACCCACTTTCAGCGAATTTATCTCCCTCTCCAAAGCCGACCGCATGGACTTCATGGAGTTTCTCAAAAGCTTCTCAATGTATGAGGATATTACCATAAACGGCAAACGTTTTGTCCTCACCCATGCAGGTCTTGGGGGCTTTAGCGAGGATAAGCCCCTTGATGAATATACCCTCCACCAGCTTATCTGGGAGCGTGCCGACTATTCAAAACGCTATTTCAGCGACCCGAATACTTTCCTTGTGACAGGTCACACCCCTACCGCCAATATCCCAAACCACGGCAGACCCGAAGCCTACAAAGCCAACGGACACATAGCCATAGACTGTGGCTGTGCCTCAGGTGGACGGCTGTGCGCATACTGTTTTGAAACAGACAGTGAGTTTTATGTTGACAAAATAAACTAGCCCCTTGAAAATTACTTCAAAATGTGCTATACTTGTCCCGTTAAATATCATAACCGACTAGGATAAAACAGTTTGTGTTACATTTGCAGGAGGTCTATTGTATGTTTGAAAAAATATCATTTCCCGAATATGAATATGGATCTATCCAAAATTACTTAAAGAAATTGGGATATTGTTATACCACAAGAGTATATAAAGAACTTGGAAAATATAAAGTCGGGGAATTATATGCTGCCCCTTGGGGAGATGTGTTGATAATAGATGAAGTTAAAATATATTGGAAAGTATCAGACCGACCATTCTATAACGAAATGAATGATGACGAAAAGGCAGAGATACGCAAATATTCCGAAGATATGGGATTGCCATATGAATTTATTAAATTTTCCGTTTATGAGTAATAAATTTCAGTTTACTCCTTTTACTCACACCCACCGATACAGCTCCCCTGTATCGGTATTTTTCTGCCCCAACGCCCCTATCCGCCCCACCTCTATTGACATTTTCCCCTCAATGTGCTATCATAAAAAAAGTAAGTTAGTTGCAACTATCTTAATAACACCACAGGAGGAAGAAAAATGGATATGAATGAAAAACCAAAGCTCTCAGGCGTGCCTGAAACTATGCTTCAAACTGTTTACGCCCGTGCAAAGGAAACCAAAACAAGGGGTGCGATAAAAGATACAAAAGCCGTGGAGATAATAGATAAGATAAACTATGATTTTTCACTTGCCGATAAGGACTCAGCAATGCACAGTGGCGTTGTGGCAAGGACAATAGTCCTCGATAAGCTTGCGAACAAGTATCTTGCAAAAAACAAAGGCGCAGTGGTGGTGAATATCGCCTGCGGACTTGATACACGCTGTTACAGAATGAACGGCTACACCCATTGGTATAACCTTGACCTGCCCGAAACTATCGCCGTGAGAGAAAAGCTTCTCCCTGAATCAGGCGAGATATCCCAGATAGCAATGTCCGCCATGGACGATTGGAGCGAAGAAATAACCGAGCACGATGCCCCTGCTATCGTCATTATCGAGGGTCTGACTATGTACCTCTCAGAAAAGGACGTAAAGCAGATATTTGACGTCATAAGCAAACGCTTTGACCACGTCACAGTATTGGTCGAGACGATGAGCCCCACTATGGTAAAGCGTATGAAGGAAAAGTCTATCGAGGGCAGCAAAGCCAAATTCACATGGGGCGTCAAGGACGGCAAAGAGCTTGCAAAGCTTCTCCCGAACTTCCGCCTTATAGAAGAACACAGCCTCGCCGATGGTATGGCAGAGTTTATCCCAATATTCAAGCTTCTTAAAAAGATAAAGCCTGTGAGCAATATATCAAACAAGATAGTAGTAATGGAAAAATAACTTTGACTTCCCACCCCCTCCATGCTATAATCCCAAATTTAGAAGTTCCGCCACGCAAATAGCCCATCAAACAGCGTATCACCGCCGCAATTCAGATATAATTTTTTATCTCCAACAATATAAAATTCTTTTTTTGCACGGGTAGCAGCAACATTCAGTCAATGTCTGTGTTGATGCGGAATTTGATAAATATTTTTCAGTCACTCCAAAATGTTCTCTAAACATATTCAGAATGTTTGCATCCATTGTGAGTACAGGCTTTATTTGAGAGCGATACTGCAAAAATAGTCAGCACCTTTAAGCTCCTCAACAAACTTTTCGTCGATTTGTTCCTTAGTGAGAGGAAGTTCATTTACGATATTCTGCACTGCACCATTATTGGAGCTTGCAACAACAATGGTGTTTTCTGTAATGATCTCTAGAAGAACTCCAATAGATATGTTGTCAAAATATATTGTCTCTTTTGTTCCCTTGATCGACTTGTCTCTTAGTTTTGCAATATCATAAGCCTGTTTTACAATTTTTTCTTATCCATTGTCATTCCCCTATCTTCCGTTCATCACACAAGCAAACCCCTTAGCTGTCCGCAAAGCAGGCTCTTTAAAATGCCCGCCCTTGTTCCATTCAAGGGCGCATTCGATACCCTGCCCCGTCAGCAAATCATAACTCTCACGGATACAGTTGCCCACCTTTGACATGACCGCATTTTTCGTCCTTTCTTCCTTGTCACCAAGGCTGAGATAAACAGCGTCGCATTTTATCTTATTCTCTTTCATATACCCCACAAAATCAGGAAACCACACCGACGGAGAAGCCGCCGCAACGCCTGAAAATTTCTCCGTTTGAAACGCCGCCCACAAGGCAAAAAGCCCTGCCAGAGAATATCCGCCAATGTAATAATTCTTGCTCTTGTCCGAGCAAAGCGTTAATATCTCCGCCAGAGTGTCTTCCGCTCCATTGCCGAAGCCTTCATTGCCAAATACCGCAGGGGCTTCCCATGGTGAAAGCTCCCTGTTCCAATCCTCGACCTTCACCGCAATAAGCTGAAAATCCACACTCGTGAGCTTTTTTATCTCTGCCACCTCGTTTTCTATCTCAGGCAGATCATGGTCGCCCACAGGCTGGATAAGAACAATATCAGCATTTTTGTCGCCATAATAATGGTATGTCATTTTGCCGTCACCTCTGTAATGTATCTCACTTCAAGTACCCCTCTACAACGCCAACAAATTCCCCTATATCCGCAAAATAATTAGGATAAGCCTCACTTAGCCTTGCAAAAGAAGAAAACCTGACAAGCACATTGTCCGTCCTATCATTACTGCGGTATTTCGTTTATTGACAGTATATCACATTATCCGCAATATTTCAACAGCCCTCAAAGTCAAGCCCTTTTAATCTGTGTAGTACTACAATAATTGTACCACATTGCAAAGTAAAATACTTGAAATGACATACGGAATATGGTATAATAACACTATCTAAAAAACTATCGGAGGAAAATTATATGGGATTATTTGATAAACTTCGTGAGCCTGTGGTACTAAAAGAGGAGAGGATAAAATGCCAATATTTTATATATCGGATATGCACATTGGACACCATAACGTCCTGCGCCATGACAATAGACCTTTTACTGACATCAACCATACGCAGGCTGTCATGACGGCAAATTGGAACAGCACCGTTTCCGATAGCGACGAAGTTTATATCCTCGGTGACTTTGCATGGAAAAACGCTCAGGGGCTTAAAATGCTCTCTCAGCTTAATGGCAAAAAGTATCTTATCCTCGGCAACCACGATAAGCCCACAGAAGAAATGAAAGCCTGCTTTCAGTGGGTAAAAGACTATGCAGTGATACAAGACGACGAAACGCAGGCGGTGCTTTCTCATTATCCTATCGCCCATTGGTATAATCAATATCGTGGCGCTGTTCACCTCTATGGTCATGTCCATAACACCAAGGACTATCAGGCGTTTTTGCAGTATGCGCAAATATGCAAAAACCTTGCCATACCATTTGAAAGCTATAATGTGGGCTGTATGCTCTATTATATGGACTACACCCCCAGAACACTTGATGAAATAAGGAGGAGCGCAAAATGATACTTATAACAGGCGATATCCACGGAAGCCACGATATCCATAAGCTCAGCAACAAAGGCAACCCCGACTTCAAGGATATTTTCAACAGCATGACAAAGGATGATTACGTTATAATTTGCGGAGATTTCGGACTTGTATGGAACAATGATAAGGAAGATATGTGGTGGAGAAGCTGGCTTAATGACAGACCTTTCACCACCCTCTTTGTTGACGGCAATCACGAGAATTTCGACCTTCTGAACGCTTACCCCGTAGAAAACTGGCATGGCGGAAAGATACACCGAATAGCCCCAAGCATTATCCACCTTATGCGAGGACAGCTTTTCGATATCGAGGGCAAAAACTTTTTCACCATGGGCGGTGCAGAAAGCCATGACAGAGAGTTTCGCACCATAGGCATAAGCATATGGGAGCAGGAGCTTCCTAATAACAAAGAATACGCCCAAGCACTTTCCACCCTTGAAAAGTGCGAATACAAAGCTGACTATGTTATAACTCACTGCGCCCCTACAGATATCGAATATGAGGTGGAGCATGGAAAATGCACGTCCGCTTATAATTTCTACTATTCAGAAAACAGGCTCACAGAGTTTTTTCGTGACCTTGCAGATAAAATGCAATATGAACGCTGGTTTTGCGGGCATTATCACTGCGACTATGTGAGCAAACTAAACCCGAAGTTTGAGATACTTTATGATAAAATAGTCACACTGCCGTAATAGTCTGACCTATGAGCTTATTGACCACGCACCCCTTTGACTTCCCACCCCCGCCATGCTATAATGATAAAAAAAGAGGTGACCCCACATGACCAATAAAGCATACTACCACCTGCCGGGGCTTTTCGAGTTTTACGAGCTTTACGCCACATTTCTTCCCATATTCCGTGACCATAGAGATTATTTCTATGACTGGTGCGAAATAGGCTCTGTCTATGGCGCACCTGCCGACTGTATATGGGGCGGCGGACGAGCAGGCTTTGGCGAACATTCTCCACGAGAAGTCCTCGACCTTATGAAAGAATATAACATCTCCTCACGGCTGACCTTCAGCAATTCCCTGCTAAGAGAAGAACACCTTTCCGACAAAAAACGCAATGACCTCTGCAAGCTTTTCTCCCAAAATGCAGACCCAAAAAACGGCGTGATAATATGCTCCGACCTGCTTCTCTCATATCTGAAAGAGAATTATCCCCACCTCTATTTTGTGTCCTCTACCACAAAAGTCCTTACCGAGTTTTCTCAGCTTGTAAACGAGCTTGATAATGACGATTTTTCCTATGTAGTCCCAGACTTTCGCCTGAACAAAGCCCTGGATAAACTCTCCGATCTCACCACTGAGCAGAAAAACAAAGTGGAGTTTCTTTGCAACGAGTGCTGTTATATAGGCTGTGCAGACCGAAAAAACTGCTATGAAAACGTCAGCCGCAAAAATCTCGGTGAAAACTGCCCCGACCATATTTGCCAAGCACCCAATGCCTCAGAGGGCTACCGCTTTTCAAAAGCCATGGAAAGCCCTGCCTTTATCGGCATAGAGGATATCAAAAACACCTATCTCCCCATGGGATTTTCAAACTTCAAAATAGAGGGCAGAAGTTTAGGAAGTGCCATTATCCTTGAATTTCTGCTCTACTATATGACAAGACCCGAACATCAGCTAAAGGTCAGAGAGCAAATTTATCTCGACAGTATGCTGGATCTGTTCTGACCATTCTTCACATCGCATATCTCCCATATCACAAGAAATATGTCACAAAGCTCATGTTACCCATGGCTTACTTGGAAACAAAAATCAAAATAAGTGTAAACAATGCCACGTTTTTGTTGAAACCGCCATGATAATATAGTATAATAACACAGTGCTTTGTCACATAAAAAATTATAGGAGAATAAACATGAAGAAAATTATCGACATATTTCTGCGTTCTTTGCTCACAGGCGTGGCAATAGCCATAGGCGGAACAGTCTATCTTTCCTGCCCTAACAAATATCTGGGAGCATTCCTTTTTGGCATAGGACTGTTTGTGATACTGTCTTTCGGCTTTAATCTCTTCACAGGAAAAGTCGGATATGCAGTTGAAAACAAACCCTCTTATCTCGGTGAGCTTGGCATAATATGGCTCGGCAATTTTGCAGGAGCAGTCCTCTCCGCCCTGCTTATTACCCAAACACGCATATCCGCCATAAGCGACAAAGCCACAGAGCTTTGCAATATAAAGCTTGGGGATAATATCACAAGCGTTTTTATCCTGTCATTTTTCTGCGGAATACTTATGTTCGTTGCCGCAGACGGCTATAAAACTATCCAAAACCCTGTGGGACAGATACTTGCAATATTTCTCCCGGTTGTGGTCTTTATCCTCAGCGGCTTTGAACACTGCGTCGCTAATATGTATTTCTTTACCATAGCAGACTTATGGAGCGTTAAAGCCTTTGGCTATCTTATTATAATGTCCCTTGGCAACTCCATTGGCGGAATCCTTATCCCCCTTCTGCGAAAAGGCTTTGTATCAAAAGCATGACGCCTGTTTTTATAGGCTTATATAACATATAAAAAAAGATACCGCAGTTCAAAAAGAACTGCGGTAAAAAAATGACTTCTGCTCTCAGGAACACAGTAAAGGGGTATTATGAAAACATCGCAAAGTTTCAAAAACCAAAACAAAATCAAACAAAAGAGTAGTAAACACCATAAGATAACAAATAAAACACAATTTAAACAATTTAAAAGGAGTGTGCAGAAGTTATAAGGCGTGCCTTGTGCGGTATTGCCTTGATTCGTTCCTGATGTATGTATTATATCACACTAAAAACCATTTGTGGTAACTTTTTTTGGACAGTTGCGACTTTTTTCAAAAAAAATCTACACTCCGAAAATTCTAAAGCTTTCAGAGTGCAGATTTATCTTTTTCTGTAGAGGCGAACAGCGTTTGCCCATTTCCACGTCTATCTGAATTGTCGCCTGTCTATCAAATAATATCCGCCCTGCGTTTACCTATCTGTGCAAACTCTTTGCGCCGTATGATAAAGTAAGCCACTGTTACCGCAGTGCCTGTTATCACCCAGGAAACAGGGTAAACTATCATGAGCATAAGATAGCTTCTGTGAGCCGCATAAATCGTGTTCACCCACACAAGCCTGAACACGCAGGTGCCAAGCACAGTTATGACCGCAGGTGTCATAGAGTGACCCATTCCCCTAAGACAGCCGCCCGATATTTCGTAAACGCCCGTAAGAAGCTCCAGCAGGCAAACTGACCACATTCTTATCATTGCGTAGTGTATAACGTTCTCGTCCGTTGAGAATATCTGTATAAAAAGGTGTCTGCCAATAAGGAATATCAAACTCAGCCCAAGACAGCTTGCAAGCCCGATAAAGGTGCAAAGCCTGTATATCTTTTTACAGCGTTCCTTATCCTGAGCCGCAAAATTCTGACTTGTAAATGTGGTCGCAGTCTGAGCGAAAGCGTTTATCACAAAATATGCCATGAACTCAAAATTCTGTTCCGCTGTACTTCCGGCGATACCGTCTGAACCGAAGCTGTTTATCGCCGCCTGTATCACAACGTTTGACAGCGAGAAAACCATGCTCTGCAAACCTGCCGGCAAGCCTATCTTTATGATACCGAGGAGATATTCCCAGCGTATCCTGAGCTTTCTGAAATCGAGTCTTAGCATCTCCTCCTCGTGGGTAAGAAAGTAAAGTATCATGCAGGCACTGAAAAAGTTTGATATAACAGTTGCCGTTGCAACGCCTGCCACGCCCATTTTGAACACGATCACGAACACAAGGTTCAGAATAACATTTATAACGCCTGCGGTGATAAGAGCGTAAAGAGGTCGGGTGCTGTCGCCCTTGCTCCTAAGCACTGCCGAACCGAAATCGTATATCTCGATAAAAGGCATTGCAAAGAAGAATATCCTGAGATACAGCGTTGCAAGCTTTAAAACATCGTCAGGCACATTCATCATGCCAAGGAGTATCGGTGCAAGTATCTCGCCTGCACCCAGTATGATAAATCCGCTTATGACCGCCAAAAGCACCACCGTATGTACAGCCTCGTTTGCCTTATCTTTTCTCCCCTGACCTATAAGCCTGGCCACCACAACGTTTGCACCGACAGAAAGCCCCAGAAAAAGGCTTACAATAAGGTTCACCAATGAAGAATTGCTTCCAACCGCCGCCATGGCTTTGTCGCTGTCAAATCTGCCCACCACCGCAAGGTCAGCGGAGTTAAAAAGCTGCTGCAAAATACTTGACAATGCAAGGGGCAGTGCAAAAATGACGATCTTGCCCACAAGCGGACCGTTTAACATATCTATTTTCTTATTTTTCATACCGGATCTTCTCTCATCTTTCAACTAACTATTTCTCACACCTAATATTATATCACACCATAAAAGCTATTTCAATACTCGAATTTGCACATAAGCACACACAGAGATGAGTAAAAATCTAAACATTACGACCATTTGTACAATTTTTTGAACTCTTTGCCTGTTGACAAAGGCATGAAATGGTGTTATAATAATATTCCACGGGAGGTGAGCAGTATGGCGATAGACAAAAAAGGCACAAAGCAGATTGCCGACAACCGAAAGGCACGTCACGATTATTTCGTGCTGGAGCAGATAGAGTGCGGTATCGAGCTTGTGGGAACAGAGGTCAAGTCTATAAGGAATGGCGGCGTCAATCTGAAAGACAGCTGGTGTTCTATCGAGGACGGAGAGATGTGGGTCAAGGGTATGCACATATCCCCTTATGAACACGGCAATATTTTCAACCGTGATCCACGCCGGGAGAGAAAGCTGCTGCTCCACAAACGTGAGATACTGCGGCTGTTCGGAAAGGTACAGCAGGAGGGTCTTACGCTTATCCCGATGTCGCTATATTTCAAAGGCAGCAGAGTCAAGCTTGCGCTTGGGCTTTGCAAAGGTAAAAAGCTTTATGACAAGCGTGACGACATGGCAAAGAAAGCCGCACAGCGTGACATAGAGCGTGCCATGAAAGAGCGAAACTAACATGGGGGTGTAAAGGTTTCGACGGGGGTTTTGAAGCACGATAAGCGAGTAGAGGAGCGCACACTCTTTAAACGGCGTACGTTTTAAAATTAGACGACAACGATAATTTTGAATTAGCTGCTGCTTAAGTCAGCGCTCGTCTTGCCTTAGAGTACCACGGCTTTGGTAAAGGCGTCGATCAGTGGTGAACGTTACAAAGCGACGGCTGTAGCCTTGTGATGTATCACAGCCTACCAAACACACAGGCGTGTCTGTTTGCCTTTGTGCAAGGGAACGGGAGTTTTCCGCAATAACAGAATACACTCGTAGAAGTTCGTGGGGATAGGCTTTCGGACAGGAGTTCGATTCTCCTCACCTCCACCAAATGTTGAAAAGACGAACACAACAAATATATTCTTTGTGAGTGGTCTTTTCGGAATAATAACAACGCCTCATGATTGATTTCATGAGGCGTTTATTCTTACTTAATAATTTTGATTACCTGTCCTGCATAGATAAGATTAGCATTTTTTATGTTGTTGTCCTTAACGATTTTTGCGACTGTCGTTTTATATCTTGCGGCTATCGCCGAAAGAGTATCACCCTTTTTGACTGTATATCTAGTTACTGTCTTTTTAGGTGTGTCTTTTTTCGGCTCCGACGGTGTAACATTTTTCTTATAGCCGTTAAGCCCTGCGGCTTTTATGATTGACGGGAAATTGACTTTTGCAGTATCGAGGTCAACGCTGCCTGTAACGCCGTTTACTCTCCCTGTAAAGCTGTGCTGGTGCATTTTATGCGCTATGGACGGGGTTCGGGTGATATTTGCACACCATATCGCATAGCGACTTCTGAGAGCTGCCGACACTTTGGCGGTGAGAAAAGCTTCGTAAGAATAGAGCATACAATAATATCCCGCCGCCTCAACAACGCTAATAAAGGCTTTGATGATGTCGTCACGCTGTCCGGGCATATTATATTGTGCAGCTTCTTCTATGTCAAGTGCAACAGGCATAGAGAATGGGCATTTAGACTTGATGAGATTAACAAAGCCTGTTGCTTCTCTCTTCGCTGCCTCTACTGTATCTGCATACATATAGTGATAGAAACCTATGTTAAGTCCTGTGGCCTTTGCGTTTGCATAATTACGCTCGAACTTTTTGTCAATCTGCCTAGGATAAGACATTATGTCGCCGTAGCTCGATCGTATCATTACAAAGTTTATGCCGCTTGCTTTGAGCTTCTTTGTATCAACGTTTCCGTTATGCTGAGATACGTCTACGCCTTTGTATGTAGCCATTTTTATTCCTCCATTTTCTTGTAGTAGGACTTGATCTTATTGACCTTGTCGGCGTTATCTGTCAAGAGCTTTTTAACGTCGGTAAGGTCAATTTCGTAAACGTCCGAAATATCATCATATGTCATACCGAACGCAAAGCTTTTGAATATTTCATTTTTCTCTTGCTCTGAAATGTTTGTCATTACTGTTCTCCTCCTTGGCTTTCTTCAACTGTTATTTTTAAACGGTGTACGATTTTAACGAGAAATGACGGCAACGGCACGCCGATAACGGAAAGGTTTTCAAGAATGCTTATACACTCATTGATGATGAGCCATATTGTGACGATTACGCCGAAATAATAGCTAAATCCTATATCAATTCCCACCGAGGACAGCCCCTCACTTATGAGCCAGTCCGTGACACCCGCTACGCACACTACAAGGATATAGCAGAGCTTTTTGACAGCTCCGACAATCCCTATTCGGCTACTTAGGTCACTCTTATACCACGCTTTCGCAAGCCCGCTCAGATAGTCTATAATCATAACGGCGATCAGTATAAGCAGCGGTATAGCTATTACGCCGAAATATGCAGACAGACCACCTAGGGCGGCGGCGACAATGCCCTTAAATACGTTTTCTTTCATTTATGCCTCCTTGCCGTCGTCGAAATCATATCCTGTGATTTCTTTATATTCTTCGGCTGTGATCCACTTGTGCACTACTGCGTCATATACCTTGCGTATATCCCACAAACCACGCTCGTAGTAGTCTTTGACCTTAGCATATTTCCTACTCTGTGACATTTTCAAGCACCTCCTCTTTTTCGTTTTCGAGTTCTACATCAAACACCATTGCTATATAGTCAATATTAGCGGCGTTTCTGTCGTTTTCCACCTTAAGTGCGGCGCTTTTCTGTCGCTCTTTTATGAGCTGTTCTTTTACTGATATGTAGCCAAACATAGCTATTCCCTCCATAGATTATAATAATATTCCTGCATACTATCTATCAGCTTATAGCAGTTTCCTTTGCTTGCGTGCGAAGCCCAGGACTTGAAACACTCGTCAACTTGTTCTCGGTTCATTGCGCCACGTTCACATAATTGCACAAGCTTTGCGAGCTTGCGGCGAGCTCTCGTGACCTTTTCCGGCAATACACGCATTATGACCTTTCCTGTGCTTGTAAGCCTAAAACTGAAACCTAAGAAGTGTATGGGCTGTTTAATCGGGAATAATTGAGTTTTCTTCTTACTAAATTTTAGCCCTAGTTTCTCGAGTTCTTCGCCTATGTGCTCTTTGCAAAATGTCAAATATTCTTTGCTTTGATGTATAAGTATGAAATCGTCCATATAACGAACATAATACTTTATGCCTAGTTGCTCTTTAATTAAATGGTCGATGTCGTCTAATACTGCAAGCTGAATAAGCTGCGTGACTTGTGAGCCTAAGCCCATTCCTTTTGACGGGTCAGCTCCTTGCGTAAAGCTGTTTATAATTCTTTCGGTTTCGGCATACGCCCAGTCGTCAGAAACTCTTTTCCGAACGGCAGCGCAAGCGACACTGTGAGGCGTAGAGCCGAAATAATCCGAAATATCACATTTGATAATATAACCGTTTAGCCCCGATTTTCTATAAAATCGCTGCATATGACATTTTAGCCGTTCACGAGCAAAATCCGTGCCTTTACCTTTTTGGCAAGCACAATTATCATATATGAAAGATTTAGTTATCTGTTCTGTAAGATAGTTATCACATAGCGAACGTTGAAATACTCTATCTTTTATCCTTGTGCTTACAATAACACGTTCTTTCGGCTCGTAAATTTTGAAAACGGTGTACGCACCGATTTTGTATTTTCCGCTCATAAGCTCGTCTTTGAGCTTATAACAATTTGTCAAGCCGTTCTTGACAAATCCTGCTGTGCTGTCTTTCCACATCACATTGCGCCTGCATATACACATTGCTTTGTACAGGTTTTCAAAGTCACATACATTTTCTTTTACTGTCATATTATCTTTTTCACAAAACTTACGTTGTTAATAGTAATGCTTACTCGTAGAGTAAATTACATCAACGTTATACTTTCACCATATCGGCTAGGATAATAATTCCTTGTGTGATCGCATTGATTTCGGCTATTACGCCTACTTTAAACTAGCATTATCACAATCCGGGGCGAGCCCGTTACTGTTGTTCGCATTGTTATTGTTGATAGCTCCCGACGGGTTGACGTTACGCACGTTGTTAGCGTTGCCGGTGTTAGGAGTACGCAGCCACCACAAAGCAGAAATAAAACAACTATTACCCTAATTTACTTTCCGTATCTATCGTAATCGGACTTTCTCCAATTACGCAGTAACACTTGAACTTCGTTTACAAGTCTAGTCCAATACTCGATACGTTTGCTTTCTATGCCGAAAACACTATATGCAATGTCAATCATACTGAGCAAGGCGTATGTTTCAGCAAGAGCTTTCGTTTGATACTGTCGTCTTAGCTGATAATCTTTCTTGTTATCATCACTGACGTAAATAGAATTGGCCGCATTAACGTTGCTACTCACATCAATGGCACAATCAACGATTTTAGCAGTAATGCACCACCTATAACGCTTAGGAAAGTTCTTTTCATTTGAACATATCTTAATTGTATATGCGGCGAGCTCTCTTGCTTTGGTTACTACTAATAACTTGCCCTCAGTCTGTTTTGATTTTACAACTGACATTACTTTCTCCTTTCCGCCCTCTATCGAGGGCGATTATTGATTAAATAATGCAACAAGCCGGGGCGAGCCCGCTGCTGCTGCTCGCACCGTTACCGTTGATAGCTCCCGACGGGGTGACGCTACGCACGCTGCTAGCGCTGCCGGTGTGAGGAGTACGCAGCCACCAATAGTATGGCGTGCCGTTACTTTGATACTTAATGCGGTTTGTGTCGTTGCCGTCATTTTTGCTCGCAAAGTCCGAATAATTCTTATAGTATGGATAAGCCGCACCCTCATCAACGCTATTTTCAAAATTTCCGTAAACTTCGGAACGTGAAAGCAAGAATATTTTCTCCGTGCTTGTTTTAGAACCTCCACCGTCAGTAAGTGTGTTGAGCGCCGTTACTTTCGTGACCTCGCCGAGAACTGAAAGGAAATCGGGGTCTACGCCACGCAGAAAGCCGCTTTCAGTGTCTGCCCAGGACGGCTTGTGTGAAAACTTGCTCTGCATCGTCCACGTTCCGCCAGGAGCGGCAGAGCTGTTAAGCCTCATTCTGAGATCACTCTCAGCCCAGTTGTTTGAACCATATCGAGCACGATGAATGTGATTGAGGTCTGACACGGTGCCGTCTGCTGTTCCGAGCGACGTGCCCTCTGAGCCCTCTTTAACAGATACAGTTTCAATTGCTGCCGAGGCATTAGCATTGACATATGTTGAAACCTTGGTCGCTGACGCCTGCTGCTGATACGCCCACGGAAACATAATCTGACCCGCTGCGGGTACAGGTTTCGCAAGCGTAAACTGATATGTCTTGCCTCCGCCATTTTCTACATCATATCCCGCAGGCAATGTTATGTTATATGTTCCTGCCGCAAGTTCTTCACGAGCATAATATATAGCCTCTGTGCTGTCAAACTGTATGTTCTGATAGAGGTCGTGAAGCTGCAATGTGAGAGAGTGCTTGAATTGACTATCGGCGGGTGTGTCGTGATCTATGCCGATGATGTCAAACACAAGCTTGTTTGTCGTTTCGTGCACAAGCACCTCGTCGCCTGCCTTTGGTGTACCCGTTACTGTGATACCATACGCCGAAAGCTGTACAGGCTCACCATTGAAATGCCACTCAGCGCCGTTATATGAAAACTCATACTCCCCGTTGTGTGACGTACCTACCGCCGCTATGAACGTGTCTGCGGCTACTGTGGCAGCGGTAATGCCGCTTGTGCCCTCTGTGTTGCCGACGGTTGCAGTTATCGCAGTTTCTTTTTCGGCTATGATCTGATCGCCGATAGCAAACACCTTGTCTGCCATACCCGCTCTTACGATAGCCCGCACGTCTGCAAAGCTTTTGATTTTAAAACCGCCCGTGTTCGCTGCAATCGCAGCTACCGAACGAGCTATGCCCTGCATAGTGCTGTCTCTTACGAGGTCTATTGTTTCTGCCATTGTTATTCCTCCGTTTCTTTATATGTCAACGATAAACTTTTATCGCTGTTTACTGATAGTAAAAAATTCTTGTCGTGATAAATGTTTTTCACGGCCTTTTCTGCTTCTGCTGCCGCTGCGTTTGCGGCTGTTGCTGCCACATTAGCTGATTTTACGGTTTTCCTCGCAATAGCGGTTGCTTCTAAGTCCATTATTTGTGCTGCCTCCTATATCTTTACCCAGGATAGAGCTTCACCGTCGAAAACGAAAACCTCGCCTGTGTCGATTTCAAAAAAAGTCGAGCCGTTTCCGACTTTGTACCCGCATATCATATCCGTGGGCTTGGTATCGGTTGACTTGCCTCTAAGCTCCAGTATAGACACTCTGTCTGTGAGTGAAGTTGTCGCCTTGTATATAGTTATCACACTATCCCTCCTCATAATGTTTCGCATACAGCGTAAGGCTTGCCGTCGGTTATTCTTAGTTTAACAATGAACGCCGCTCCAGTATCAGTATTTTTAAGAGCTATGCCGTCGATTACATCACCGACGCTCTCGGCAGCCTTATTAGCCCGCTCAGTTGCGGCGTTAGCAGTAGCTATTACTGTATTGACTGCTCCTGTAAGGCTTTCTCTTGCCGTGTCTGCATTATCGGCGGCGGAGTTCGCTTTGTTTGCGGCAGCTGAGGCTATATCAACAGCTTTGCTCGCTTTATTCAAAACCTCAGCAAGCGCCTTATACTCATTCGTGGACGTTATCTCGTCGTCTGATACTGCTGAGCGCTGCACCGCAATATAGAAATACTGCGTCGTAAGCAGCGAGTTTTCTTTGTAGAGGGATATTTCAGCAATAACATAGCCCTCTACTGCGAGTATCTGTTCTGTGAGTTCTGCTACGATTACGTTATTTTCAATAGTGGCGTTGTTGAATACTGCTTTCTTATCTGCCTTAACCGCTCTTATTCGTGCTGTAATACCGCTGTCAAGCGTATACGGCTTGCCGTTATCTGTTATCGTAATATTAACGTAGCGGCTGCTGCTGTCACCTTGCTTGGCGAATACTATCGGCGGAGATGTCGAACGTGAAACATCAAGCGATATGCTTGTTGAACTTTTCATATAAGTTAGCCCTCCTCAATCATAAAAGAAAGTGCGTCAATAGCGCTAAGAGGCATTTCTCTTTCTGCTATATCAGATAGCTTTATTGTTGATATTTCCACCTCGGACAGCTCTAAGGCTATTTCGTTTATAGCCTCGCATATCTCATTGAATGCTTTCGGGTCGTCTTTGGCTGAAACACTTGTTTTGCCGCCCGCCTTATTCTTTATGATCTCATCACGAGAAAAAACGAACGGCTCTAATGCCCGCTCTATCGCAATTTTGTTTTTGATAATAGCGTATGACGTTTTGGACGGCAATTCGATTTTCTGCTTGATTAACGTTTTGATCTGCTCTAGCTTCTGCTCGAGTTCAGCGTTTGATTTCTTGATTTTCATATTATCCCGCCTTTTCGATATTGATTATTCTGTTTTCGAGGTCTTTAATGTATGCTAGCAACAACGGTACAAATTCCTCGTATCTGAGTGCATATTCTTTTCCGTCGCCGTCTACATCAACGAATGCAGCGAACTCAGAGGCGCTAATGCCTGCTTTTTTCATAGCTTCAAGCACGTTTTGTGCCGTGAAGCCTGTGTGTGTCCTGCCGCTTAACGCTATATCGCTTGTATAATTGAACGATACAGGCGTTATATTTTTTATAACGCTTAAATATCGTTCGGAAAGTGGAACGATATTTTCTTTTTTTCGGGCGTCGGACGTTACGGCAACGGGCGAGCCGTTAGCATAAATGTTTGAGCCCACAAGTTTGAGGTTATAAGCGTCCATACCAACAAATAATCCATTACCATTGACCCACCTAAATGCTATCGTGCCTGTGCAGCATATTCCGCAGCCGTCGTCAATATCAAGATAACCTTTCCGAATATAAAGGCTATGATTTTGCACCCAGGTGTCACACCGCATTGTTATTGAGTTTCCGACAACGTAAGTGTTACAGCTATTAGCGGTAATACCGAGATATAATCCCGCTCCGTATGTTGCGTTGTTGCTCCAGTACCTAAGCCCCGTGTTCCCGCCCCATGCAACGCCGACGTTATCATCAAAATTAAGCATACTTTTGATTTTTCCGTTGCCAAACTTAATATCGCCATAGAAATAATGCCTGCAATCCATATCAGTTGCCGCACTTTGAATATTGCACTTATAATATGTTTCCCAGCCGTTATCATATGCACCACCTAGGGTTATGCCATGATAATTACCCGAAGCCATAATTCCAAGTTGATAGTAAGTGTTGCTATACCCAACAGGGGTGATATATGCAAGTCGTTTATTATCTCTGAAAAATTCAAGCTGATTTCCGTGCACATATAAGTACGTTAAATCGGTAGTTGCGGTTGTAAGAGATCCTGTAATCGTTGCACTGTTTAACGTTGCACTTTTTGCCGTTATAGTTCCATTGGCGGTGAGCTTAAAATTGTCGCTTTCAACAACAAACCTGTTAGAAGTGAGCTTGATCGTTCCTGCTGATTGATTTATCTCGGATACAAGATTAGACTTGCTCACCTTAAGAGATATGCTCTGCGAGTTCTGCGTTATCGACGATTGCATAGTATTCATTGTCGATTGCATATTGTTTACAGTAGCTTTAGTAGCGTATGTCGTGCTTACAGTTTGTGTTATATTGTTTTCTGATACTTCAATAGCTGCTGTTACGTCCTCTGTCTTAGCGTAGCTTTCAAGAGTTTGGCTTACGGATAATGTGATACTATCAGCAGTTTGACTTATAAGCGTTTTGAGTGAGCTTTCAGCCGCTGATATGGCGTCGGTATAGCTCGTTGTGATCGTGCTTTTTAACTCTTCGTCCGCAAGCTTGAAAGCCTGCTCGACGCTTTCTTTTGCGCCGGTTATGTTGTCCTCAATGGATTTTTTAAAACCCTGAGATATGGCGTTCGCCTGTACGCTATCAGCCGCAAGGAGTGCTCCATTAAGTGTGCCCACCGTTATGAAGTCTGCTACTATTGCGCCGTTCATTGTTATAGCAAGCCCATAATCGCCGTTATACCCGTTTTTTGAGTAGCCTAAGCCCGCTGAGTTCCAGCGCCACACACGGACGGCGCTTTCAATGTCGGGGCTATCAAGTATAAGTATTTCCTGCGGGCTTTCCGCAGGGTGTAAAACTACATAACCGCCGCTGTTGCCTGTTATAAGATTTGTCGCATTTTTTATGGCCTCTTTGAGCTCTGTTGACGCATTTGCAAGCCCCTTTTTCACAAGCGTGGTAATTCCCGCTATTGCCTTATTCTGATCTAAGACAGTTTGAGCAAAGTTGCTCTTAGCGTCACCGAGCTCAATTGACTTGTATTTCTCGGCTAATACGTCATATACAGTCTTAATTACCTTGGCTTTTGCTGATACGCCGAGCTTTGCGAATTTAACGGTTACAGTATCGCAGAGCTTAACTTTTTCAAGCGGCGCAATATTTTTGTATCCCTCAGTCTGCCACAACGAAACAAAAGAGGCAGTAATGCTTACGCTCGGAACTCCGAGGCTTGTGTGTGCTTTCAAATACGTTTCCGCTTTTGTGCGGAGTGTTGCCGGTGTTATCTCGTCGCCCGCTGAAAATTGATCGGAAAGATTTATGATATATGCTTTTTTATGCCCAAGCTCCGCCGCCTCATTGATAGGCAATACTTTGTCTTTGAGATATACGAACTTGTCCTCTGATGTGGTTTTGCCGTTGCCGTCGTCTTTCTGCTCTGTATATGTAGCATATGGCATTATGTGAGTATACGTTGCTGTTATATTTTTATCTTGCTTAATATCAGTTAAGTTCTTGCCGTACTCGATCGTTACGCCCGTGTCTGAGCCTCTATGTGAGTGTAGCTTTATAACGTAATTATCAAACTCGTACTCGCCGCCCCATATATCAAGCACTGAGCCTTGTTGACCCCCGAGGGCAGCTCTGATTGAACAAGGCTCGGAAAGGTCAATAGTATTGAGCGTTGCTATATCGCTTAACGCTTTAAACTTGCTCTTGAAAGCACCGTCGGATATAGCCTTTGTGATAGCCATTTGAGCGGTAGCCGATTTAAGCTTAAGCTCTGCAATCGGTATGCCGTTGAGATCGTAACTTATGTGCTCTGCTTTAATTGATACAATGCCGTTAAGCGGCTTTGAGCAACTATATATACGGAACAACTGAGGGTCGCTTGTGTCATTCGCCTTACATTTGATGATGTTGCCCTCGTTTATGTACGCATATATATTGCCCGTTATAGGATAGCTGATTGACAGCTCATACGAGCCGTTTCTTTCTTCGGTGACTTCGCACGATATAGCGTCGGTAAGAAAACCTATGCCGTTTCTTGTGAAATTTTCCTCTGATTTATCATATAAAACAGGTATCATAACGTACACCACCTTGGCACGATTTCGGCTTTTGTTACTGAGCCAGTAAAGCTTATAGCGTTAGTACCTGGAGAAAGTATCGGGAAACCGTCACCGCTCATTACGTTGTTTTGCAAACTTTGACCCTTGTATGCGTTCATTGTTTCGCTGTCTATTTCGATGTAGTCGGACACATTTTCAAAGGTGAATGTGTCTGAGTTTATATGCAATGAAATATTACCGCTGCCGTATATCTTGATATATGGCTTTGCGGAGAGCATTTCCGCATTTTCTAGCGTTGCGCCGCCGCTTGGTATTTCAACAGCAGTTTGACCCTCGAACGAATAACGATACGGCTTGCAGTTAAAACTTATAGAACATTCTCCGTAATTTCGTAGCTCCTCTTTAATGTCTACACCACCGCTATATGCGCCATATCTAAAATATCTTACATCGTAGCTATCCCAAAGCTGAGCGTACCTGCTATCAGAGAGCAGCCAGTTCTTGACCTCACTCACGAGCTCATCAAAGCCTCTTGCGTCACGCTTAACCAAACATAAATCATAAGGTATTGTTACATTGAGATAGCGTCCGTTGTCCTGTATGAGATCACCGTTGCGCCCAGGAACGCTTGTGATCGTTACGTCCCTTGCAGGCGCATTATATGAGCCTTTGCTTTTGATTATTAAGTTAAAATCAAGGGAGCTCTTTCCCTTGAAATATAAAAATGGTAATTTTACACTCAACCGAAAACAGCTCCCTTTCTCTTTATTATTTCTTCAATTCTTTGCAAGATATACTCTATAAACTCGTCTATATCCTTTTCCGTTTTATTTTCAATGTTTTCTATATTGACAGAAACATTAACATTTATCTGCGGATTACTCTCGACTTGAGCAGCAGAACTTTTTTGCTCTTGATATTCTTCACGCTCCGAGGCCGTGAGCACCTGTTCGCCCTTATGCAGTAATGCGGGGTATTCATCATATGGTACATAATCAAGACCTATTCGCAGCCGTGATATATTCGGAATATTAAGACTATATCCACCCACGCCCGGCACCCAGTCGGGTATTTCGAGCGAGTTAATGCCGTTGATAAATCCGTTTATACCGTCTATGATCCAGTTTATCGGAGCTTTGAAGAGTTCTCCAATACCCGAAAAAATGTTGCCGAATATGTCTACAATGTTTTGCCATGCACCACGCCAATTTCCAGTAAAAACATTCTTGACGAAATCAATAATGCTATTAAAAATCTCCTTGGCACTATTGAATACTGTTTTAATACTTTCAAATGCGCCCTTAAATCGGTCACTGATAGTGCTTGATACCGCTTTGAAAGCCGCCTCAAGAGGCGGTAATAGTGCCTCGAACAAATACTTGATAACGTCCATAAGCGGCGGCAACAGGCTTTCAAGCAGCGTTGTGATCGGTTCGAGGATAGTTACGAGCAAGTCAAGCAACGGCTGCAATGCAGGCAGTAACGTGTTAAGTAGGTCGATAAGTACAGGCAGTATAGCGTTTATTATCTCTGTAACAAGCGGCAATACTGAGTTTATAAGCTCTATCAGTACGGGCAATATATTGTCTACCACCGATTGAATAAACGGCATAAGAGCGTCAAATAGCTGCAATAATACAGGTAATATAGCCTCTATAATCTGCATTGCAAGCGGCAATATAGCGTTAATGAGCTCAATCAACAGCGGCATTACTGTGTCCACAATTTGAACTAATATCGGCAAGAGTGACTGCGCAACTTGTAGAATTACAGGCAGAATTGTTTCAACTATTTGTATTGCTGTCGGCAGAATAGCTTGTAAAAGCTCTATAAGTACCGGCAGTATAGTTTCAAGTATCTGCATGAATATCGGTATAACGTCCGTTATCAGCGATACCACCGACGGCAGGACAGTTTGTGCAATTTCAAGCAATGGTGGCACAAGCTGTTGAATGAACGTTACGAGAACAGGCAGAACAGCTTGTATAATGCTTTGTAGCGGAGGCAATAGCGTTTGTATCGCGGTTAATAGAATTGGAAAGATTGTTTTCGCCAGTTCAAATAAGGGCGGTATAGCACTATCAAATACTTCTGTAACAACAGGAACAAGCTGTTCTACGAGAGATTGTACTTTCGGCAAGCCCGCTATAAGCATATCGGCGAATTTCTGTATTATAGGAATTGCCGCCGCCCCTATTTGATTTTTAAACCCGTTGAGTGCGTCTTTAACGTTAGCTATGGTATCACCGAGCTTAACACCCGCCTTAACTGTATCTTCGGACATTACTATGCCTAAATCGTCGGCTTCTTGTTTTAAGTCCTTAATACCGTCTGAGCCTGCATTAAGCAGAGGCAGCATTTCCGTGTACGTTTTGCCTAGTAGGTCATTTCCGATAGCGTTTCGCTCTGCACCCTCTTCCATATCAGCTAATGCCGCTGTTATGGCGTCGAATTGCTGCTCTGTTGTCATTCCGTTAAGGTCGTCAAGAGACAGTCCTAGACGTTCTAATGCAGTCTGAGCAGTAGCCGAGCCTTGATTAGCGCTATCTATGGTATCAGTCATTTTCTTGATACCATTTTTGAAACTATCTACACTAGCACCGCTTTGATCGGCTGCGTGTTTCCACCTTTGCAGTTCTTCTCGGTTTATCCCTGTTCTTTCTGAGAGCTTGTCTATGTAGTCCGCCTGTTCGGCTGTTGACATAGCCATTTTATAAGCTGAACCGCCGAGAGCCGTTGCTCCTGCGATAGTTGCCGTTCCCATTGTGACAGCGGCCTTGCCAATCGTTCCGAATGCCTTTCCGATTTTTGACCCTGCACTCTCACCTTTTTGTGTTGTCTTGTCTATTTCTTCGTTAGCTTTCTTGTTGTCAATGAAGATTTCACCGAAAAGAGAGAATATGCTTGCCACGCTGATTAACGCCCCCTGTCTGCCTCGATTATCGGCATAAACTCGTCTATGATCTCTTGCCCCGTTTTCTTATGTGTTGAGGGCTCGGGTGCGTATTGGCGTCGCTCCGTGCGTTCTGCACCTATTGTTTTATTCAAAAATTCTTGATAGCTTATAGGACTATCAGCGCCTTTAAGCTTACTTACTGCGTCATTGGCTAGCCACAACGGAAACAACCTTTTTTCTATGTCTGCTTTCGCCGCCTGTTCCTCTTTACGCCGAGCGGCTGCTATAAGGCTTTCAAGCTCTGAGAGCGGTAGGTCTGCTATTAGGTCAAAGCAATAATACTTATTGAGCAGTATTAGTGTGTCCGCTCTACTTTCTTTCGTAGAGCAGAGCTGAAAAAATTCAGAACGCCGCAATCACCTATAAGCTCTTTGATTACCTCGATAGCGTCAAGCTTTTCAGCTTCTTCGACGCTTACGCCCTTATAAGCCGCTACGAACTCAGCGAGAAAATCTGATACACTGTCGAGCTGAGGCAGTATTGCGGCGAACATTTCTGCACCTACTATAGCTGCCTTTTCTTTTGTGAGCTGTTTCATAGCCTCGTCCGGGGACTTAGCCTCTGCGAATATATCAAGGTTCTTAAGCTTGTCGATAACAGGCTTAATGTCGAGTTTGGCTGTGATTTTGAGCAAAATTGCCATTGACTTTATATTGAGCATTGTTTATTCCTCCGTTCTTATGCGTGCGAGGCTTCAGCTGCTTTGCGCATTGTGAACTCGCTTACGTCTGTTATCTGCCAGAGATCGCCGTCAAGATCGTCAACGGTGTAGTGCGCCGCAAATTCGAGCGCAAGCTCACCCTCGGCTTTCTGAACTGCCTTTGCCGATATGCCACCCTCGTGCATAGCGTTATACACCACAATTTTCTTATACTCGCCGTCAAGAGTGCGACAGAACATCGTTACATTTTTGAGATAGTCGCTGCTTTCGGGTACGCCCATTTTCGGATTTTTTATTGTTTTGCCGTCACCCTCAATTCGTGCGAATGGCATAGCTAGCTTTAAGTTCTCCTGTGACATACAGATAGTAGTCACTTTAAGGCTAGCTGCCTGTTCTTCGATAGGCTGTAAGCCTGCTGTCTTGCCGTTTCTGCCGTCAAACTCAATATCTCTGAGTGTTGCCGTCGCCGTGAACTCACCGCCGCCACGACACGGCGCAAGCGGTCTTTCGGTGGTTTCGCCGTAGTCAAGGACTATAACGCCCTCGTCAATCTGAATTTTTTCGATTTCTTTTTTTGTGAGGTTTTTCACTATTGACATTTAGTCACCCTCCTTATTGTAATAAAATACTCTTGCCGTCCATTCTTGGCGGCGATGATTAATGTCGAACTCCGCCTCTTGCAGCGGCGTTTCTTTTTCAAAGTTTAAATGCCCGCTTAGTTGCAGCGCTTTGATAATTGACTTATTAAGCCTATTTCGCAAGTTATCACACACGTCGATTATATCTTCTCCATTGTCAAAGAGCTTATCGTTTCCGTACACATCAACATAAAAGGCTATGAGTTCTGCGTCCTCGTCTGTGATACCTGTTCGTATAGGCGAATTGATTACGCAGTATATGGGCTCGTTGTCTTGTGCGGCGTCCTCAAAGTATGCGGGTATGATCTCATTGAACATACCGACTATGCTCGTAAATAAGTTTTTTGACAACACCGACATTTAGTCGTCCTCCTCATAGTCTTTATCGTCGATTTTTGATTTTGCTTTTTCGATTTCTTCCGAAAGCAGTTTCAAATACTCCTCTTGCGCCGCTCGTATCTCGGAAATATTGTTGTATACAGAATTTCTAAGAACGTGCGTTGCTGCTTGTCCAGGGTGATTTACGTTGTGTCCGTACTTCGTAGCTGTACTTTTATCGTACATTGTCTTGCTCGAATGTATAAGGTGCGGTTTTGTGCCCTCTTCAATCCACCACGGCGACGAATGTGAGGGCTGCTTGCCTCGTTTCTTGACTTTCTGCCAGCCGTAGAAACCTATCTGCATTTGCGGTTGTCCCGTCTTGCGGTCGATGAATGCCCACGACGCTATATGATTTTTAATTCGCTTAGTCCTAAGCGGTACATCATCACGAATATGCTTTCTTATGACTTTAACGCTAGCTCTTAGTGCAGATTTCGCAAGCCCTGCCATTACTTTCTTGACTTCGGGCGATGTATCAACGAATATAACTTCTGATTTCTTAGACATTTTCATTTACCAACGCTGTGCATATGATTTCAAGGTTTTCGGCTTTTGTAGGGTACGAACGCAATATGCGGTACATATCGCCGCCGTACTCGAAATATTCCTCTTTGTGATACTCAGAGGCTTTTATTTCTACGCAAAGCTCGGGCTTATATCCTGCCGTCTGAGCCTGGTAGAACTCATTGCGCTTTATGCCTTTCTCATTGCAGAAAATTTCACGCTTTTCATACTCGGTCTTGGTCGGTCGCCTCATAGCGTCGAGCTTTTTGACAGCTTTGCAAAGATAGCCTATATCACGCCATAGCATAGCTATTCCTCCCTAGTTTCAAGATACTCGTCGCTCAACGTAAGCTTGCGCTTAAGCATTTCATAGCTTTCACGATACTTAGGAGCGTCGGCATTATCAAGTCCGAACTCGGCTTTCATATATGCGGAGATAGCCCGCTTAATAAGCGGGTCATCTTCATCGCATACTTTATCTTGCCTTATGCCCTCAAGCTGCAAGTCAGCTCGAGCGGCTGATATAATGTCTTTGATCTCATCGTCAAGGCGAGTATGATTGATACGGAGCGCCGCTCTGAATGCAATCACATATTGTTCCGATATAGCGTCTTTCATTGTGCAGCACTCCTTTTAGGTTACTCTGCTTTCTTCACGCCGTATACAACGGTTTCGGGCTGTAATGCTCCGCTCCATATGCCGTAGGCGGTGTAATCGTTGCGGCGCTTAGCTCCGCTCACGTCACGGGTGATAGAAATGCGCTCGTGTTCGTTCATCTTGTAGTATCTGCTGAGATTTCCTATGATGAAGTCACCGTCATTCAGATATGGGTCAGCCTCAACAGGATATGTAGCAATGCTCTTAATGCCTGCTCCGTTGATAGGCGTGTAGATGTAGTTTCCGTTTGCGTCCTTAGTGAACGATATATCGTTGATGATAGAGTTTGAAACGTATATCTTAGCGCCTACGAGGTACTTTTTGCTCTTGAACTTGCCGAGAGCTACGCCGATAGCGTCGAGAGCCGTTCCCTCGTATTCGTACTTAACAGCGTCTTTTGATATACCGCTGAGCTGATCGTCTGTTGAGCCTGTTCCGTAGATAGTTTCGGTAACGCTCTTATCTTCCATTTGTTCCGTGAGTTCGCCCATAAGATATGAGATAAATTCCTTGACAGCCATTGCTTCAAGTCTCCACGAAACAGGGATAGTTGCCGCAATCTCGGAAATAGACAGCGTAAGGTCTTTCCATTCGATTGACGTTTCGGGTGTCTTAGCATTTTCCTTTACATTCTTAGGCTTTGTGATTGTTGAACGATACGGGAACTTTGTAAGTCCAGGAACAGCAGTCTTAGACACATCACGGAAAATAGGCGATACAAGCCCGATATGCTCGAGTAGCGAAAGGTTCATATCGGTTGGGATAAAAAGTCCGCCATTATTTACGCCGTCAGCCGAACCGCTCGGCGCAACGAATGTTGTTGCGGTAGTGGTGAGCGCCGTGTCAAGCGCTCTGCTTTCTTTTTCAGTCAGAGAGCGATTAAGCAACGTCTTAGCGAACGCTGATTTATATTCCGGCGTGGCTAATACAGCCCTAGGCTCAGAACTCTCTACCTCGTGTCCTTCGTTGCGCTGCTCTACGAACGGATTAGGGATTGAGCTTGGTGTTTCGCTTGCCTCGCCGAGTGCTGTCGCCCTGCGGTCAAGGTCTGAAAGCTCGGCGTTGAGCTGCCTCAGTTCCTCCGTGATATTGTCGATGTTGATTGCGTTTCCGTCTGCGTCAACGCCTTTTTCAAGCAGTTCCCTTATTTCTGCTTTGCGGCGGTTGATCTCACTCTTTCTTTTTTCAAACATTGTTTTTCCTCCTCGTTAAATATAAGTCATTGCTATTGCTACTTTTCTGCGGCGTTCCTGCTCCAGTTTTTCAAAATCTTTCTGCCGCTCCGTCTCGAAAGATTTCCTCGCAGAAATCGACGTCTGCTCATATGCCGGCATATCCACCGCTGAGACATCATATAGCTTTCTTATCTTAGTAACTCTCCTGGTATGAGTTTCGGCGTCGTACTCCTCGCCGTCGTCCGCTACCGTGAAAGCAAAAGACATCTTGTCAATATAGCCTCCTCTGATTTCTTCCCATAGCTTGCGCCCCTCGTCCGTTCCCGATAAATCGGCGGTCACGTCTACGCCCTCAGAGTTAAAGTCAAGCTTAAGTGTATGATTTCTAAGGCGAGCGACTACCTTTCCGCCGTGGTTATAATTCATAATCACGTCTGATGTATCGCACCCTATGAATGCGTTGCGGTCGATTATCTCGAAATACTTGACGCCCTCAAATTCTGCAAGACAAGTAGGGCTATCAAATACAACGGCACGTCCTTTGACCTGGTACGCAGGCGTATTCTCGTCGCTAGACGGAATGGCCGCGACGGACGAGAATACTCTATACTCTCGTTCTCCTGGTTTGAATGGCATTGTTATTCCTCCTCTTCTCCGCCCTCTTGCGGCGGTTGATTGTCTGAACTATCTCCGAGCTGATATTCGTCGGCTCTGTCTGCATTAACCATATTCAGCGTTTGCACACGACGAGCGCCCTCTTCTCCACCTAGCGGCGACATATTATAAGCTAAAAGTACGTTATCAACTGTGATAGCTCCTATGTCAGCGAGAAACTTCAAGGCGGTCGTTTTATCGGAGAGCTTTTCGTTTTGGAGGGAGTTTCCCTCGAAGATAATCTCGTTTCCGTAACCCATTTCACGGGCAGAAAACAGACCATTTGTGAAAGCCTGTGATAACTGTGCGTAGAATGGCGCTATCTCACCGTTGTAGAAAGACGACGCCTGCTCGGGTGTTTCCTTGTTTTGCACGATTTCTTCCGATACGCCGAAATAATCATATATTTCGGATTTGATGTATGCAAGCTGACCTGTCGGGATAGGTGTTTGCTTGTCCGTGATAGGCGTGTATTCGTATTTGTTGTCAGTAACGATAACGCCCGCTCCGTTATTGTCCATTTTAAGATTATCACGGATAAAATCATCACGGCGGCGGTTGAGATCATCTGTCTTTGTGGTTGACTGCACTTTCAGAATACCACGCACAACGCTGACTAGCTCGGCCATTTTCCCCATAGATTGATTAAACGTATTTGCTGTTGCAATTACGGCGGTAATAGGTTTATTACTATCGCCGAAAATATCGTTATCGTTGAAATTCCTGCCGATATGAATAAGATCGGTATACGGCAAAGTATATACATTGCCCGTTGCAAACGTCATTTTGCAGCAAAGTTCGCCGCTGACGTTTATAAGCTCAATAGAGCTTGCGTTTACGTTATACAGCGCCTCGAGGGCGCCTGTTGCTGCATTCCATACAGGATATACAAACGCATTATTGTATATCTTGTATTGTGTGGCGAGCCGGTAATAGAATTTATACGCCGTCGTATATGGGTTAGGTCGGAATTGTAGCAAGCTATTATATCGACTATTAGCAACATCTGCAAACTTGCCCTCGCCTCGGCGTATGTGCCGAGGCCTTACGTCCGCACATCTGCGTGCGAAAGCGTCAACGGCGGCACGAACTGTATTTATGTCATATGCGTTTCCCGAAAACGGCGCAAATAACGTCTGATAGGTATTCAGCAAGCGAAATTGTTCGGACGTATTAGCATTTTTGTTTTTGCCGAAAATTGTTTCAAAAAGCCCTCGTTTTCGCATTTCAAATCACCTACCCTACGTTGTACATATAATCTTCGTAATCTCTGACATATACCACCCAGGCATTAAGTAGAGATACCATACCGTCTATTCTTCGTTTTTCGGAAATCTTAACGGGCATTATGTTATTAAGCCCTTGCTCTTTCTTACCCGTGTTAGATAGACACCACTTAAGCACGGGATTGTTATTATAATTCACAAGCTTGTCTTGCAGCGCCGCTCCGAGTTCTCGCATAGGCTGAGAAAATGTATAAGTTCCTTGAATTACTTTATCCATTGTGAAACCGTTAGCGGTCATTTCGTCCACCCAGTAGCCGGCAAGCGCCCGGTCGTAGCCGCATTTCCAACAGTCAATCTTATATCGCTCACGCATTTGTACAAACCACGCTGTAACATCACTATAATTGACACGAGCACCTTGACAGGCGGTGAGCAATCCTCTTTCAGCCCATAGCTTATAAGGAGCTTCATCGTTACTATGACCGCCACTGCGTTGCTTTTTGTCGGCAAGCTCATCAATTCGGGCTTGTGGCAAAAAGTAATGTTGCAACACATATACTGTCTTATCGTTCGGTTTGCGGATAAGCAACGTAGCGCAAGTGAGGTCGGTCGTTGATGATAGGTCACAACCGCCGATAGCGTATGTGTCGTAAACGTCCGCAAGGTCAAATGTAGCCTCGTTGTTGATTACGTCGAAAGGCAGCCACGCCGTACTGTCGTTCTCCCGCACGTTAAAGTCCTTGCAGAGAACGCCTGCTCTGTCAGCAGGGTTTTTCTTGGCTCGCTCGACGAATGATCTCAGCGTTTCAACTTGCTTGATCTTGCCGAGCCCTGGATTAGCTTTAATCCACATTTTCGGGTCAAGCCATTCCGAGCGTTCGTCCAACTCGTAGAGAATGGGCAAAAATGCTTCGTCTACTTCTTCGCCGTCAGCTACTCGACAGGCGTACTCGTACATATCGTCGAAAATACATTCACGCACCGTTCCCGCTGTTGTAATCATCACAATGAGCGGTTGACGGCGTGAAGATGTTGATTGTTTCATAACTTCGTACAAGTTCCTATCTCTGATAGCGTGCAGCTCGTCGATGATTACCCCGTGCGAGTTAAGCCCGTCAAGGGTGTTACTGTCAGAGGCAAGCGCTTCAAATTTCGAGCTTGTCGCCGCAAAGTATACATCATTGCGACGCTTTTTCAACAACGCTCGCAATTCGGGACTTTGCTTAATCATATTGACCGCTTCTGTTAATGCCTTTCGAGCTTGGTCTTTCTTAGTCGCTACTGAGTATATCTCGGCTGCGCCCTCATAGTCAGCGGTGAGTAAGTATAATGCAATGCCCGCCATAAGCGTTGTTTTGCCGTTTTTTCTGCCGACAAGGAACATCGTTTCTCGAAAACGGCGATAGCCTGTTTCTTTGTCGAGAAAACCAAAAAGAGCTTGAATATAAGCCCGCTGAAAGAGTTCAAGCTCGAGCGGCGCTCCGAGGTCACCTTGCGATTGCTTGCAAAAAGTTTCTATAAAACTAATAGGACGTTCGCCTGTTTCTTCGTCAAAATAATACTTGAAGTTCTTTGGTGGACGATCTATTTCTTTGAGCAACCGTGTATAGACTTTCCGCACTCGTGCGGAGGTTTTTATTTTGCCTCGTTTAATCAGCTCGACATATTCACGGATATAGTTCAAGCCTGCTGCTTCCCTTTCGGCTTCTTAATGGCGAACTGCAACAGCGCCTCGCCTGCTTTGTCGGCGTCAGCAGCTGGCACTACCTCGTTGAGCTGCTTAATGATTGTCGTGTAGTTCTTAACCATAGCATTGTACTGAGAAATCAATGGGTGTGCACGATCTATGCTATAATTCCCCTGCGGCATAGATACAAGCAGCCCGTCGCTGTCTATGCGCTGCTCCATTTCTGCTAGTTTTTCTTGCATAAAAACAGCCCGTTTCATCAAGTCCTCGTTGATTTTAAGCTTATCTTTCGGCATATTTTTATACAAATTCTTAAGTTTGTTTAACTCTTTTCTTCTTATTTTAAATACGTCCTCATTCACCTTAAAATCAGCTCCTTTCTGTTTGAGTAGGGGGGTCTATATGCACCCGTGGAGGCTCAAAAAGGACTTATACGCGGTTCTCAAAAATAAACCTCACGATTTTGCACCCGGGGGTGTATTTTGAGAAAAAATTCCGTTTAGACCTCACGCACGGCGGCAATTTCTACCGCAACTGCCGTCAGCGGATTGATAATCACTTTGTTTCCGTCAACTGTGTCGAGTAGCACGCAGCCATCCTCGAGTGCAGCGCATAGCTCGTCCTCAAACTCTATGCCATTGTGAGCAATGACCGTATATTCAATCGCTGCTCCTGTTGTTGCATATATCGTTATGTCCTGCACTTTCATCGCTGCACCTCTTGACTAAATTTCCGTTTACGTCAAACATAAGCTCTCGATCTACTGCTAGAGTGCCCTCGTGTTCTATTGCGTGACAATTTCTGCATAGCAGTTCGAGGTTATCTTCGTTTAGTGCAATAGAGGGATTGTTGATATTCTTAGGCGTTAAATGTATCTTGTGGTGTACGATCTCGCCAGGAGCCCCACACCTTACGCATAAGCCGCAATCACGCTTATACACATAAGCTCGCAGTTCACGCCACGGCTTTGAGTTATAAAAATCTTTTGCAAATTCTCGCATATTGTGCGTCCCGCCCCTCGCTTATCTTAATATGCTCTATACCCTTGTGCATTGCTGCACGTTTCCATACTACGATTATACGGCGATTATTTAATTATTTCCATACGGAATATTTTCGGCTATATAGACATCAACGTAGGTGCGCCGTAGTATCTGAGTGCAAAGTCAGCAACTGCTTTGTTGCGCAGGCTGTAAAGGGTCGATAAAGACTCTATGTGCATTGCTGCGAGTATCTGTTCTTTCGGCTTTTTGTCAACGTACCAAAGACGGAGTATCTCTTGTTCTTCGTCGTCGAGCTGCGACAATACACGCTCTATGTCAGATATGAGGTTCTTCGTCCTCTGTAAGCAACGCTTAAGCTCTATTTCCTCGAGCCCACATTCGAGATACTGTTCGATAGATTTAACGTTGCTATACTTAGGCTTACTGCTTGCCTGTGCGATATGGCTTGCTCGGCCATTGATATTTTCTATCGCTGCGTTAAGCGCAGGAATAGACCCGAGCAACTGTTCGGCTGACTTAAAATAATTCATATCATTCACCCCTTATTTTCTTTGTTAGCTTTCTGTTTGTGATTTCGCGCATTCGCAATGATATGTAAAATCCGCCGTTAATGTCATTGTAAAACGGCTTCGCTTGCGAAAATTCATATCCTGGATAGAGCTTTTCGTATTCTAAATTTCCGTCGTATTCTCCGAACGAACTAAGCTCTTTCACTTTTCGAGCGGACAAGCGCCCGTCCCTTTTGCTCTCTATCGGTTTGTCGAGATTTCGGGAACACGTCCAGGAGTAACCGATAGTTTCTCCTATATCCTCGTCCGTAGCGGCTTTTTTCTTTCTGCCTTTGCAAAAATAACGAGATAGCCCCTCAACGCCGCATTGATCGAATTGCAAAACCTTAATGTCAACATAGCCTTGCCCCCATAACTCTACAAGCACCGGAGCAGGCATATCACCACAATTAACGATCGTATGATGATGATAGCGGCCGTTTCTGCTTCCCCTTTCTGTTACCGACATATATTTCAGCGACGGCAAGCCGTGCTTTTTTCGATAGCGCTTAAGACGGGCGATGAAATTACGAAATTGTTTCTTGACCGCTTCATCATTCCCAGGCAAATGATCTCCGTTGTAGGTCAAGTGTATGCAGAGATCGGAGCTAGTGAAGTTCGTCATAACGAGCCGTGAGAATTTCTTTTCACGGTTATGCTGATTAAGCCTCTCTTGCGCCGCTGATGAACATTTTGCTTTCTTTCCTCGGCCTCCTCGAGAAGTCGAGAACACGGGGTATATATCTACGTCAATATATTCTCCGCATATATATTTTTTCTCTCTGTACAGACATCGCATATATATTCCTCCTATCGCTTAGTGTAGGTAAGGGGGAGAGGGGATAAAGAGCGGCGGCTTGTTAGCCGCCTTAAAGAGAAAGCTCCTCCCTCTCCCCCTTACAATCCCCCTCGCCCTCCGCTTTCTCCATAGACACAACAGATTTATTTTTTTGTGCATAAAGATAATATCCATTACAAGCCCTGCAACGCTCAGACCGAGCGATTTGTTTTTTGTACTATATATAAAGGGCACAAAAGCGACTGCCTTTGATTTTGACAGACAGTCGCTCTATTATGGAAAATTATTCAGCGGATATAAGCTGCGCCTGTCGGCGCAATGTAAGATTATCAGAATTAAATAAGCAAACCGGAGCGAGCCCGAAACTGCTGATCGCATTGGTGCTGTAGATAGCTCCTGCCGGGTAGACGTAACGCACGTAGTAAGCGTTGCCGGTGTCGCACCTCCAAGGAGTGAGCGTCCACATACATTCTTCAAACAGCGGTACATAGTCTCTATACTTGCGGTACTGCTCGCAGGAAAGGAGCGTTATATAGTCCTCGCACGTTCCGTAAGCTTTATCGCCGTTATCGGCGACAAGGTCAGATGTTTGCTTTATAAGATGCTCCGTGTTAAAATGATCCTCGAGTACATTTTCGTTAAGAACGCGGCGGAGAGTGGATTTCTCCCAGTTGTTGCAGCCGTCCTTGTACTCCTCGTTAAAACGCTTTTCACACCAACACTCAGCCGTTATCGCTAAGTAGTTGCCGTTGATAACATCGAGGCATATAAAACGTATACCATTATATACGAACTCCTCACCGGGTCTTAGTTTGATCTCATTCATTGTAATTCCTCCTATGCAAATATTATTTTACGCAGTTCTATGCCCTTTATATTTTTCAGAGAGAAGTAAACCTCCTTAGCTGTTACGTAGAAAATGTCCATTCTGCACTTATTCGCTACATCTTCATCGGCGAAATAAGACAACACCCTGTACGTTTCCGTGCCTTCTAGAGCAATATCTCGCCGCCTTAAGTAAATCGGTTCTGCCTTACTAACGCACATTCTTAGAGCGGCTGCAAGTGTTTTCCCTGCACGCCTAGCAAAAGATATTTCCTTTGGCAATGGCTTATTGTAAAAAATGTAGCCTATCTGCCAATCGAAAAGAGATATATTAAGGCATTTGTTGATTTTCTGAACTGTTTCTTCAATCTCTTGTGGATATTCCCTCATTGGAACAACTTTCGTTTTCATAAAATCTCCTCTCTTACGGTATCGGGTTTTGTTATCGTTACGCTGCTTGTATTCTTGTCGGCAAGCTCAACGTAAAGAGCGGGCTTGCCGTTGATTATTCTATAAATCAATGCCGATATACATTTATAATGAACATCTGATCTTGCCGAATAGCTACGATCAATTACAGGGCATTGCTTTATAAACGCTTGTTTTGCTTCTTCGCTAGTCATAGTGCTGCTCCTCCCATTCTTTCTTGTGCCGCTCTAATCGGCGTTCAAACTTACTCGAACATATGCAGAGCGCAAAGCAGATAAGAGCAAGCACGATTGCAACAATGACTAGCAGTATAGTAATCAGAACGGGCACGGCATTCTCAGCTCCATTTCTCTTTCAAGTTCTTCAAAGCCTGCTTTTGTGTTTCTGTGATTTTTGTACTGTTTCAAAAGCTTTTGACATACGGCGTAAAGGCTGCAATAGTCCTCATAGGTTAATCTTTGACGCTCGACGAGGCGCTCGTTCTCTTTTGCGGTTTCTGCACCGTGGAGCAATTCGCTGTACTGCTCGGCAGTAAGCTTAATAACAACGTGGAACGGGCGGCTCTCAGAGCCTCTCTTGCCTTTTCTGAGTTCGTAAAGTCTATTTCTAATAGAGTTTTCCGTTCTTCCAAGAGCCGAGGCGATGTCAGCTAGGCTCTTTCCGCTGTCTGCGAGTTTTAATGCCTGCTTGTCCTCGGCGGCAGTCCACTTTTTAATCATAATCAATTAGCCTCCTGTTCGTTGTCGCAGGATAGCGCCGCTACAATTCGCTTGATAGGTGAGGCAGCGTCCCGCACTATTATCTCGGCTTCTCCGTCAATATGATTTTCGAGAAGGTTAATTTTCTTCGAGAGTGTAGATGATATGTTTTCTATGTAATTTGATACATATTCAACAGCTCCGAACTCTGCCGCCTCCTTGACGATGTTCGCCGCTTTGTATTTCGGGCACTCAACGCCCGCTAAGCGGCACATCTTTGATTTTACGGCTATAAGCTTTTCTGCGTCCGCCGTAAGTTTTGCGTATTTACTGTCGGGAATTTCGATTGTTATTCTTTTCATTGTGAAATCTCTCCGTTTCTCTGTTACCAGGCTTATATAATGCAAACTCCCTGCACGGGTAAAGCCTGCTCCATTCAATGCACTTAAAGCAATGCTTACAATCCTTGCAAGTCAGCTCCTTGCGCTTACCGTTGCTACTCAAAGCTCACTCCTTAAACAGCTTACAGCGTCTATTGCCTGTTGAATGCCGCTGAGTGCTTCGTCTATGTTGTCCTCGTTATCTTCGTCGATGTAACGCCCTTTGAATATTGTCAGTTCGTCGTATATCGTTTCGAGCTGTTCTTCGATTTCCTTAAGCTTTGTATCATTCATTGCGCTCGCCTCCGAAACATTCGTGAGTACCCGAAAGGAGTTTTCGCTCGTCGCTACTCATTTTGTAGCCTATTCTAGTAAGCAGAGCATACCAATTTTCAAGCCTCGTATTGCGGCAGTAACTTCCGTAATAATCGTGAAGCGTTGTCCTGTATGCGCCCTCATATATCGTGCAGAGCATTGTAAGCATAACGCTTTCCGGATGTTTCTTCACGCATTCTCGATATTCTTTGCAGTTCAAAAAGCTCTGTAAATCTTTAAACTTTTCATATTGTTCATTAAGATAAAGCATATCTGCAACATCACTATAACAAATGTCGTCAAGATTGGACTCTGTAAGAAATGCTCTAGTTATCACCTCTATGTGTTCGCGATTTGCGTATTTCTTTACAAAAGCTTTGCGGAGCTCCGCCGCCTGTTCTTCAAGCTTGCTTATCTTGTTTACGCATTCTACACGGCGATTTTCTTTTTCTTTGTGTGCTGCCTCAGCGGCTTTCTCTTCCTCGGTCAACATTTTAGCGTCAGCATAGATATACGCCCACGCAAATTCGTATACATCGCTGCTCAACGTGTAGTATTTTGCGTTTTTGTCTACCAGTTCCTCAACGGTTTTTCTATTTTCTTCAATGCTTTTAGAGGAAATTGACATACTGCTTATTTGCCTGTAACTAAAACGCTTGTCATATGCGATATGTTTAAACTTGCTATCTAACAATGCAATAGTAGCTTTCGCATTAGCTTCGGCATTCTCTGCTCTTACTAATCTGTCTACCGTCCACTTGAAATTAGACGTACCCACTTGTTTCAAAGCCTCGTTTCTGCTTTTCGGGTCTTTTATCCTTTCAAGCTCGATATAGTCCGAAAATGTGGCTTGCCGTTCCTGCGCCTTGCGGAGCTCATCTTGATCTAGTTCAAGCAGTTTAAGGCGGTGTCTGATCGTTGACTTACTGAAACCTGTCTTTTCTGCTATCCCGTCTTGCGTTTCACCGAGATCTAACATCATTTGAAATCCTTGTGCTTGCTCATATATGGTGAGATCGGAACGCTGCATATTTTCGAGCAGCATTGTTGCCGCCTGCTCTCGCTCGTCCATTTCTACCACCATACAAGGAACTTGCTTTAAGCCTGCTTGCTTAGCTGCTGAAAGCCTGCGGTGTCCTATAATTACGGTGTAATCGTCCGCCGTCGGCGCACCTTTGCCGCCTCCTACTACCGTGAGATTTTGAAAAATGCCGTTTGCTTTGATACTTTCGGCGAGCTCTGATACGTCCCCGACGTCCTTTCGTGGATTGTCGGGGTGTGGATAAATCTTGCTAATAGGCAAGTCTACATTTCTTGATACTACTTTCATTTGAAATCACTCCGTTTCTTGTTTCTTATATTGCTTTTCGCTGTCCATTCTCGCACCGCAGCAAGGGCAATACGGCGTTGCGTCGCCCTCGTTGTCGCCGTGTTCGCCGCACAACGAGCAAAAGGGTACTTTGACCGTTATGCGTTTTTTTAAAATTATAGTTGCTTTGTCTATGTTTTCTTCGGTAATAGTGCGATAGCCTTCCAGTATGCCGACATTGCCCGTGTTCACGACTTTCGTTCGTTCCTTGTAGACCCAACGCCCGTGTTTCACTTCTTGTACGTCTACGGCAGGTTGTTCATTGATTATGTCAGCAATACTGCTGTTGTCACCCAGAATACCCGTTATGCCCTTTTCGTATATTGGCATACACGCTGCTGACAATTCATCGATCAGAGACTTAGCGTCAATATATGTTTTCATGGTTTTCCTCCTCATTTACTTCGCATAAAATATCATTTCGCCGCTTTTCAAGCCACTTTTCATACTCTACCTTAACGGCGGGGTCTGAGAAATAACGCTCTACTGCCCGCAGCGTTGCCCGAGCGAAACCGTCGGCAACGTGAGAGGGAATGTCAGAGGGCTTAACGTTCAGCCTCTCGGTTTTAACTATCATCATATCGGGCATTGTTCCGCCCTCCTTTCGGTTATTTCTCAGCTCTGCACGAGCAGTAGCTACATATGCTGTTAAAGCTCACATGGTTGTAATCGCTATCGTGTGCGCAAAAATCGCACTTGCCGTCATAATAACAATCCTCACAACACATATGATTAAAATATACACATTCTTTGCAGCCCTCGAGGGCGCAATCAAAGTTATAATGCAATGGTTTGTCTGACATAGCACCGCTCCTATGCTTTGCCTACTTTGCCATAGCGGAAATAGTTGACTACGGCGTATATAAAAAGCTTGTTCGTGGGCTTGCTGTCAATGCTGAAAAGCTCCGAAAATATGCGGGGTCTATGCTCGTATGCTCGGTTGATAGCGGTGCGAATGTTTCTCTCAACAGCGCCGCTCTTTATGTTATCTTCTTTGGCGATAATATCGTAGACTTCGCCGAGATTATCAACCTTTCCTGCGTTTATAGCAAACACGGCTCTGATGATGTAATCAATTCCCGTATACCCTGCGGAAACGCCAATGCGCACGAGCAGCTTATAAACCTCTGCTTCTGTCACTTTCTTCATTTGAAATCACTCCGTTTCTATGTTTTGTGGGACGTTTTCCTGCGTCCACCGTCTGAACGCCTCTAAGCCTGCTCTTGCCTCTTTCTGTTCCTGCAAGGTAACTTTCATTTTCTCCTTGTACTGGAACTTACGATAATCAACTTGTCCGACGTTTGTTTCTTCTATGTAGTTCTTTATGCCGAGCTTGCTCACTTCCTCAGCAGGCTTTGCTATGCGTTCGGCAAGCAGCGCCTCTTGAAGTCGCTGCATACGCTTTGCACCTACGCCGAATTGCTCGGCAGTCTGAATAAGGGCAAGCTTGACATTGGCTGCTAGAACGGTTTTGTTATCCTTGCTGAAATCTGAGCAGCGACGCGCTACAAAAGCGTTGATCTTGTCAACGTCAATAGAACACCTTTTAACGCCCTGTTCTAACTTGAAATCAAGTACGCCGTCACGATCCTGCTCGTTTGCCGTCTTGCAGCTCTCGGCATATGTATCAATCCACTCAATGCAGCGCTTTGAATAGAACTGCTTTGGAAACTCTTTGTTAAGAGTAAGCAAGATTGTGCAGAGCAGCTCATAGTTTCTCGAAATAGCTATGAAAGCAAGGCGGTTTTTCTGATAGTCCTTAAACTTTCTATTCGTCAATCTTATCGCCTCCTGTCTGCTTGTAATACGCTTTCAAGCTACTTTCAAGGCGGTCGGCGTTGCGTATCATAAAACCGTGACACCCTAGCGTAAGCACCATTTCAAGATATTCCTCAAAGGTGTGCGGCTCTCTGCCTGCTGCTGTTTCGATAGCATTAAACCTATCATAATGCGGCTTCAACTCGTCTGTTGTGTGTTCGCTTATTTCGATTGTCAGCTTAATCATTTGAAATCACTCCGTTTCATTTTTTTGTCCGTTTAGGCTTCTCGCTGATACTTGCCGCTCAACTCGCCGTCGTCGAATAAGTATTCCATAGTGAGCTTAGGAAAAAATGTTCGGCGTATCGTCTGAGCTTCCTTAAGCTTTAACCTGTCGGGGTTAGACAGCTTTTCAGATACCGTATTGACGTTAAGCCCAAGTACGGCGGCTATGTCTTTTCTTGCTATGCCGTAGCGGCTCAGTTCCGCTTCAAGGTTTCTGTACATATAAATACCTCCTTTTTGTGCGTTCACCCACCGTGGTGAATTTTCTATATTATATACCATATTTGGTGAATTGTCAAGCCTTTTTATAAAAAATTTTTGTTTATGGGTGAATTGCTCTTGATTTTTCTATACAACTGTGATATAATTACAGCATTGGAGGTGCTTATATTGGAAAATTATACATTAGGTGACGTTGAGCAGAAACTAAAAGATTACATTTTGCAAAATTATAAGAGTTTGAGAGAGTTTTGTATGCAAATAGATCGTTCATATTCTACGATTGATAATATGCTTAAAAGAGGGCTTGTCAACAGCAGCGTTTCTCTTGTTCTTTACGTTTGCGATAGATTAAATCTTAGCATTGATGATTTATTAAGTGGGAATATCGTAGAAAGAGGCGCTGACATTTACCCCGAAATAACCGATAATGAACGCCTCATCATTATGGAATACAGAAAACACCCCGAAATGCACGCGGCGATTGACAAGCTCTTAGATATACAAGAGCTAAAAATAACAGTAAGTCAGAAAGCTGCTCGTAGTGGTGATGATCGTGCGGTTGACGCTTTGAAAATGACTTCTGACCGTGTGGCTAAGTTTGAAAACGCTGAAGCTGACGACGATATTTAATTACATAATAAAATACCTCGCAGGGTACACTACCTTGCGAGGTGATAAATATTGTTATATGGTTCGTACAAAAATGCTCGTAATGCGGCGTGGCAATGCCTGCTTGATTTTGATATAAGAGAGTTGCCAGTTAAGCCCTCAACGATCACTAAGCAATTAGGTATAAAGATAATAAAGAACAGTTCTATAAATGAGCTGTCAAAGGGTGAAAGCGGCGCAACATATCTTATAAATTCAAAATGGTATATCGTTTATAATGATACAGAGCCTAGGCAGCGCAGCAGATTTACGGTAGCTCACGAACTCGGGCATATTCTTTTAGGGCACATTATGTGTGACAAACACTATGCTCGTACATTTGACACGTCACGCCCGACTATTGAGCAAGAGGCGGACGTGTTCGCAGCTAGATTGCTTGCCCCTGCGTGTGTGCTATGGGCTTTAAATGTTCACACGCCGCAAGATATATCAGAAATATGCGACATTTCGCTTGCAGCGGCGCAAGTGAGATCGGAGCGAATGGAAATTCTATACTCTCGTAATAAGTTTCTTCAAAGCTCGCTTGAAAAGGCGGTTTATGATAACTTCAAAGAGTATATACAAAAACAAACAGCGAAATAATTCGCTGTACATAGGGAGTGTTTATTATGGTGAACTTCGTACTTACTATTTTCTTAGGCTGGACGGGTTATGCCCGCTTTCGCAAAGGACAAATCGGACTAGGTATCTTGTGGCTATTTACTTTCGGTTGTTTTTGTGTAGGGTGGATAGTTGATATTGTGGGCGCTTACAAGGAATATAAGAGCGGCTCTGTTTCTAGTGCGCCTGCAAGTGTTCGTATGGATATGCAATTTTACGATGTTGTTTCGGACTTTCACACAAAGGTTGTAGGAGTTACGTTTAAAAATGACGACGGAACAGACAGACAGAAAATTATAAGCGGGTGTGTTCCAGGGCAGGATATAATTTTTAGACCAACACCTACTAAAAAATATCCCGAGGCTATCGGCGTATTTACCACCAAAGGAAAGCAGCTCGGAAACGTAAATGCAGAGTTAGCAAGCGATTTGATACATAAATATCCTAACAACAAAATGAAAGTTACAATTTCAGATATAACAGGCGGCGGAGACAAGAATTACGGTTGTAATCTTCACGTCGTTATCTACAAGGCATAATTAAGGAGGCGGACAATGGCAAGAGCCGCAAAGCAAGACAATAATTCGGAAATAATTGACGGCGTGATATATGCCCGCTATTCGGAAGGTCCTAACCAAACGGAGGCGAGCATAGAGGGCCAAGTCCGAGAGTGCAAAGAGTATGCTAAGCGAAACGGCATACGCATTATAAACGTGTACTCGGACAGCAAGCACACGGGCACGAACGATAACCGAGCAGAGTTTCAAAAAATGCTCCGTGATAGCAGGCGTGGCGGTTTTTCCGTTGTTGTAGTATGGAAAATAGACCGTTTCGGACGTAATCGTGCAGAAATGGCACAAAATAAAGCCCTACTAAAGCTGCAAGGCGTTAAGGTCGTATCAGCGAAAGAGTACATACCCGACAGCCCCGAGGGAATAATACTTGAAAGCGTGCTCGAGGGTATGGCGGAATATTACTCCGCCAATTTGTCGCAGAACATAAAACGAGGTATGAAAGAAAATGCTCTGCATTGCAAGAGCAACGGCTCCGGAAAGAGCTTAGGTTACATTGTAGACAAAGACGGGTATTTTGAAATTGAGCCAAATGAGGCAACGATAGTCAAGACAATATTTCAGAAGTACGACGAGGGAATGAAGATTGCCGACATATGGCGTGAGATTGTGGCAAGCGGTGCAAAGACAAAGAGAGGTAAAGACTTCACGCAGTATGGCATATCTCGTGTGCTGAGCAACAGGGCATATATAGGCGAATACCGCTACGGCGATATTGTAACGCCCGGCGGAATGCCACGCATAATAGACGATGATCTATTTAATAGAGTGCAAGAAAGACGTGCGCTGAGCAAAAAAGCTCCCGCAAGCAGGCGGAGCAATAGTGATGTTGATTTTCTTCTGACCGGTAAAGTGTTCTGTGGGCATTGCAAAGGAACTATGCGAGGAATGAGTGGAACGAGTAAGACAGGGCGCAAATTCTATTATTATGCTTGCCACGATAAAATCTCCAAGCATAATAAGTGTACTAAAAAGAATGTAAAAAAAGAATGGCTTGAAACTGAGGTTACACGAATAACAAGAGATGATATACTCAACAAGGAAACAATAGAGTTTATTGCTGATCGAGTAGTTGAGATACAAAGGCTAGAGCAAGAGGACAAGTCAATGCTCCGCTACTATGAGCAACAGCTCCGTGATACTCAGAGCGCTATTAACAACATAATGAAAGCGATAGAGGCAGGAATTATAACAAGCTCAACGAAAAGCAGATTATTTGAACTCGAGGAGCAGAAATCTATAATTGAGGGCGAAATAGAAAGGGAAAAAATAACAACGCCCGTAATTGAGAAAGAACAGGTTATTTTCTCTCTCGAACGTTTTTTCGGTGGAGATATAAATAATAAAGAATATCAACGTAATATTATTGATATGTTCGTGAATAAGGTTATATTATATGACAACAAAATAATAATCACATATAATATTAGTTCACAAAATGAAATATCTGTTGATGTGGTGGAACAAGCGGCATTTGCGGCATTAGATGAGTGTTCGTCTAAGCTCTCGTTAGCTCCACCAGCAGGGGCTTGACCCTGCACCCGATCCGCTTTACTTTATGTAAGGCGGTTTTTTATTGTCGCTCATGGATCATTATTTATAAACCCAACTTTGTTATTTCACCATGGCAGACGCTGATATAATAAAAAAGAGTGCATTACCACCTCAGTGAAATGCACTCTCATATTTTACCCTATTTCTCCTCCAGCCCGCTGAGCGAAAGCCTGCTCTCCATTTTCTGAACAGTCTTGCTCTCCTGCTTTGCAATCTTCGCTTCAAACCAGAAGGTCGAGCCTTTGCCCTCCTCCGATTGAACGCCGTATGCAAAGCCGTGGGCTTTGAGTATCTCCTGACAAATGGAAAGTCCAAGTCCTGTGCCTACCACGTCACGCTTTACCTTTGCGTCACGGTAGTATCTGTCAAATATCTTCGGCAGAAGCTCCTTAGAAATGCCCTTGCCGTTGTCCGTTACCTCGATACGCACCACATCAGCCTTGTTTATCTGCTTGATACGAATGACCTTGTTGTCACCTGTGTAGTTTATAGCGTTGTTTATAAAGTTGTAAATGACCTGATCCAGCTTTGTAATATCCGCCGTTATCACTCTGTCCTCGTCTGGGATATACTTGATATCATAACCATTTTGCTCTATGAGTATCTGATATCGAGTCATGCAGTCATTGAGCTTGTCAACTATAGAGAAGTCCGTGAGTTTAAGCTCCGCATTGCCCGACTCCAGCTTTGAAAGCTCCAGCAGATTATTTACCAGACTTGAAAGCCTGTCAGCCTCGTCGATAATGACTTGGATATGCTCCTGCCTCTTCACAGGATTATCCCCCGACAAGTCCCTTATCATTTCCGCATAAGCCTTTACCATAGTGAGCGGTGTTCTCAGGTCGTGAGATATGTTCGCAATAAGGTCTTTCCTAAGCTCCGATACCTTTTGTATCTCGTCCTTGGCATTGTTAAGCACCGTGGAAAGCTCCTCTATCTCACAATAGCCATGGCCATTGAACTCCACCGCATAATCCCCTTCACCGAATTTCTTCGCCGTGTTAGTAATGTCAACGATAGGCTTTGAAAGTCGCTTTGAGATATACATAGTTACAATAAAAGCAAGCTCAAAAAGTATGATAGTGATATAAATGAGCTGTTCTCTTATAATGCTTACAGTGGAATCTATCGGCTCTATTGAGCTTTCAATAAAAAGATACGCCTGCTTATCCGAATCATCAGTGTAGATAGACGTGCAGTAAAATATCTCCTTGCTCTTGAAATTCTCATTCTGAGCAATTTTCGTGATGTAGTTATCGTCCGACTGTTTTAGCTTAGATATCATCTTGAAAAGTCCGATGCCATAGCCCTTGTTTATGATCTTGTTAAGATGCGAATATGCTCCCATGTTGTTTTCCATCACAAGAGGATTGCCCATTTCGTCCGTTATAACGATGCAAAGGCTGTTGTCAAAAGCCAGCGAGCGGTTCGTTACCTCCTGCTGGTCAGTGCCATATGCTTGGATTATCTGATTTGCAGCGTCTGTAATATCTCTTATCTTCGCCGACTGATAATATCTTTCCAAGAAAAAATACTGAAAAAGCCAAATAAGAATAAGAATAAAAGCCGTGAAGAAGATAAAATACATCCACACATATGACCGCAGACTTCTTTTCGCCTTTATCTCCGCTGTCTTATTGCTGACTTTTTCCTTGACTTCTGCAAGCTTACTGGATCTTTTCAAACTTATATCCCATTCCTCTCAGAGTAACAATAAGATTGCGGTATTTTCCAAGGCTGTTTCTCAGCATTTTTATGTGAGTATCCACAGTTCTGTCGTCACCGTAAAAATCAAAGCCCCATACCTCTTCAAGAAGCTTCTCTCTTGAAAGCGCAATGTTCATGTTCTTCACCAGATAGAAAAGCAGGTCATACTCTTTCGGAGTCATGGAAACCTTCTTCCCGTCTATCTTTACCTCACGGGCCGTAAAGTTTATCTCTAATCCCTCGTATCTTATAACGTCCTCAGTGCGCTGAGAAGCTGACGCACGGTTAAGCACCGCCCTTATCCTTGCCATAAGCTCCTTTGGCGAGAACGGTTTTACTACATAATCGTCAACGCCTATCTCAAAGCCGAAAAGCTTGTCATACTCCTCGCCCCTTGCCGAAAGCATTATAACAGGTATCTGCTTTATTTTTCTTATCTCCTTGCAAGCTGAATAGCCGTCAAGCTTCGGCATCATAACGTCCATTATGATGATATCGAAATCCTGATTTTTCACCATTTCCACAGCCTGCATACCATCCTCAGCCTGAGCCACCTCATAGCCCTCGAACTCGGCATACTCCTTTATTATCTCTCTTATCTTTATCTCATCATCAACAACAAGTATCTTTGCCATAAGTATTCCTCCATATTCAGGCAGCACCGTACAAGGAACGCCTGTCGGCTTTGCACGCAATCTGCTTGCATACAAATCTTGTGTGTTGCTACCTTAATTCATATTCTTTGCTTATATAATAACCTATTATTGTGTAAAATTTGTGACGGTTTATAGAATATTCTAAGCCATACCGCACCAATTCACAAGAAAACTACTGCCCGCCAACCAAAATGGTATGACGGGCAGCAGCTTATATAGGAATTTGTTATGGAAATGTCAGAAAATCAGCAATGTCCCATCATAATGAGCGCCATAAGACAAAAACCTGTTACGATACAACTCATTGCGCCCATGATGTTGTCAATTTTTTCTGCTGTAAGCTTTTTCATAGTGATTACCTCCTTGGGGTATAAAATAAACTATTCTGTTCTCAGTGCGATAACAGGGTCTTTCTTTGCCGCCACTCTTGACGGGAACAGACCTGCGATAAGCGTCAGGCAAACGCTTATTGCAATGAGTATAACTGCCGCACTGACAGGTATTGAAGCTCTTATCGGCACGTCTGTAAGATGTGAGATTATCATATTTATCGGTATTGTGAGCAGATAGGAGATAATTATTCCCAATGCACCTGCCACAAATCCCACGATAACTGTTTCGGCATTGAACACTCTTGATATATCCCTCTTTGATGCACCGATACTTCTCAGAATACCTATCTCCTTTGTTCTTTCCAAAACTGAGATGTAGGTTATAATGCCTATCATGATAGATGATACGACAAGTGAAATTGCAACAAATGCGATAAGAACATAGCTGATAGCGTTTATTATAGACGTGATAGAACTCATCATAAGACCAACATAATCTGTGTATTCTATCTTGTCCTCTTCGCCAACACTGTCGTTGTAATCGTCGATAATATCTATTATCTTTTCCTTTGAAGCAAAGTCCACAGGATAGATATTTATGCTGTCAGGGTCTTCAACAACTGAATAGCCAAGAGTTTTCATGTTGTTGTCATAGTTTGAAGTGGAATATTTTCCGCTATTTGCAAGCTGATCCGCATTTGTGTCGGACTGTTCTTTGAGCATTTGCTTCATAAGCTCCATTTGCTCGTCAGAAAGTGAAGCTATATACTTCTTCTGAGTTTCGGTAAGCGATGACATATCACCGCCCTGAATTGCTGACATATCCATTGAACCCATGGCATTCATGCCCATATCTGCAAGCTCGCCTGTATCGGAAGCACCGCTCTGCTCCATAAGAGCCTTATACTGCTCCTCGGTCATTCCCTCAGGAATTTCCATAGAGCTGTCGCCTGCAACCAAACCAGCCTTCTTATCTGCGTCGGAGCTGTCTGCTGTTTTGTCAGCCTTGCTTTCTGTATCTGCTGTGCTGTCGGAAACGGTTTCTGAACTGCTGTCTGTATCTGCCGCATTCTCGTCCGTTTTGAACTTAAGTCCTGTGAAAACATCTATGTCAGGATTTGCTATCTGCTCTTTTACTATCTCGCTTTTATCTACTTCGTCGATAAGATATGTCATAAGGTCATGACGATAGCCTATCGCACCGCTTATGGAAGCAGAGGAAGCGTCCTCGTCAGGTCGCAGGATACCGACTACACTTATTTCTGTGCCGTTTGCAACAGCCTTTTTCATGTAGTTCTCATCGCCTGTCATATTTTCCCACACACCGTCTTTTTTCTTATAGAGATCAGGTGTAGGAACGACCTTGAATTTCAGGTCAAGAAGCTCATCATAGGTGTAAACGTGCTGTTCGCTGTCAACGGATATATCCTCTCCTGCCATGGCACGTCTTACTATGCCGTTAAGCGAGCTTGGGTCGAGAAGCCCGAGAGAATAAAGCACATAGTCGTTTATCTCGTTGTTCTTATCAACTACAAGCACAACTTCGTTATACTTTTCAGGCAAACGTCCTGCGATAACGTCATACTGCTTGTCGATAAGCTCCTCGTTATCTATCATTTCGCTCCATACGTCAGTACCCATGCCCATCATGCCACCCATTGAGCCACTCATGGACATTGCTTCCATCTGAGTTGAGGACATATATCCCATATCTTCAAGAAGCGTTGACGGATTGACCTGCATTACACCGCTGTCGCTCTCCGTAAAAACGTTAAGTGTGGTGGCGTATGTGTACTGAACGTCGCTTGTAAGGTCTTTCAGGTCGCTGTTATCGTCAAGATATTTCTTGAACTTCTCCAGATTGTTGACCTTTGTTTCTTCCATGAGAGTGTTTATCATCTCGCCCATGGCATTCTGAGAATAGACCTTGTCTTTATCGTGGTTTGCTGAATCCTCATGGTTTTTCGCCATGGTGTTCATTATCTCGCCTATACTTGCAGTGGTCTTTGTTATCTGAAGCGGATAGCTTGAAAGGGTATCAGACTGCACCTGATCTATATAAAGCTGAACGCCGTTTGAGATAGAAAGAATAAGTGCGATACCGATTATACCAATAGAGCCTGCAAAAGAGGTAAGAAGCGTTCTTGCCTTTTTTGTCATAAGATTGTTTCGGCTCAAAGACAGTGCAGTAAGGAAGCTCATGGAAGTTTTAAGCTTTTTGCGCTCTTTCTTCGCCGCCTTTTTGTCAGCCTTTGTAGGCTCTTTTTCAGGCTTTTTGATAGGCTCAACAACATTCTTGTCAAGAGGGTCGGAATCGTCTATGACCTTTCCGTCAAGAAGTTTGATTATTCTTGAAGAATATTTCATTGCAAGCTCAGGATTGTGAGTTACCATTATAATAAGCTTGTCCTTGGAAATGCTCTTCAAAAGCTCCATTATCTGCACGCTTGTTTCAGTATCAAGCGCACCTGTAGGCTCGTCTGCAAGCAGAATGTCAGGCTCATTCACAAGCGCTCTTGCAATGGCAACTCTCTGCATCTGACCGCCTGACATCTGATTAGGCTTTTTGTGGAGCTGGTCGCCAAGACCCACCTGCTCGAGAGCCTTGACGGCTCTTTCACGTCTTTCTGACTTTGAAACACCTGAGAGGGTCAAAGCAAGCTCAACGTTTGAAAGCACTGTCTGGTGCGGTATAAGGTTATAGCTCTGGAACACGAAGCCTATGGAATGGTTTCTGTAGGAATCCCAGTCGCAATCCTTGAAATCCTTGGTAGATTTGTCGTTAATGTTAAGGTCACCGCAGGTATATCTGTCAAGACCGCCGATAATGTTCAAAAGAGTGGTTTTACCGCAGCCTGACGGGCCAAGGATAGAAACGAACTCATTCTCACGAAAATCAATGCTAACGCCTTTAAGGGCAGAAACGGTGGAATCACCAACGACATAATCTTTTTTTATGTCCTTTAAACTAAGCATATATTTTCTCCTATTTTTGTTATTGTAAAGATATTATAATAGGGTTTTATAAACTCAGTTTAAACATAACACAGTTTTGGGTGTAAAAATTGTCGGAGGGGGGATTTAAGTGAGGAATGAGAAATGAGGAATGAGCATAGCAGACCAAAGTAAATTACAAGCATAAAGTAAAATAAAGCACCGAGCGAAGCGAGAGATAAAGCGCACGCTCAAGCCCGGCGCTAGAGGGCTTGTGGGGTCTAGGGGCAAAGCCCCTAGCGGAGTATGAGGCAGAGCCTCATTCGGCGCAAGCCGACAAGGTGCAGATTTAATGAAAAATAGCATAAAGAAGTCAGATATCAGATAAAAGTGATATCGGAGAATTAAATCTGCACCGCCTTTCTAGCCCTAAGCGCAATGTAGATACGCAAAGAG